>JAGGZY010000027.1 GCA_021161775.1 Dehalococcoidales bacterium
AATATACCACGCTCCTTTAACCTATGTAGTATCCTGCCTACTATAGAGGCAGAGCAATTAAATCCCTCACGGTGAAGTAGTACCACCAGTTTATCCTTACTCCATCTAGGGTATTCCTCCCTTAACCTAAGCACTACCTCAATTAGCTCTACTGAATAGGTGGGCCGTCTTAAATGCCGTGGTCGGCGAGAACGCTCCAGGGATTACGCTACTTATTATCCTCATAGTAACACTATTATAGCGTCACTAATCTATCTGAACGAAATCAGTAGTGACCAGGCTTTTGTCGCTCCCGTTCCCCCTATGATAGACTAGTATCGTGATGGAGATACTGGTCACCAATGATGATGGTGTCTTTGCTCCCGGATTATGGACAGTGGTCAAAGAGCTGACTCAGATTGCCCGGGTAATTGTCGTTGCCCCTGACCGAGAGCAGAGCGCCCAAGGCACCGCGGTTACCCTGCGCCAACCGCTACGGGTACGTCAGGCAACACCGCTGGTCCTCAATGTTACGACCTATGCCGTAGAAGGCACCCCAGCGGATAGCATTATCCTCGCCCTGGGTAAGCTGGTTAAGTGCCAGATAGATATGGTTGTCTCCGGAATAAATTCAGGGCCAAATCTGGGGGATGATGTGTTTATCTCAGGAACCGTTGGCGCTGCCCTCCAGAGCTACCTGCGCGGCATTCCCTCACTGGCTATCTCAGTAACCTCAACCCATAATCAACATCTGGAAGATGCCGCTAGACTAGCCCGACTGATTGCCGGGAAGGTTAACGACCACTCTCTGCCAGGCAACATCTTTCTTAATGTAAACCTGCCCAATCTGCCCTTAGCTAGGATTAACGACGCCAAGATTACTAAACTGGCTAGCCAGACCCATATTGATACCGTTGCCGAAGGTAACGATGGCCGACAGGCTTACTACTGGCTAGTGCGAGAAAAGATAACCAAAACTGCCGCCAAGGATACCGACATCGGGGCAATAGAGCACGATAATATCTCCATTACCCCCCTACACCACGAACTGCTTAACCACCCTTCACCAGTTATTATCGACCGCCTGGGAGCCGAACTTCTTGGCGAGCTTCGGGAAATGCCTTAACCTTAGACTAATCCATCCTCATCACCATTAATGCCAATCATTTCCCCGGTTAGAAATCCTGAGAGCTGACCCATCTACTGTAAATAAGCCAGCTCTCAGCAGTGTTTACCTTATGACTATGCTAACCCACCGCCTTGGTTAGAATTAATACATTCCCTCCATACCACCACCACCCGGCGGCATTGGCGGGGTCTTCTCCTTCTCCGGGATATCGGTAATCAGTGAATCAGTAATCAACACCATACAAGCTACACTAGCCGCATTTACCAGTGCTGATCGAGTTACCTTAGTAGGGTCGATAATACCCTCTGCTTCCATTTTAATAAACCTACCGGTTAAAGCATCGTAACCTACCCCCACCGGGCTCTTCTTCACCGCATCCACAATTACCGCCCCATCATAACCAGCGTTATTAGCAATACAGCGAATCGGTTCCTCTACTGCCTTCCGCAAAATGTTAACCCCGGTAGCTTCATCCCCGCTAACCTCCAGCTTATCCAGTACCGGCAGGGCATTGACCAGCGCCACCCCACCACCAGGCAAAATACCTTCCTCTACAGCAGCCCGGGTTGCCGACAAGGCATCCTCAACACGATGCTTCTTTTCCTTAAGCTCAACCTCGGTGGCAGCCCCTACCTTGATTACAGCCACTCCACCGACCAGCTTCGCCTGTCGCTCCTGAAGCTTCTCGCGGTCAAAATCAGAGGTAGATTCCTCTATCTGAGCCTTAATCTGCTTTATCCGGTCCCTGACCGCATCCTCCGCACCCTTACCTTCAACAATAGTAGTATGGTCCTTATCAGCGGTTACCCGACGCGCCCGGCCTAAATCCTCTATCGTGGTTGAGTCCAGCTTCCGCCCCACATCCTCCGAGATTACCTTACCCCCGGTAAGGATGGCTAAATCCTCAAGCATCGCCTTACGACGGTCACCAAAACCCGGCGCCTTGATTGCCAGTACATTAAGCGTCCCTCGCAGCTTATTAACCACCAGCGTCGCCAGGGCTTCTCCATCCACATCCTCAGCCACTATCAACAGGTTCTTCGACACCTGCAATATCTTCTCTAGAACCGGCAGCAGGTCCGCCATCGCTGAAACCTTCTTATCGGTAATCAGGATATAAGGGTCATCTAGCACGGTCTCCATCTTCTCCGCATTAGTCACGAAGTAGGGACTGATGTAACCCCGGTCAAGCTGCATTCCTTCAACATATTCGGTCTCATACTCTAGACCCTTAGACTCCTCCACCGTAATCACTCCATCCTTACCCACCTTCTCCATTACCTCAGCAATCAGGTCACCAATCTTTTTGTCAACCGCGGTTATGGTAGCTACCTGAGCAATCTGTTCCTTGCCCTTAACATCAGTGGATACCCGCTTTAGCTCCTCAACAATCGCTTTGGTCGCCTTCTCAATACCACTCTTTAGCGACATTGCCTCAGCACCAGCCGCCAGGTTCTTAAACCCTTCAGTAATCATCGCTTGAGCCAGAATAGTTGATGTCGTGGTACCATCACCACAAGCATCGTTAGTCTTGGTCGCTGCTTCCTTAACCAGATGCGCCCCCATATTCTCAAAGGGGTCAGCCAACTCAATATCCTTGGCAATAGTAACCCCATCATCAATTACCGACGGCGCCCCCCATTTCTTATCCAGGGCTACACAATGCCCCTTGGGACCCAGGGTAACCCTGACGGCATCCGCCAGCACATCTACCCCCTTCTTTATCTTCGCCCTAGCTTCCTCACTAAACAAAATCTGTTTGGCCAATTCTATCCTCCTTATAAATCTGATTGGTTATTTAATCTTCTTGGCTAAAATATCGCTCTCGCGCAGAATCACCAACTCTTCACCATTAATCTTAATCTCGGTGCCGCCATATTTAGCATAAATCACAATATCGCCTACCTTAACATCCATCGGCATCCGCTTCCCCTCATCGGTTAACTTACCTGCACCGACAGCGATAACCTCTCCCTCTTGAGGCTTCTCCTTAACTGTATCGGGTAATACCACCCCTCCCTTACTCACCTTTTCCCTCTCCAGGGGTTTGACCACTACCCGATCAGCCAAAGGCTTAAGTCTATCTGCCATCTTAATCCTCCTTTCTAATTTTTGGATTAACCTATTACTGGCCTAATCTATTAGCACTCTGACCTTGAGACTGCTAACTTGTTATATAATAACCCATTTAAGTAAAAATGACAACCAAACAAATAATCACTTAAAGACTCTTGCCACTGACTTAAAGGCATTAAAGGGGTAAAAATCAGCTAATTACTATCAATAAGGGCTTTTCTCTAAGTTATAGTCTATTTTACGGGAATATTCCCCCGGGTTCCTAGAAGGTTAATGAAGCCCAGCCATCCTTCAGCCGTTGTGATATTATCGCCCCGACGCGGATTATCCTAACCCCGACGCTCTCGAGGGCTTCAGCTATCCTCTGCCCATCAGCCCAATCATCAAGGCACGATTTACACGCCAGAACCTCAATACCGGCCTGAACCAGTTCCTTCACTTTAGCCAACACCTCCTCATCGCCGGCAACCAGCCTCTCTGCTGGCCCAAAGAGAATCACCTTAACCTCATCCATCCACCCGTTCTTCGCCGCATTTAGTGAATATCGGAGGCTTACCCCAAGGGACACTTCCTTATCCCCGCTGGTCACCACCACAAAAATTTTACTCGTCATAGAACACCTCCTTATCCATACTTAGGCCAGTCTAAGGCCAGCAACTACATCCAGAGCCAAGTCATCTATCTTACCGGCCTGAAAGCGGTAGTAACCACAAGCCGCAATCATCGCCGCATTATCGGTGCACAGTATCAGCTCAGGAACCAGCACCGACACCGGGGAATGTTTCATCATCTGCTGGCGAAGCTGCCCATTTGATGCCACCCCACCAGCTAATAGAATATGCCTTGCCTGATACTCCCTAGCCACCATTATCGTCTTCTCTACCAGAACATCAACTACCGCCTGCTGAAAGGAAGCCGCCGCATCAGCCAGGGACGAAATCTCACCCGCTTTTACTTGATGAATCAGTGCTGTCTTCAAGCCACTAAAGCTGAAGTCATAGCTTCCTTTTAGCCAGGAACGGGGTAAACCAAGGGAGTCAGCACCCGCGGTGGCTGCCTGTTCGATAGCCGGACCACCGGGATAACCCAACCCCAGCACCCTGGCCGCCTTATCGAAAGCCTCGCCGGCAGCGTCATCCCGGGTTCGGCCTACAGTTACATATTCTCCATGCCCTCTCATCAACACCAAATCGCTATGTCCTCCGGAGACAATCAGGCAGACCACAGGAAAGCTGATATCAGCCCCAGTCAACCAGTTAGCGTAGATATGACCCTCAAGGTGATTGACCCCGATAATAGGTAATTTCTGAGCCAAGGCAATTGCTTTAGCCACGTTTACCCCTACCAGTAGTGACCCCGCCAGACCGGGTCCATTGGTTACGGCGATAGCCTCTAAATCATTCCAGTTAGCTTCAGCCTCAGTCATTGCCTGCCTGACCACAGGGATAATTGACAGCACATGCTGTCGTGAGGCAACCTCAGGGACAATACCACCATAGCGGGCATGGATTCCCACCTGCGAGGCAATCTGATTGGATAGTATTCTCACCCCATCCTCCACTACCGCCGCCGCCGTTTCATCACAGGAGGTCTCGATACCCAAAATCTTCATCTTCCTAAAATTATAGCATATTAGCAGTCCCTTTTTGACACCCCCCCAAGCCAATGCTATGATAAATAAGAGTGAATTTAGGAGGTTTAACTACACTTCAGGAGCGGGGTGGTGATGTTTGACTAGTACTCAAACGCTATATTTAGCACTTTTTATTGTTTGTCTTATACTTTCTGCCTTCTTTTCAGCCTCAGAAACTGCCTTTATTTCCCTACAGAAAATAAAAGTTGAACACATGGTTAGCACCAAAGTGCCCGGTGCCAGTCGAGTGGCTAAAATGATAGAGCGGCCGGAGAGACTGTTATCTGCTATCCTGACGGGTAACAATCTAGTTAACACCGCCGCCGCCGCGCTAGGCACAGCACTGGCTATCTCGGTCTGGGGAGGACGGGGGATACTTATCTCTACTATCGGGGTAACCATCATCCTGTTAATATTCTGTGAAGCCACCCCGAAAACCATCGCCGCCCGTGATGCCGAGCAACTATCTATAAAACTAGCTCGACCTGTAGGCGTCGCTTCAGTAGCCTTTACCCCTTTTGCACTGGTATTAAGCTCGATAGCCTCCAGATTCAGTCGCTTGCTTGGTAGAGAACCGGGGCGCAAGTCCCTGGTCAGTGAAGGTGAGCTCCGCACTATGATATCACTGGGACATAAAGAGGGGACAGTAGAGGAGACCAAAGCCGAGATGTTACACAATGTTTTTGACTTCGGTGACCGACCAGTGCGGGAGGTAATGGTACCCCGCCCCGAGGTTATCTCCATTGAGCAGGGCTCGACCATCGCCGATTTCCTCACCCTTTACACCCAATCCCCCATCTCCCGCTTCCCAGTATACAGGGAGAATATGGACAATGTGGTTGGTATCCTGTCTATCAAGGATGTGCTGATGGCGCTAGCCAAGGGAACGATTAATAAATCAGGCACTATTGATGACCTGATTCGTCCCTGTTACTTCACTCCGGAGACCAAGCATATCAGCGAGCTGTTTACCGAGATGAAGGATAACAACTACCGGATGGCAGTAGTGGTAGATGAGTACGGAGGCACCGCCGGTATTGTCAGCCTTAGCCGACTGGTTGAGGAGATTGTGGGTCAAGTAGGCGACGAGTTGGCTGCGGTGGAAAAGGAATACGAAGCCATTAACGAATATACCTTTCAGATTGACGGCAGTATGCGGATTGAAGAAGCCAACGAAGAAATGGATTTAGAACTACCTGATGGTGAGTATGAGACGGTAGCTGGTCTTATCCTTGACCTTCTGGGTCATATCCCGAAACAGGGAGAACAATTAAGATATAAAGGCTTAAAGGTAGTGATAACCAAGATGCGGGGACTAAAAATAGAAGAAATCCTGCTGACCAAGGAAAAGAAGAGGGATGTACCGCCTGAGGGTTAGGTTCCAGCGGGAACAACCGGTAAGGTTTATCTCGCACCTTGATTTAATACGTCTGTGGCAAAGGACACTACATCGTGCCGCCGTTCCTCTCGCCTATTCTGAGGGATTCAGCCCCCATCCCCGTATATCCCTGGCCGCTCCCCTGCCCCTGGGAGTAACCAGCCAGGCAGAGCTAATGGATATCTATATTACCGGGTGGGTTTCACCCCACTTCTTTACTGCTGCGGTGAACCAGCAACTGCCCCCCGGTATCAAGATACTTCAGGTGTACCAAACCCCGTTAACCCAGCCCTCACTACAATCGCAGGTGCGTTATGCCGAGTATCGGGTAGAGCTAGCCACCGGAAAAGACCCCGCCGAAGTAACCTCAGCCATTAACCGTTTGCTTTCGGTAGACCATCTGCCATGGCAGCACCAACGGGATACCGGGACACGAAGCTACGACTTGAGAACGCTGATTGATAACCTGTGGCTGATTAACTGCTGCCCCCCTTACGCCACTATCGGGATGAGGTTACGCTGTGGCAGTCAGGGTTCAGGAAGGCCAGAGCAGGTTAGTCTGGCACTAGGCTTTAGCCACCACCCCAAATTAATCCACCGCACTAAACTGATACTAAAACCCAATTAAATAGAACCGGGATAGATAATGAACCAGGAGAAGACTAATCAGCCGCTCAAGCTACGGGCGCTTCGTTTCATCCGGGAACACCGTTTGATACTAAGCCCATCCCGTCTACTGGTAGCCGTATCCGGCGGGCCTGACTCAGTCTGCTTGCTCCTTATTCTGATTAACCTCAAGGAGGAACTGGGGATAGAGCTACATATCGCTCACCTCAACCACCAGCTTCGGGGTGCCGAAGCGGAGGCTGATGCCAGCTATGTCGCCGAGTTAGCCCAGCGATGGGGCGTTCCAGCTACCATTGAGCAACGTAATGTAGCAGCCTATCAAGCCCAGAAGCGAATCTCGCTGGAGGAAGCCGCCCGTGAGGTACGATACTCGTTTTTGGCTCAGGTGGCAGAGTCTATCGGGGCTAGCCGGATAGCCCTTGGCCATACCCGGGATGACAATATTGAGACCATACTGATGCATCTGGTTCGGGGAACCGGCACCAGGGGGCTCCAGGGACTGCGACCCAGCACCAATCGGCAACTGGCGGGAAAGACCATTACCCTAATCCGGCCCCTGCTGGAGATAAGCCGTCAGGAAACGGCTAGTTATTGCCAAAAACTTGGGCTTAAGCCCCGGATTGATTCCACTAACCAGTCACTATCACTACTGAGAAACCGCTTCCGCCACCAGCTAATACCGCTGCTTGAGAGCTATAACCCTGGGGTAAGGGAAGCCATCTTAAGAACGGCTCAGCTAGCTATCGACGATACTAGCTTCATTGAAGGGGAGGTCAACCAACACTGGAGCGAACTTGCCCAATGCCAGGAAAATAACATCATTCTGGGGAAAAAACAGTTTCTTGAGCTACACCCCTCCCTTAAGCGACACCTGCTACGAATGGCGATAGAAAAACTGCAGGGTAACCTCAAGGATATTGAGACCCGCCATATTGAGGTTATGATGGACGCCCTGGGAAAACCAGCAGGAAAGAGACTTAACCTGCCCGGGGAGCTAACCTTTGTCGTTAATTATAACCACTACCTGATAAGCAAAGACCCAACAGCACTGATACCGCTACCGATACTTAATGGGGAATACCAGCTAAATCTAGCCGGGAAAACCAGCCTCCCCGGATGGCAGACAACCGCCAGATTGGTAAGCCGTGAGCAGATGATAATGGAGAATAACGACTTTACCGCCTACCTTGACCGGGATAGGATTGGGGATAAGCTGATAGTAAGGAGCCGTAAGCCCGGCGACCGGTTTCAACCACTGGGGATGAGTCAGCCCAAAAGCATGGCTGAGTTTATGATTAATAATAGGATTCCCCTGAGTTGGCGGCCCAGGGTGCCTATCGTTTATTCCCCGAAGCATATCCTGTGGGTAGTCGGCTGGCGTATTGATGACCGAGTAAAGGTTACCGATAGCACCCAAAGGATACTATTCATCAGGTTTAAACAAAGCTAGATTTCAATATTATGCAGGTCAGCGTAAAATCAATTGGCTTTGCCCCGCTGATATAGCTACCAAACCAAGACTCCCCTAGCCACCGTTAACCCCCAGGTATTCTCGCAGTTGCCACGCCAGCTCAAAGGGGTCGCTGGAGACCACGCTAGCAGCATATATCTCCATACC
>JAGGZY010000046.1 GCA_021161775.1 Dehalococcoidales bacterium
ACCAGCACCGGCACCAGCACCAGCACCGGCACCAGCACCAGCACCGGCACCAGCTCCAGCTCCAGCTCCAGCACCAGCTCCAGCTCCAGCCCCAGACCCTACTGGACAACCTCTAACAGTATCTCCCGAAACAGGTAAGTTTTCCAGGCATCAATATGATGGCTTGGCAATAAAGCCTGATGGTACTCCATACCGATTCGCTTGCAGTTGGTTTTTCACAACATGTGATTGGCTAGGTAATTCATACAAATTTATCCCCAGCTTGCTTGAGGGTGCTGGTGGTACGACCACTAACTTCGATTGCGCCTTAGATCCTCTGAAGCAGGTATCATTTCTTGAAGACCAGCTATCATTAAATCAATGTGATGCTATCGTACTTCACGCAGCTAACGAAGCTATGCTATCCCCAGTGGTAGATAAGGCTCTCGCCCAGGGTGTTCCTACCTATAACTGGGATGTTGTCGTTGATACTGACTCTGCTATTACCCGAGTCGTTCACGATTTTGGTAAACCGTGGGGGTCTGCGGTAGTCGGCCAATACTTCGTAGACTATGCCAAGAGAACTGGCAAGCACTTGGTTATATATGAGGTCTTCCAGGACCACACTGTAAAAACATCCCTAAAGCGTCACCAAGGTTTTCACCTTGCGGTCGATAAATATCCCGACCTTATTGACGTGATAATATCTCCTGACACCAGGGGTGGTGATGAGTTAAGTGCTACTTACACTCAGGATGCTCTCACCGCTCACCCTGAAATTAATGGCGTTTTCGTTCACGATGGCGGAGGAACCGGAACTCTCGAAGGAATTAAGGCAGCAGGCCGTCTGGTTCCCCCCGACGACCCCAAGCATGTCATTTGTGCTTTTAATGACATCGACACTGCTGTAATAAAGGCTATGGATGACGGCTTACTTGAGGCTACAGGAACGCATACCTTCTACGACCTGTGCGACATCGTTGTCAAGACCACGTTTAACCACCTTATCCTTGGAAAGGCTCAGCCACACGACATAACTTCTCCTATGCTTCTCGTTACCAAGGATAACCTTGATACACAGACGTTATACGGGGTTCACCAAGCCTGGCCACGGATGCCAGCTGGTGAATGGGACAAATGGCCAATTATGGACACCAGTTATGAGGGAATGTTGTCCCGCGGCGAGACACCTCTAATCTGTGATGGCAAGGACGGTGGGATTGATACCCCGACAACTGCACTGAGAAAGGAGCTAAAGGGTTACTAATCCACCACCACGGCTATGTTAGAATAGTCACGACGTGACTACTAAGGGCTGACTGAGGTATACAAACAGTCAGCCCTTAGTTTTTTGTATACGGGATGGTGTAGGAACATAACCATGGAAACAAGCAGCGCTAACAATGGAACGAAGATGACTAGCACCAGCTACCTCAAGAAATAGTGAGAGCAAGCTATTTCTTAACCTGCTGTGGCTTTCTTATCAGAATGGGTAGCCCTGACTGTTTCAGCACAAAGTCAGCTACACTACCAAACACCAGACGCCCCAATCCGCTGTGGCCGTGGGTACCCAGCGCAATAAGCCCTATTTTATGTTTGTCAGCATAACTGACAATGGTCTCCCCGGGGCTTCCCGGCAGAGTCACACAATCAACCGCCAATCCCCTCTTCCGCAGTCGTTGGGCAATACGCTCCAGATAGGCCTCAGCCTCATCCCTGGCTTGTTGAATCTCCTCCAGCGGTGTCTCACGATAGTATCCGAGCGATGGGGAAACCACGGCACTGGGATGAAGAGTAACCTTAAGTAGCACTAGCCTACTGCCAAAGTGTGAGGCTATCTCAGTAGCATAGGGTAAAATCTGCTCCGCCAGACTAGAACCATCCAAACAAACCAAAATCCTCTTGAACATCGCACCTCCTTTCTCCAGAGCCTACCGCATTATAACCCAGTTAATTAGTATAAGCTATTGCTGGGTTTGCTTCCACTGCTCCGCCTCCTGTATTAGCTCATGAGTAGTGCTTAATGATGCCCCAGTATATTGACGACTACCGAGCATTGCTGTCAGTTCCTTAATCCGGGACTCGCCATGAAGTGCCCTGAGCCGACTTAGGGTCCGACTGCCGGAGGCATCTTTATGAACACTATAATGGGCGTCAGCAAAGACGGCGATCTGGGGGAGATGGGTAACGCAGATTACCTGATGATGCCGTGCCAGATTCCATAGCTTCTTACCGATTACCCGGCCGCTCCTCCCCCCAATACCAATATCAATCTCATCAAAAATAAGCACCGGGATGTTATCTGCCCCCGCCAGAGCCCCCTTCAAGGCTAAGGTAAAGCGGGAGATTTCCCCAGTGGAGGCAATCTTAATTAACGGTTTAACCGGCTCGCCAGGATTGGTTGATACCATAAACTCTACATTATCCACCCCATCACTACTGAAGGCATAGCTTTCTCCATCGGGAAGAGGAATCCCCTCGGGAGATGGCTGTTGGGTTACCCTCACCTCAAATTTAGTCGAAGGCATATTCAAATCAGCCAGTTCAGTCTCCACCGCAGTAACTAATTCTCGCGCCGCTGCAGAGCGTGCCTGAGAAAGCTTCGCCGCCATCCGACCCATTTCCTCCCTGAGACCTAGGAGCTTCCTCTCAAGCTGAATCCGTCTTTCAGCAGAGTGAGAGAGACCGGCTAATTCAGCCTCAGTCCTTTTTAGGTAATCTAGGACTGAAGTAACGGTGGGTCCGTATTTCTTCTTCAGATTCCGGATAAGCTCTAATCGCGATTCTATCTCCTCAAGCCGTCGAGGGTCGTATTCCAGCCTCTCACTATAAGACTGAATCGTTCGGGCTACTTCCTCCAGCCCATATACCGTTCCCTCCATAAACTCCAGCGGCTGTTTCAAATTAGGGTCAATAGCTACCAGCTTTTTCATTATCCCAACCGCCTCGTTCATTCTATCCCGAGCTGAGGTTAGCAAGTGAGGCTCATCTCCCCCACAAAGAGCCCGGTAGGCTTTACCGGAGAGTGACTTTAATTGCTCAGCGGAGGCTAGAATATCCCGCTCTCTCTCCAGGGTAGCTTGTTCCCCTTCCCGCAATTTAGCCTGAGCTATCTCATCCCGCTGAAAGCGCCATAGTTCTTCACTGCGAGCCAACTCCCGTTCCTGTTCAATTAGCGTCTTAAGCTCCTGGGTCACCTTACCCAGTTCGGTAGCCTTGATACTGAAGCCACGTCGCAGGCTCAGGATATGGGCATAGGCATCCAGAAGATAGCGGTGATATTCCCGATTAAGCAGGGAAAAATGCTCACCCTGACTATGAATATCAATTAAGTGACCGCCGATCTGATTTACCAGACCCCGGGGGACAGCATGCCCATTTACCCGGACAATGCTGCGGCCCCGCCGCCGCGATTCATAACTAATCACCAGGGTTTCTTCATCCGCCTCCAGCCCTTTATCCACCAGTAGTCGCCTCAGTTGAGCCCTAGTATTATATTGAGGGAGAACAAAGACCCCTTCAATCTGAGACCGGTCAGCACCATAGCGGATAAGCTCATCGTCTACCTTGCCCGCCAGTAACGCCCCCACAGCATCAACTACCAGGGATTTCCCCGCCCCCGTTTCGCCGGTGATAACATTTAACCCGCTACTCAGGCTCCAGTCTATCTCTTCAATGATACCAATATCCCGAACTCTTAACTTAGCTAACAACTCCCTCTCCTATATCCGTGACCTACCCCTGTTCACAACTCATCACTATTCTACCATAGCCCGGTTATGCTAAATTATAACTAAGAGAAACCTTAGATGCCAATCCATTAAGGAGGAGATAATGTTACCTAAAATGACTGCCGACGAGCTGCTAGCTAAAGCCCAAAAGCCAGCCGAGGAAGCGATGAAGCTACACCCATTCTACCGAGGAAAGATGCAGACGATGGCTAAGTGTGCTATCCGCGATATTAATGATTTCGCTATCTGGTATACCCCCGGAGTCGCCGCCCCCTGTAAGGCAATACAAGCCGATAAGGGAAAGGTCTATGACTACACCAATAAGTGGAATACGGTAGCCATTGTCTCTGATGGCACCAGGGTTCTCGGTCTAGGTGATATTGGGCCTGAGGCTAGCTTACCGGTGATGGAAGGCAAGGCACTGATATTTAAATACCTCGGCGGGGTAGACGCGGTAGCTATTTGCCTGAATACTAAGGACCCTGATCAGATAATTCAGGCAGTAAAGTGGCTCCAACCCTCCTTCGGGGGAATCAATCTGGAGGATATCTCTAGCCCCAAGTGCTTTCGTATTCTAGATACCCTGCGTCGAGAAATGGCTATCCCAGTATGGCATGACGACCAGCAAGGGACAGCTACAGTTACTCTAGCAGGATTAACCAACGCCCTGAAGATAGTCGGCAAGCCCAAGGAGGCGGTAAACATTACCTTTATCGGGATAGGGGCAGCTAATGTGGCTATCTCCCGACTCCTCTTTACTGCCGGCTATTTACCTCAGCACTCTATCTTTGTTGATAGTAAGGGCATACTACACACCGGTAGAAGCGATCTTAAGCAGCAGGCAGGGAAGTCCTACAAATGGGGCCTGTGCCAGCGAACTAATCCCGGGAAACGAACTGGCGGAATTGCCGAGGCGCTCAGCGGGGCTGATGTCTGCATCTCTCTGTCAAAATCAGGGCCGGATACTATCAAACCAGAATGGGTAAGGACTATGGCTAAGGACGCCATCCTCTTTGTTTGTGCCAATCCTATTCCTGAAATCTGGCCATGGGAGGCTAAACAGGCTGGCGCCAGGATTGTGGCTACCGGAAGGTCCGACTTTCCTAATCAGCTGAATAACTCAGTAGTTTTCCCGGCCCTCTTCCGAGGGGCCCTAGATGTTAGAGCCCGAACCATTACCGACGAGATGTGCATCGCCGCTGCTAGTGAACTGGCAAGGTACGCTGAGGAACGAGGTATCAATGAGAATTACATCTGCCCCACGATGGCTGAATCGGACGCCTTTATCCGGGAAGCCGTTGCCGTAGGTATGAAAGCCATCGAGCAAGGGGTAGCTCGGGAAAAGCCTAGTTATGAACAATTGGCTCGTCAGGTAACGAAGATGATTAAAGGGGCGAAAGCCTCCATTGACCTGATGATGAAATCAGAACTGATATCGCCAGTGCCTCAGGAACCGACTTAGAGTATGTCGCGAAGCTGTCGCTTCAGATTCTCCAGATCTTGACTACTCCGACTGGTGCCTAAATCCAGACCAAAGCTGATAAAGAAATCAAGAAAGGTTCGGAGAAGCTCCTTGATACTGTATTTAAACTCCTGAAATTCCTCCCGGGTAGCATATATTGACGCCTCCTCAGGGGCAAATCTCGGTTCCGGAGCATAATAGCTTTTCCCTGCTTCCGACTCCTCCGGCTCAACCTGCTCAATGCAAGCATCAACACAAAGCTCAACGAACTCTTCCCTGGCAAGGTCACTCCGATTTCGGTCAATTGCATCAACCGTTCTCTTGTCCAGAATGAGCATCTTCTTCCCAGCCATCAAACAGCCCTCATTTCTTATAGATTATCGTGTTTACCTAATGATAAGTGGGGATGAAGGCTCAGGTCAAGAGACAATCTTCTAAAACTATTATCTAGTATTAACCTCTATCTTAGATAACCCAGAACCCGTCTTGATAATAGTTAGAACAGGAGAAAGAAGGCTGTTTTAGTCCGGAATCACCTACAGGCTAAGGTTAAGCAGAGCCATAATATTTGATGCTACCAGGTAGCCACCTACCGCGCTGAGTATGGCAGGAATAACCCAGCCCTGCTTCTTAAACATCTTAAAGGAAAGGAAAGCGAGTCCCACCAGGATAGCCGTCTTGACAGCAACAAAGGCGCCGATACTGCCACCCAACATCGATACTATCTGAGCCATCATGGGATTGGCTTCATACCCTCCCTTAGAGAAGACCATAACAGAGGTAATGGTATCGCCAAAGCCGAAAAGACCGATAGCCAGAATCCACAGGTGGGTATATGTCTTTTGTTCCTCTACTGCCCCAGTCGAGGGCTCCTCTTCTTCAGGAAGGTCATTGACGGATACACTCGGCTGCTGAGTCTGCTGGAATTCCTCTTCCGAGTAATACTTCTCCTTTGCCGGTCGCCGAACTGGCAATTCCTCCTCCGAGTAATACTTCTCCCTTGCCGATCGCCGCATTGGCGGTTCTTCCTCAGGGTAATATCTCTCCCTTGCCGATCGCCGCATTGGCGGTTCTTCCTCAGGGTAATATCTCTCCCTTGCCGATCGCCGCATTGGCAGTTCCTCCTCAGGGTAATATCTCTCCCTTACCGGCCGCCGCATTGGCAGTTCCTCCTCAGGGTAATATCTCTCCCTTACCGGCCACCGCATTGGCAGTTCCTCCTCAGGGTAATATCTCTCCCTTACCGGCCGCCGCATTGGCAGTTCCTCCTCAGGGTAATATCTCTCC
>JAGGZY010000044.1 GCA_021161775.1 Dehalococcoidales bacterium
TACTGCCCTGAATAAGCTCAGCAGTGAAGAATACGACCTTATCCTGCTGGATATCAAATTGCCGGGAATGAGCGGCATTGAGTTTTATAATCACCTTAAACAGATTGACTCACCCCTGACCGAAAGAATAGTCTTTGTTACCGGTGATACTATGGGCGCCGATACCAAGAAATTCCTTGCTGCAGTCAAAGCATCCTATATTAGTAAACCCTTCAATGCCGAACAGCTAAACGAAGCTATAAATCTTATATTAAGCAAGCCGATATAGTGTTCATTCAGGCTGGAGGTTTTCAATGAGAAGAACCCGCATTCTGGTCGTAGATGACGACCACGACGTACGGCAGATGCTCAAGCGCACCCTGGAATTGGAAGGGTATGATGTCTATACCGCTGCCAGTGGTAACTCAGCGCTAAGGTCACTTACCAAACACAAGCCAGACCTGATTATGCTGGATATTATCATGCCCGGGCTTGACGGGTATCAGGTCTTAGACCTTATTCGGCAACGCTCCGATGTCCCAGTGATTATGGTTACCGGGATTCATCAGGAAACCTCGCTGGAGAAGACGCTAAATATTGGTGCCGATGACTATGTTACCAAACCGTTCTACACCAAGGAACTGCTGGCTCGCATCGAGGCAAAATTAAGACGCACCAAGCTAGCTTAGGGGAAGACACTTAGTATATCTTATTAACAAGGAGAGCATTATTGGGTTCCGCTAAAGCATCAATACTGGTGGTCGATGATGATGTTCATATACTGCGGATGATGCGGCAGGTTCTGGAGATGGAAGGCTACCGGGTGTTCCAGGCTACTAACGGCGAAGCCGCCCTTAACATATTTGACGAAGCAACCCCCGACCTGGTGTTACTGGATGTTATAATGCCGGGGCTCGATGGCTACACAGTATGCCAGCGAATCCGCGAATTCTCCCCGATACCGATAATTATAGTCACCGTTCTGGGAGAAGAAGCGGAGAAGATTAAGGGACTGGAAGCCGGCGCTGACGATTATGTAACCAAACCCTTCTCCATCAAGGAGCTGGTAACCCGGGTCAAGGCAGTATTACGCCGCACCAAGCTCTGGGATGAGCGTCCTGAGCCCAGCTTTCACTATCAAGACCTGAAAATCGATTTTGCCCGACATCGGGTTACCCTGAGGGGACAGGAGGTTGACCTGACGGCGACCGAACATCGGCTACTATCCTACCTAGCACGTAACGCCGGCAGGGTAACCACCCCCAACCAGATACTAGAGAAGGTGTGGGGTGAGGAATACCTCGGTGAATTTCACCTGCTTCGAGTAAACATCGCTCGCCTCAGACATAAGCTAAACGACAATGCCAGAAATCCCCAATATATCCTGACCAAGCCCGGTATCGGCTATACCATAACCCCAAAATCGTAATCCCCACCCCAGCTAGCCAAACAGCCATCAGCCTGCCTCCCCAAGGGGAGGCTTTTTTGTGACCTTTCTGTGAGATTTCAGGATGTCCTCGTGACCTGAATGTGACTTGGCTCCCCCAAACTGAAGATAGAAAAAAGGAAAGGGGGGAGCTGAGATGAAAAGAACTATTACTATTACCCCAACAACACGAAAAAGGTTCCTGGACAAGAGATTCCTTATACCCGTTATCACCATTCTGGTGATGTTAGGCGCCGGCCTGACCGGGCAAGCCGTAGCCGGCAACCTGAGTGACATAAAGGTACCTGTCGCCCCCGGAACCGGGGTCATCGGAGAAGCTGATGTTACCACCAGCCAGGCACTAACCATAATTGACGGTTCGGTAACCGGGGCTAATGCCGGTCGCGTCATCATTAACGATGATAACACCGCCTTCATTGCCCCCGCCGAGGTATATACCGGCGACCGCTTCGCCATCAATCTGGCATTAGGTAACGACAGCGAAAACCCCGTCGAAGCCCAGATTACCGTTCTTACCCCAGATGGTATATCAGTAAAGGTCAAAGGTAGTGATGATGTCAGTGGTGTTGTTCGCTGCGGACCGGATAGCTGGGCTCTCCGGATGAAGGCTAACCAGGGTAATGAGGATGCCGACCTCATTGTTATCGTCAGCGTTAGTGATGTGATACCGGCGGGAGACTACACCATCCAGTGCACTATCGAACCCATAACCTTCCCACAGGAGGTAAAGTGATGAATAACACGCGATTCCGATTAGAAGTCGTCAGGGATATGCTAAAAGTAGGCAGCGGTGATATTGACAAGATAGGACAGCAGCTTGGCTTAACCCACGAAGAGTTTGACCAATACTGCGCCTACCTGAGTAAGGCTGGGCTGGCAAAGATATTCGTCAGCGATGGCCATATCTACCTTCTCCAGCCAACCTCCAGCGGTGAAGCCCTGCTCTTGCTGGTTGATAAGATTGAGGCGTTAGATGCCCCTCCTCCTAAGAGAGTCAGACCCCACCCCAACCGACCGTCTTCCTGCCGGGTCGTCTCTCTGACCAAGGCAAGCATTGCTGAACAGCTATCAGGGAAGCTCCTTCAGGCATATGTTCTAGAACAGGCTGAGCTAATCAGGGTAGAAACCCAGCTGAGAGACAGTGGTGACGAGGGGGAGGAGTTGGTAGAACGGCAACGGAGATTAACTATGCTTCACCAACTACTGGAGGTAATCCAGCGTCTGGCAAACTAGAGATGACCTGACCCGGGGATAACCTCGGCCCGCTGAAAGTAGTAGCCAACCCCGGGTTCAGTCATAATGTATCGGGGGAGGGCAATGTCCGGCTCTATCTTCTGACGCAGGTGGGAGATATAGATACGCACATAATCCACATCATCGGTATATTCCCAACCCCATACCTTCTCCAGTAGCTGTCTATGGGTAAGAATATGACCTGCGTTCCCCAGCAGCAGACTAAACAAGCGGAACTCCCTTGGGGTGAGCCTAATCCGTTGGCTATCAGCCATAATCTTCCGCTGGGCAATATTTACCGTAAGGTAGCCATCACTATAGGTAACCGCCCGCTTTATATCCGGTGAAGCCGATAATGCCGCCCGTCGTAATGCTGCCCGCACCCTAGCCACCAGCTCCCGGTTGCCCACCGGTTTGACAACATAGTCGTCAGCCCCATAGTCAAGCCCTCGAACGATGTCTTCCTCAGCCATCCGCATCCCGGTAAGCATAATTATCGGCACATCGGAAATATCACGGATGCGACTACAGACCTGCCAGCCATCGAGCCCTGGCATAACCACATCCAGCAGCACCAATAAGGGGTGCTCCTCAAAGAGGAATCTTAAACCCTCCGACCCACTATTCGCCTTAAGCACCTCATACCCCTTCCCGGTCAGCACCTTCTCTAGCAGTCGGAGAAAGGCAGGGTCATCATCAACGACTAGAATCTTATCTCCCATCACCATCTCCATTAGTATTAGGCTTCGGTTTTAGCATCCCGGAAATCAGCCCCGGTAGCTGACGAGTGTTAATCGGCTTAGGCAGATAGGCATCACATCCCGCCCGAATAACCTTCTCCCTATCCCCCTTCATCGCATAGGCAGTAACCGCCACAATAGGAACCTGATTAAAGGCTGGCATCTGCCTCAGTCTTCGGGTAACCTCAAGCCCATCCATCTTAGGAATCTGAATATCCATTATAATGAGGTCAGGGTTACTCTTTATCGCTACCTCCAGCGCCTGCTCACCATCAACTGCCTGGAGGAGGTCATAACCATGTGGCCTAAGCGTCATCAGGAGCAATTTCATATTCTGGGGGTTATCCTCTACAATCAGCACCCTCTTATTCATTGCCTACCTTTCTTACCTGACCCGGTTTTCCCTCATCCACCAGCGGCAGGGTAAAGATGAACCGACTCCCCTTGCCATACTCGCTTTCCACCCATATCCGGCCATCACATATCTCCACAAACTGCTTGGTAAGTGCCAATCCCAACCCAGTACCCTCCTTTTTCCTCTCCGGAGAGGTATCTAGCTGAGTAAAGGCATCAAAGATATTTCTCTGGTCCTCTTCCTTAATACCGATACCATTATCCACCACGCTGACCTGACAATAGTCACCGTCCCGGGTTACTTCAATACCAAGCTTGCCCCCGGACGGGGTAAACTTAATGGCATTACTCAGCAGATTAAGTAGTATCTGCCGCAGTCGGTTTCTATCCGCACGAACCGGAGGTAAGTCCGCCTCTATATTGACCTCCAACCGATGCTGGTTCTTATCCAGCAGGGATTTTATCGTTGGCACTACACTGGTAATAATCCTCGCCAGATTCAGCTTTTCCAGTTTGAGTTTGAGCTTGCCGGCTTCCACCCTGGACAGGTCAAGAACATCATTAACCAGCTCCAGCAGGTGCCGCCCGCTACTCAAGATATCATCAAGACACTCTCGCTGCTCATCATTGATTTTACCGGGAACCTCGTCCAGCAACAGCTCGGAGAAGCCGATTATGGCGTTAAGCGGTGTCCGTAGTTCGTGAGACATACCAGCCAGGAATTCAGACTTTGCCCGAGTTGCCTTCTTCAGCTCCTCATTAGCCTTGAATAACAGGTTATTCGACCGTTGCAAGCTCTCAATAAGCTTCTTGTTTTCCAGAAGTAATCGCTGCTGCTTGAGGGCATTGGCAATGGTAGTCTTCAGTTCATCAGGATTAACCGGCTTGGTAAAGTAGGCGTAGGCACCCCGGTTTAAGGCTTCAACCGAGGTCTCCAGACTGGCGTAGCCGGTCATCATAATTACGGCTACCTCGGCGTTCATCTCCTTAGCCAGCTCCAGTATCTCTAGCCCCCCGATGTCGGGCAATTTTATATCGGCGACGATGACATCAAAATGGTTCTGGCGGATTGCCTTCAGCGCATCAGCCCCACAGCTCAATCCAGTAACCCGATAACCAACCTCCTCTAGTATGCCGCAGAGGGTCGCCCGATTACCGACCTCGTCCTCAACCACCATAATTGAAGCCGGTAGTGTCATTTTCTCCTAGCCTCAACTACATCCTCAACTAAGGACATCACCTTCTTCATATCAAACGGCTTATGAATGCAGGTGTAAGCACCTTCACTAACGGCTCTCTTTAGCAGGTCCTCTTCCGAATACCCGGTCATCATAATCACCGTTACCTCAGGGTCTATCTCCTTAACCTTCTCAAAGGTCTCTATCCCATTCATATCAGGCAGTCTGACATCCAAAAAGATAATGTCATAGTGCCGACTCTTTACCATACCGATAGTCTCTGCCCCATCCCTAGCAGTAGCCACCCGATACCCCTTGTCTTCCATTATTTCCTTCAGGGTTTCCCGGTCACTGAACTGGTCATCAACCACCAGGATAAGGGTTCTCTCGTGAAGCAATTCTTCAATAGTGGCGATGATTACAGCAATATCAAATGGCTTATAGACCACCGCATAAGCACCTTCCTCAATGGCTTCCTTAACTAAATCCTCTACCGAATAGGCAGTCATCATAATCACCGCCGCCTCAGGGTCTAGACGCTTTACCTCACGGAATGTCTGAACCCCGTTAATCCCCGGCATCTTGATATCCATAAAGATAACGTCAAAGTGAATCTTCTTCGCCGCCTCAATTGCCTGATATCCATCCTCTACCGTAACTACATTATGCCCCGCATCCTCCAGTATTGCCCCCAGAGTCAGCCGAATGCTCTGAAGGTCATCAACCACCAGGATATTCGTCTTTGCCATCTCCTTACCTCCGCATTCTCATTTATTACTACCCTAATCCACCTTAAGCGGTAACCTTATGGTAAAGGTGCTTCCTGCCCCCGGCTTACTGTTTACCGTAATATTACCCCCATGCCTCTCCACAATCGTCTTACACACTGCCAGCCCCAACCCAATACCCTTAGCTCGGGTAGTGAACAGGGGGTCAAAAACCTTATCCCTCACCTCCGGAGATATCCCATAACCAGTATCACTAATCCCAACCTCCAGAGATTCCTTCACCTTTCGGGCACTAATGCTCAGTTTACCCCCCTCCGGCATTGCCTGTATGGCATTAGTAATTATGTTAACCAACACCTGGTGAATCTGGCTATCATCTATCGGCACCTCAGGCAGGTTACTATCTATCTGCTTAACCACCGCGATATTCCCCGGGATACGCATCCGGGATAAGGCACCATCAATAACCTTCCCGATATTGGCTGGTGATACTGCCGGCTTACCCACCCGGGAGAACCCCAGCAGGTCGGAGATAATCTTATCGGATGAGCCTATTTCGTTATCGATAATATCAAGGAATTCCATAATCCTCGGCTCAGCAAGAGCCAGCCCGCTGTTTACCACCTTGCCTCTGATATAGTAGACCGCGTTCTTCATCCCGCCTAAGGGATTCCGGAGTTCGTGTCCTATCCCCCCCGCCAGCTGCCCGATAACCGCCAGCTTCTCCGAGCGAATTAACTGCTCCTGAGCCTCCCTTAACTCCTCGCTGCTAGCCTGAAGCTCCTCGTTAGCCGCCCTGAGTTCCTCCTCATTCTGGGCATCCAGCTGCTCATTCCTCGCCTGAATCTCCGCCTCCATCTGCTTACGCTCGGTGATATCCCTAAACACTGTTTGAATGATTATCCTACCACCCACTTTTATCAAACCAACCCTGACCTCAATCACAACGGTAGCCCCATCCTTACGGGGGATAGTCATCTCAAATGGCTCGGGTATTTCCCCTCTCAGAGTACTAGCAAACATCTTCATGTATTTAGGCATATCGCTCAGTCGGAGAATCCCTAGCTTGGAGAAGTGCTTGCCAATCATTTCTTCCCTAAGATAGCCGGTCATTCTGGCAGCGGCCGCGTTATACACCCGCAACGCCCCTTTAGCATCAACCGCGACTATACCGTCAGGAGACAGTTCAATCATACTTCTATATAGTCCCTCAGATTCCCCTGACATCTGTCCCGTCTGATTATGCTCCGTGACATCCTTAGTCGACACGTTGCTTATGGTTTCTTCCTTCCTAGACATAATCACCTCCTGTATTCTTTTTATATATCTTGGCTTTAGTATCTAGGCAGTCTAACCTCCCTCGCAGATTACACGTCGGTGTCTCCACCTCCCCCAGAACCAGGTAGCCGGGGGTAGCTAGCCCATCACATAACCTACCCAGCAGGCTCTCCTGAAGCTGTTTCTGGAAATATATCAGCACATTACAGCAGAATATCAGGTCCAGGTCGGTAAACGGTGGCCCTCCGGTTGCGGCCAGGTCAAAATAGGCAAAGTGAACCATTCGTTTTATCTCTGCCCTTACCCCATAAGCCTCACCAACCGGGGTAAAGTATCCTTCTCGCAGGTTAGGGGGAAGGTTAGCCATATCATTGGAAGAATATATCCCAGCCTCAGCAGCCTCCAGGGCTGGCTGATTAATATCGGTAGCATAGATTGATATATCAAAATCCTGCCGCCGCGCTCCCAGAAACTCGGCCAGCAGTATGGCTATGGAGTATGGCTCCTCACCCCGGGCACAGCCAGCACTCCATAACCTCAGGCTAAGCCTACCCTGATTTATCCTATTTGATACCAGCTCAGGTAACACTAATCTAGCCACCTGCGCAAAGGCATACCGGCTTCTAAAAAAGTCGCTTACGGTTATCGTCAGGTAGTTAGCCAGTCGGGCATACTCCTCAGGATGAGCCTCCAAAAACCCTATATAGTCCTGATATGACCTCACCCCGGTAGCATAAAGCCGCCTCTCCAGACGACGCACCACCGTTCCGCTTCGATACCCCCGAAAATCATACCTCCCATCCTGATATACCTTGTCCAGAAGTAAACCCAAAGCCTCACCGGCAACCACAATATCTCCAGCAAACTACCTTTTATGCCAATTGTATCACAAAAGCAAGAAAAATGCCAGTAGGCAAATTAAAATAGCTACCTCTGGTTAAAAAAATCCAAAAGAGGGCGAAAATTGCGGCATAACGACTAGGGAAAGAATTCAGAAATGAGGGGAGCGGTTGGTGAAACTAACCCTAATCAGCGGAAACAGGTTAGGCTAGCAGTGTTAAAATAGCTGGCCTACGGTTACCAAATCTATAATTACCATTCTTCTCGGGGAATAATCTTCAACTCATCCTCGTCGCCGGGGAAACAACCAAATATTGCCTCTTGCGGAGCATCTTCCAACACACGCCTCCTCAGCTCGCCGTATTGGCCCTGGTACTCAGGGAGCTGCTCGCCCTGCTCATCAAATACCATTACCATACCACTTATATCCTTAATAACAAACTTAATCATTGCCGCCTCCTTTCACTATTTAGTTCTATAATTATATTAAGACCGAAGGCATTAATTACCCATAAAAGTAATGTTAAATTTTCATTAAAATTCCGCCAGTTGGCAAGAACCCAAAAGCCGTTCATTATTGACCAACCCGGCTAGCTGATGCTATATTTAGGTTATGGATATTTACTGGCTAGGTCATTCCTGTTTCCGAATCAAGGGGAGGGATGCCACCATTATTACCGACCCCTATTCACCCGACCTGGGCTACTCACTAGGACAGCCGACCGCTAATATCATAACAGTAAGTCATCAGCACCCCAACCATGCCTATGTTCAGGGCATCAGCGGCGAGCCTAGGGTAATCTCCGGTCCCGGTGAATATGAGATTGGCGGCGTTCTGATTCTGGGGATAGCCACCTCTCAGGGTAGCGAAGGGAATAGTAAACTAGGTAAAAATACTGCCTATCTCATGGAGATAGACGGGGTATCAATATGTCATCTGGGTAACCTCAAGCAGGTGCTTACTGCCGAGCAGGTAGAAGAGGTAGAGGACGTGGATGTGTTGCTACTGCCGGTAGGTGGCGGGGTTACCATTAATGCCGCGGTAGCTGCTGAGGTAGTCCGTCAGCTTACCCCAAAGCTCGTCATCCCAATGCATTACCAAACTGAGGGCAATGACCCTGAGCTTGACCCCGTAGCCGGGTTCCTCAAGGAGATAGGTGCAGACCAGATTCCCCCCCAGCCGAAGCTATCGGTTACCAAATCTAACCTGCCAGCAACGATGCAGGTCTTTCTGCTCAGCTACTAAGTTTTATTCCGGAGCCCCTTACCAGTGAGGAGGACTAAAATGGTCGAGGTAAAAGTAAGACAAAAATATCAAGGTTTGTCTCGTCAGGAACTACTAAATAAGGCACACGAGTTGGGCTTCAATTTTGAGAGGAATTCTCAGAGTTGCTCTCAGTGTACAGTAGCTGCGCTACACGAACTTCTTGAGATAGAGGATGTGGTAGTTAAGGTAGCGAGTTCCTCAGCCGGTGGTCAGCTGGGTCAGGTAACAGGCACCTGTGGAGGGCTAATCGGGGGAACTATGGTACTTGATTATTTCTTCGGCCGTCCCGCTGATAAGATGTCACACGAGGAAGGTATTCCAGGCAATGTAAGATTACATGTGGATGCCTTGAAAGTAGCAACCCCGCTCTTTTATAGGTTCATTAAGGAATACGGAACTATTCTATGCCCGCAAATTCAGTTGGGGCTTTTTGGTCGCCACTATTACTTTTTGGATAAGAATGAGATGGCAAAGTTTGAAGAGGCAGGCGGCCATGAAGATAAATGTACTAATGTTGTAGGTTATGCCGCACAGTGGGTAGTAGAAATCTTACTTAATAAAGGGGCTATCAAGCTATAGACGCTTTGACCATCTCACTATCACCAGAATAACGATGGATAACAGGACTACAGTCGCCAGTAAGGCACCGATGAGATATTTCACCCAGTCAGGAACTGGTAGGGAGGAAGCTAGCTTAGCTGGCGGTGGCGGTTGGGATAGTGGTTCTTCCGGGGGTGGTTTTTCCACCGGCGGTGATACTCTCTCAGGTGACTCGTCAGGCGGCTCCTCAGTAGTAAAGGCACTAACTGCCCCCCAATCGCCACCGGTGCTGCTGCTAACCGGTCTCACCTTCCAGTAATAGGTAGCATCATAGTCCAGGCTCAGATTACACTGCCAAGCATTAGTCGGCAAGGCATAATCACCGACCTTCAGTACCACCGGGTTAGCCAGTGAAGCATCCGTGGAGACGATAAGTTCATAGCCATCCGCCCCGGCTATTGCCTCCCACTGAAATATCGGCTTTACCGATACCCCACTGGCACCAGCCTCAGGGCTGATAAGATTAACCCCGCCCGCCTCATCCCCTATGGCGGTGGTAAATGACCATTTAGCTGACCAGGGACTGAGCACCGGCTTAGTAGCCCTTACCCGCCAGTAATAGGTGGTATCCGGCTCCAGTGCCGGCAGCCGAGCTCGACTGGCAGTAGTATTACCCTCAAACGAGGCTGGAATATCGGAGAAATCGGCAGCATCGCTGAGCTGCCATTCATATTCAGTCGCCCCACCCAGCACCTCCCAATCCAGCCTGAGTTTATCCACCGTGTGATTAACCACTGTGCCCACACCCTGAGCCTGCTCCGCAGGCAAGATGAGGCTAACCGGCAGTGTCAAGCTATCATTACAGGTCATCAGTTTGGTATTAGCCGTGTCAATTGACCACAACCGATTATCCTGTAGCCACAATCCAATTAGAGTAGCCCCATCATCCAAGCCACCGGTTACCGTGTCAAAGACGGCGCCCAATGAATATGCTGGGTTAAGACAGCGCTCCATACCCCCATCAGCGGTAAAGTTAGCCGCATACAGGACGCCTTCCGCCGAGACCCCGAGCTGGCTTAACCTGCCCCCGGCGGGGCGAGCAATGTTCTCCCACTCGGTGTCAGTGCCAATAACTAAACGGTAGATACCCTTATCCACGGTATCGCTGGCAGCATAGACAGTACCACACTCGCCGAAATCACTATCAAAGGCAACAGTGATAGCCCCGGTCAGGGGCGGGGAGGTCGCCTGCTCAGGCAACGGCTCAAAGGTCTCGCCATCATCCTCAGACCAGTAAACCTCGCCATCGCTATTACCGACTAACATCGTCTTATCACCATCATAATCAGGGGACAGAGCGATGGAGACTAACGGCTTATCGCCCACCACTGTCCCCGTAGAATAGCTTAACCCGCGGTTAGTGGTATGATAGACTAACCCATTAATCCCATCATAGCCACCTACAAACAGGATAGCATCATTAACCACCGCCCATATATCAATCGCCAGCGGCGCCTGACGGGAGGTAAAGCTCTGCCCATTATCGGTCGACCTCCACAATACCGGGCTACCCTGGCTAGTCCCCGCCAGAAATACTACCTGATGCCCCACCCCATATTGGGGAGACAGGGCAACCAGAGTAATACTATCCACATTGGGCAACCCGCTGCTAAACACCCTCTCCCAACTAGCGGTGCCATTTTGGCTTCGCCACAGGCTAGATTCTCCTCCCTGAGTGAGCATAAACAAGGTATGAGCCTCGCCGTAGTCAGGGGACAGAGCAATGTCGCTAATGGTGGTGACAGTAGTATCAATCAGGCTAAGCTGATTCCAGGTATCCCCACCATCCCCGGTAACCGAGAAGGCGCTATCGCTGCCACTGGTCGCCGCATAAGCCCTACCGCTAGCGGCAAAGTCAGCCGCCATCGCGACATAGGTAGCATTACTGCCTGAGGGGCATTTGGTAGCTGCCTCCCAGCTATCACCATCGTCATCGCTAGACCACACCTCAGGGCTACCGCTTTCGCCAGCCAGCAACTGAATACTGCCCAATTCACCGCTAAGGCTCAGGCTGATAATATCGGCATTAACATCGCTAAGTCGGCGGGAAGAGGTTTGGTCAACGCAGTAGATACCCCCATCGCCACCAACAACGCCAACGAACAGGATAGATGACCCCGCAAAGTCAATCGGAAAGCCGATGTTAGATGCCGCCGTGATAGCAAAACTAGCCTGACTGGCATCAAGTAGCTCCATCTGGGACCAGTTGCTAGTCTTGCCGTAGTTATAGCTAACATAGCTATGAATCTGGTCGGTAATCACCGTCGCTACCGTCCCATCATTGGCAAAATCGGGGGAGCAGCCTATTGAGTAGACATCATAACTGCCGATAGCCATATCCTGCCACCCCCCACCAAAGGCGACATCATGAACATAGTAAGCGCCACCCCCAGCTAAGCCATCCGCCGTCCCGATAAACACATAAGGCTCATCACTACCGTAGCCCACACTCAGGCAGGTGATATCCTTGATAGCCAGGGCATCCAGAGAGGCTTGGGATATCGCATCAAAGCTATCCCCCCGGTCATCAGACCGATAAACGCTAGTCCCATCGGTAACATAGATAGTATTAGCTTGAGTACTGGAGCTAGCTAAGGCAGTTACCGGTTTATCATACTTGAGACCCTCCCAGCGCTCACCACCATCAGTAGACCTGAATAGTCGGTGGCTAGTTCCCTGAGGGTTGGTATAGCCATACAGGGTGCCATCAGTAGCCATCGTCAGGTATTTAACATCCGAGCCTTGAGCCAGCGTCCAGTCAGCTAATCTGCACTCAGCGGGGATATTTTGCGTATGCCATCGGACATCATCTGAAGCTGAAAATACCGAGGATGAGCCGGCAATCAACAGGCTAAGGAGCAGCCCAATAGCTAACCCTAGTTTCGCCATATGGTAAATTCTATCTAGGCTACAGGCTAAAGTCAACCGTTACCCACAAAAAAGAACCCCCCGAAAACTCGGGGGGTTCTTGGCTATCCAGCCTGAGTATTATCCGTCAAGTTAGGGTCAGGGAGTCTTGCGGGTCCTAACTATCAGAACAATAACCACTATTGCCAACGCCGCACCAATACCAACAATAGCGTAAATCCACTTCGGAGCTATTTGCTGCGTCGGCGGTATGTTCACCACTGGAGCCGGTGCAGGCGGGGTTTGCTCAATCACCACTGGTGGCTGGGGAGCCGCTGGCTCTTCCATAGTGCGGAAGATAGATACTACCCAATCACCGACTGGAGCACCATCCTTAAGCCCACGCACCCTCCAGTAGTAAGGGGTGTCGTAGTCTAGTTCAGTATCAATCGCCCAGGCATTAATGCTTGAGGTTCCTTGAGCAACGAAATCAGTAAGCAAGAACATATCGTTAGTGCATACCTGAACCTCATACCCATTAGCCCCCGGCACAGCTTGCCAGTCAAAGGTCGGCTTGGTGATAACATCCTGAGCCCCAGGGGCCGGCCTAACCTGAACTGGCGCCGCTACCTGACCCAGCTTGGTAGTAAATGACCAGGCTTCTGACCATCGACTGAGGTAAGGTTGAGCCGTAGCCACTCTTACCTTCCAGTAGTAGGTAGTTCCAGCAGTCGCCGCACGCCAGGTAACAGCGTTATCCGTTACCAAGTCAGGGAAAATAGTACCTACCGCTTCGTCGGTAGCTGCAGGGAAGTCACTTTCTTCGTTGACCCATATCTGGTACTGGACGACCGTATCCGCATTGAGGTCATCCCAACCGAAGCTAACGCGGGTGGTGTCATCCAGTCCACTGCCATCAGCCGGTTTATCCAGCGTAACTGGTTTCGCCAGCGTGTCAGTGTAGGTCCAGATATCGGTAAGAACAGCAGTCGTGTCAATAGAGTAGAGAACATTGTTGCTGCCTCCCGTGAGACGCAGGTTAAGGGTTAGGGTTACAGCACCACCCATACCAGCAGCCACATTCTCAAAAACAACATCAGCCACCGCATCGGTCGGGTTCAAGGTACGGTACAGACCACCACCAGCAACTATGTCAAGAGCATAGAGGGTGCTGCAGTGGTTACCGGCCTGTATACCATCGTTAGAGACCGCAATATCACCAGCAGTAGTTATTAGCGCCCCCATATCCTTGATTTCCTGGTCGGGTATATCCTTAGCAGCGTCAATAACACACTGACCAACAACATCGTCACTGGCAGCATAGAGGGTTTTGTTGCTGGAGTAAGCAGGGTCAAAGGCAACATAGGTCCAGTTAAGACCGGTAACCAGTGCCGCCAAATCACCACCATCGGTACCACTCAACTCCTCAAAGGAGTCAGCACCATCGGTAGATAGCCAGACTCGCGAGCCAGCATCACCTACCAGAACTGAACCATCCAGGTCGTAAGCCGGTGAGAGCGCTATGTCGGTAACAGCACCCATCCCAGTGGTAACTGTCTCGTCCCAGCACCGTCGGCCATATCGGGTGGTCTTATAGACCTCGCCGGTAGCCGCACCGGTGATAACGGTCTCATCGTCAACGACTACCCACGCCGTGATAGGGCGAGCCGCCCCACCCGGGACCGCCGGGTTCTTGGTCATCGCCGTAAAGGTAGCCCCACTATCGTGAGAGTAGAGGACCTCCGGAGTAGCACTATCGGCAACGAATATCGCCCCATCAGTGGCAAAGCCGGGTGATACCTCAATTATGTCTAAACCAGCAGCGGTAGCGACATCTAACCATATTCTCTCCCAGTAGGTGCCATCATACCGCCACACACTGGGGGAAGTAAGGAGATTGAAGCTGTCGGTAGTGATGATAAACATCGGCGCCCCAGCTACACTCCCGTAGTCTGGCGAGAAGGCAGTATCCCACACGGCAGCATCCATTTCGGCATCAATCATAGAAATCTGGTTCCAGCTTTTACCGAAATCAGTGGTTAGCGATACGGCACCATCGGTACCAGCCGCTTGAGAAACACACCAGGCAGTGCCAGTGTCGGCAAAGTCGTCAGCAGCAATTACCAGGTTGTCCACGGCTCCGAGACCAGTCGGCGGTTTATCCGCCGCATCCCAGGAATCGCCGTTATCGGTGGAGTAGTAAACGGGGGCCGGACCTGCAACAGCAGTTCCACCAGCCACCATTGAGGTAGCTCCCGAGCTACCCACCAGGCTCAGGCTAACGATATCATCGTTAACCCCGAGGTCAAGCTGACAACCGGACCCGCAGATGTTAAAGACATCGCCTAGCCCAGCAGTAGTTACCTCAGTAACCCCGACATACATGTCGTATTCACTGTCAAAGTCGGAGACATACTGAATGTCCGATGACGCGACTGATTGGAAAGTAGTCGCGGCAGGCGCCAACTTTAGTTCGGCAACCTCGTTCCAGGTTCGGACACCACCAATGTTGTTCAGAACCGCAGTGTAGGGATTATTATCAGTAACCACCACATCCACCTGAGTGTCGTCGTTAAAGAACGGCGAGCAGTTTACCGTCAGCACATCAAAGCTTTTGTTAGCCCCGTGAACATCAGGACTAGATGCAATATCCAGGTCAGTCCAGACCCTTGCCCA
>JAGGZY010000014.1 GCA_021161775.1 Dehalococcoidales bacterium
AAAAGTATAGCTGGCGAGGGAGGAGGAAATCAAACGATTTATTGGGGAATCTCAAACAGGCGCTGGAGAAAGGGTATTGGCGGGACCCACCCCCGAGAGCCGGCAAAGGCAACAAACCCGTAGGCGACACTTCTCCCTGCCGCCGTAGCTAGATAGAACTTCCACAGTGGGAGACGGAGGACACCAGCGGCTATCGCGGCAAGGTCAAGCGGGAAAAAGGGTACCAGGTTAAGGGCAAAGATAACCCTGAACTCCCGTTTCTTTACCCAGTTCTCGATCCTGGTATAGATCTTTGTATTGATCTTTCGCTTGCGTAACATCGCCTGTCCACTATACCCCGCCATATAACTGGTCATCTCGCCAACAGCGGCACCACAGCCCCCAGCCAGCCCCACCAGCAGGGGATTAAAGATAGTCCCCAGGAGAAAATATATCGGGAAACCAGGGATAGGAACAAGGACAGTGGCATTCCATATCATACTGAGCAGGAAAACGCTCGGGTAGCTATAATATCCCATAGCAGCAATCTTATCGTGATAGCGGAAAATGCCTACCGTAATGAGCACCACCAGGGTAATTGCCAATATGGGTAGTACCCTAGTTTTAAGAATCGTCTTTAGCCACTGCCTCGTCTTCATAACACGACACTAACTACTGCCAATTACGCCTTTAGCCCCCATAGTAACATATTCTAATATTCTATCGGGAGAATATAAAGGGATAACTCAGTGTTGCCGATGGAAGCTATCTTTTGCTATACTCTAGTCAGGTAAATAGCCTGCCCCCATCGTCTAGAGGCCTAGGACACCGGCCTTTCACGCCGGCAACAGCGATTCGAATTCGCTTGGGGGTACTCAAGCTATAAATGTTCCCCGGCTAACCGAACACTAAGGGAGAGGAGATTATCAAAAATGAAAATCAAGAAACTCTATATCGCCGCGATAGCTATCTGTGCTCTAGGGGCAATGATAGCCATCCCCCTCACTGGCTGTAGAGGCGAGATTAGCTTCACCACCGCCTCGCTGAGCGAAGCCACTATGTGTTCCGACCTGGATTCAGTAACCGGAGAGCCGGTTGGAACAACGAACACCTTTACTACCGACGCCCCGAAAATCTGCTGCTCGGTTAAACTATCCCACGCCCCTGATGAGACCGAGGTCAAGGCAGACTGGATATACCTGCAGGGGGAAGCAGCGGACCTGACTAATTACCTGATTGACAGCTGGAACACCACTACCGGAGGCGAGCGTTATCTTGGGACATATATGACCCCTCCTGATAACGGGTGGCCCCGGGGGGACTACAAGGTAGTCTTCTACATCGACGGCAAGGAAAAACTGAGCGTCCCCTTCACTGTCAAATAATAAGAGCTACAGATTGTGCTTTAGCTTATTATAGGTTTCAGCCAGAGCTTCAGGAACGACGCGAGTATCAGCTACTACCGGCATAAAATTACTGTCTCCCTGCCACCGGGGAACGATATGAGTATGAAGATGCTTATCTATTCCGGCGCCAGCCATCTTTCCGGTATTCCATTACGCTTTGGCTGGATGTATAATCACAGCAACTGCTATGGAAACACAATACGATAAGATTGGTGCTAGTTAATTGCGATGTCAAATACTACGGTTAAGCATAAGCTAACCATCAGTCGGGATGAGGCTAAGGAAGGAACTAGAAAGCTCCTGACTAGAAGGGGTAGACGGCTGGAAGTCACCATCCCAGCGGGGGTGAGGACTGGTAGTTTAGTCAGGCTGAGCGGTGCTCTACAGATAACTGATGGCTACTACGGTGACATATTGATTCAGATTAAGGTTAAAAGGCGTCACCGTAAAGGGGTGCTAATTGCAGTATTAGCTGCGGTAGCGATTGCATGCCTTTTCGTTGGAATACACTTTCTAACAAATTCTGATAGTGAAAACAAAGGTTATATTTATACAAATGGTGCTATAGAGTGTGGTGGAGATGGAGAGCCAATTGTGTTAATAAATTACCCAGATGCCACTAATCCCACTTATGCTAAGCTAGTAGCGTTCATTAAGAGAGACCCTACCGATACCAATAGCTACCTCAAGGGAGGTCCGAAGGATTATGTATGCGCTGACTTTGCTGAGGATGTGCATAACAATGCTGAAGCAGCCGGAATTAGAGCAGCTTGGGTAGGTATAGACATCGAGGGTGAGGATAAGGGGCATGCCTTAAATGCTTTTGAGACCACAGATAGAGGACTGGTGTATATTGATTGCACAGGAGACAGTCACGGCACTGTTTACGTCCCCACGCTAGATGCCTACCTATGCCACCCCACACCTAAGCCTGAGCCCACAACATGGGATACTGTAGCCTATGTTGAGAAAGGCAAAGAATACGGGCGTATAGATACGACTCGAGCTGGGTCATTATCTTATAGTTTCTATCAAGAATACATGCAAAAATGGCAAGAATTTAAGACTAGGTTAGAAGCCTATAATAGAGAGGTTGAGAGTTATAACCAAGAGATCTCAGGTAAAGTCTATACTATCGGTTCTGCTGAAGACATAAGAACCAGCCTTTGGGAGGCTAGATTAGAAGAAGAAGACCAAGCACTAGATAAACTAGCTAAAGAACTGGGAGGGAGTTGCTACGAACAAATGGGCATCGTTAAAGATATACACATACATTGGGGTAAGTATGAGATTAGCTTCACTGTCAAATAATAAGAGCTACAGATTGTGCTTTAGCTTATTATAGGTTTCAGCCAGAGCTTCAGGAACGACGCGAGT
>JAGGZY010000024.1 GCA_021161775.1 Dehalococcoidales bacterium
CCTAGCCACCGAGATTATGCCTCTGGCGATGGCTCATGCCCTAAGGCTGACTAAATTCGGGGCTTAGGAGGCTTAAAATGCGTATCCCGATAATTGCTGGTAACTGGAAGATGAATACTACACTGGCCGAGGCAATAAAGCTGGTTAGTGAAATGCGTGATGAGCTTGATGCCATCGCCAATGTGGATAAGGTGATATGTCCGCCGTTTATTTCTCTAGCTGCTGTAGGGGAGTTAATCAAGGGAAGTTCAATAAGCTTGGGGGCTCAGAACCTATATTTTGAAGAGAAGGGAGCCTATACCGGGGAGATTTCGCCATTGATGCTGGCTGAGCTTGGCGAGTTTGTTATTGTTGGACATTCCGAGCGGCGGCAATACTTTAACGAGACCGGGGATATCGTTAATAAGAAGATTCGGGCAGCACTAAAAGTAGGGCTGAAACCCATTCTGTGTATCGGCGAAAAGCCGGCGGAAAATGAGGCTGGTAGAACCAAGGTAGTCCTTGCCGAACAGCTCAGTTTATCATTAGCCGATATAGATTTAGCGGGTAGTTTAATTATTGCCTACGAACCCATTTGGGCAATTGGCACGGGTAGAGCCGCCAGTGGTAAAGAGGCAAATGAGACTATCGAGTTTATTCGACAGAATATCAGTCAGCTATATAACAAAGAGATTGCTCAAAGGGTACGTATTCTCTATGGCGGTAGTGTTAATGCTACCAATGCCAATGAGTTTATCCAGCAACCGGAGATAGATGGTGCCCTAATTGGGGGGGCTAGCCTTAAACCCGAGCAATTCTTGAGCATCACCCGACAGGCATCAGAAATTAGCCGCTTGTAAGAATATGAGTCGTCTAGTAGCGATAGTTGGTCCAACAGCAATCGGGAAGACAACGCTAGCAATACATCTGGCAAAGGCGTTTAATGGGGAAGTAGTCAGTGCCGATAGTCGACAGATATACCGCTTGATGAATATTGGTACTGCCACCCCCAGCTCTGAGGAGTTATCCCTTATTCCCCATCATCTGATAAATAGGGTTAATCCTGATGAAGATTTCAGTCTGGCTCAATATCAAGAGCTAGCTTACCAGGCAATTAGCGATATCAACTGTCGTCACCGGTTACCTCTACTGGTGGGGGGAAGTGGGCAGTATGTCTGGTCAATACTGGAGGGCTGGCAAATACCTCAGGTAGCACCGGACGCGGAATTTAGATATCATATGGAGCAAAGAGCAGCTACTGAGGGTAAAGGGGTGCTCTATCAGGAGTTAGTCCGAGTTGATCCTGCTAGTGCCCGGAGAACTGGCCCCAATAACCTGCGGCGCATCATTCGTGCCCTTGAGGTGTATAACAGCACCAGGACCCCCTTGTCTCAACGCTATAGTAGGGTAACACCCCCCTCTAAAATGCTTATCGTCGGCTTGACCACCAGTCGAGCTGAGCTATACCGTCGGATTGACCAGCGGGTGGATAATATGATTGAGCAGGGTTGGGTAGGTGAGGTCCAAAGGCTATTGGATAAAGGCTACAGCCTTAACTTACCCTCAATGTCCAGTATCGGTTATCGGCAGATTGCGATGTTTCTTCAGGAGAAACTAAGCCTGGCTGAAGCTATAGAGCGAACCAAATTTGAAACCCATAACCTAGCCCGGCATCAATACAACTGGTTCCGGTTGCTGGATAAGCGAATTAAGTGGTTTGATATAGGAAATAGTCTAGATTCTGAAACCGCCAGTTTGATAGCTCAATTTGTAACCGATAAATAGAGGACTAGTTTACATAAAGTATCGAGGGCTATTATTACTAGAGTAGCTATTACTACCCAAGTGCCCCGAGAGCAGGCATGCTTGGTCGCTATAACGACCAAGGGAACCGCTGACCAATGGTCGGTGGAGGATTCCATAGCGGAATTAGCCCAGCTAGCCCGAACCGCCGGGGTAGAGGTCGTCGGCAAATTCAGTCAACGACTAGCTGTTCCATCAAGGTCCTATTACCTCGGCAAGGGCAAACTAGACGAGCTACTAGTCTTGAGGAGCCATCTCCACTATAACGTGGCGATTTTTGATGATGAGCTTTCGCCACTCCAGCAACATAATCTGGAGAATATCCTTCAGGTAAAGGTAGTTGACCGTTCCGCTTTAATTTTAGATATCTTTGCTCAACGGGCACAAACCCGTGAAGGTCGGCTACAGGTAGAGCTGGCTCAGTATCAATACCTTTTGCCTCGCCTTGCTGGGCAGTGGAGCCACCTGGAAAGGCTGGGTGGGGGTATTGGCACTAGGGGGCCCGGAGAATCCCAATTGGAGACCGATAAGCGTCTTATTCGTCAGAAAATACATCGTTTGGAAAAACAGCTCGCAATGGTCAGCAAACACCGGACGCTTTACCGGGAACACCGCAGAAAAAGTAATCTTCCCATCGTCGCCTTGGTGGGCTATACCAATGCCGGTAAAAGCACCCTGCTAAATGCGCTTACTCAATCTGAGGTAACGGTAGAGGATAGGCTCTTCGCCACCCTGGACCCAACTACGCGGCGGTTACGTCTCACTGACCAGAGTGGTGCTTTACTCACTGATACCGTTGGTTTTATCAGAAAATTACCCCCGGCTATTATAATCGCATTTCGAGCTACCCTTGAGGAATTAGCGGAAGCCAGCTTGCTTATCCATGTCGTTGATTTAACCTGTCATAACGCTGCCGAGCAATGCCAAACAGTAGAGGATATTTTAGGTGAACTTAATCTCAAGGATAAACCCAGGATTACGGTACTGAACAAGATTGACCTACTGCTTGACAATAACCGGGATTGGAGTGAGACAGAAGCCCTGGACTATCTGGCTAATGATTACCACAATAAGAACACGGTATTTATCTCGGGGGTAAAAAGATGGGGGATAACCAAACTCCTGGAGTTAATCAGCCGTAGTCTACTAACTCAACTCTTTAATCCGCTTAGCACTTCTTCAGAATGACGTTCTGTAATCAAAATCTGGGCGTTTAGCAGCCCCTTTAAGGGAAGGAAAAATATCTATATCGAATTAGACTAGCCTAAAAATAAGAATCTAGCCCGACTACACAAAGTAAACCAATCGGGCTAGATTACCTTACATAATCTGTAACCGAATACTACTTTTCAAATTCCGGGGCGAAGGTGTTAACGGAATTCAGAAATAGTGTTGAACTATAGGTTACTGCTGGGCCGCCTCCCATAACACAGGCGGTAAACGCTGCCTCGGTAAGCTCTTGGCGGGTAGCGCCGGCTTTAAGAGCCTGGTAAGTATGATAGACAATACAGTAATCGCAACGCACTGTTACCCCAATAGCAGCACAGATTATCTCCTTGGTTTTCAGGTCTAATGCCCCTGATTTTTTTGCTAACCCCGAAAAACTCGCATAGCCTCGCGTACGAGCAGCATCAATTTTACCTAAAGCTCTCATCCCGCTATTAAGTTCCTGTAATAGTGCTTTAGGGTCTTTTGCCATTTGAGATATCCCCCCCTTATTTATTTGTACCGAAGACTATTTCTCAAATTCCGGGGCGAAGGCATTTATAGCATCCAGAAACAGTGTTGAACTATAGGTTACTGTTGGGCCCCCTCCCATAACACAGGCGGTAAACGCTGCTTCGATAAGCTCCTGACGAGTAGCGCCGGCTTTAAGAGCCTGGTAAGTATGATAGACAATACAATAATCGCAACGTACTGTTACCCCAATAGCAGCACAGATTATCTCCTTGGTTTTCAGGTCTAATGCTCCTGGTTTTTCTACTACCTCCATAAAATCCATAAATCCTTGCGTACGGGCAGCATCAATTTTACTTAAAGCTCCTATCCCGTTATGAAATTCCTGTAATAGTGCCTTAGGGTCTTTTGCCATTTGAGATACCTCCTTCATATTTCAGTCTAGCTTAATTCTACAATTAAGGCATGGCCTTGTCAATTTAACAGGATTAGCTCATTCTACTGTAATTTGGGGCGCACTATATATGTTATGTCGGCTAGCTATCCACAAAACAGATTTGGCTATTCCCTGCTAAATTGAAATAAGTGGGCTCGGCAGGATTCGAACCTGCGACCAGACGGTTATGAGCCGCCTGCTCTAACCACTGAGCTACGAGCCCGCACTAATTAACCGAACTATCTTTTGACCGAATATAGCTAAATTATATTGCTTCCGAGATTGGTAGTCAATGGAGCAAACATTATGTCAACAATGATTGTCTCCCTATTCCCGGCGGTTAAACTTAACAAAGGTAGCCTAAATTATCAATCTAGGGTATAATCTGAGTTAATAAATCTTTGGGCTAATTGCCGAGGGTAAAGATGATAATCTCCCGAAGAATTGTATTACGTTTCCCTAAGCGTCTGGTCAATCGAGCTATCGTTAGCCGTCTGGCCAAGGATTACGACCTTGACTTTAATATCCTTAAGGCTTCGGTTACCCCGGATGAAGAAGGCTTAATGGTATTAGAACTTAGCGGAAAGCAAGAAGACTATGATAATGGTATTAGATATCTTAGCCGGACTGGGGTAATAATACAGCCCCTCAGTCAGAGTGTTAGTCGCGATGAGGAAAGATGTACCCACTGTGGTGCCTGTGTAGCTATTTGCCCGTCTCATGCCTTTGAGCTTGACCCGATAACGCGGCGGGTCAATTTTCGTGACGAGAAATGCTTGGCTTGTGGACTCTGTCTAACCGCCTGCCCTCCTAGGGTGATGAAGCTTCACTTTTAAGTTCATGTATGAGCCTAGAACCTATCGATGCCAGATTCAGGATAAGGAGCTAATTTCCTTCAGCGTTGTAGTCCGGGAGACGGATTTATACATCCGTGCCCTGACTAATCTGAGAGGACTTGCCCTTAAGCTAGTTGCCGGGTATCGTGATACTATGGAAAGGTATATTGAGCAACACCCGGCTTTTCTAACCTCGCTGAAACCCCTGCCTGTTGACGAGAATGCCCCCCCGATTCTACAGGCGATGTTCGTTGCTGCCACTCGGACAGGAACTGGCCCGATGGCTTCAGTCGCCGGAGCAATAGCCGAGTTCGTAGGCGCTGAGCTAGCCTCCAGCTCAACAGAAATAATCGTCGAGAACGGAGGAGATATCTATCTAAAGAGTCAGAAAAACCGACTGATTGGAATCTATGCTGGCAAATCGTTGCTAAGCAATAAAATCGGTCTGGAAATTAATGCTTCCGATACCCCGCTGGGAATCTGCACCTCTTCAGGAATGGTAGGACATTCCCTGAGCTACGGGAAGGCAGACGCGGTTACTGTGGTCTCTAAATCAACCCCTTTAGCTGATGCCGCGGCTACCGCGATAGGTAATGTAATTAAGCAACCGTCAGATATCCCCAATGGTATTGAGATGGCAAAACGCACCGATGGATTAAAAGGGGTAGTAATCATCACTGGTGATAGCCTTGGTCTCTGGGGGGAGATAAAGCTCCATCAGTTCTCTATGGTATAATTAAACCTGCAACCTGGGCGGAGGGAGCTAATGAGTCATTATGACTATATCATAGTTGGTAGTGGTATTGCTGGGCTATATACTGCCCTGCTGGCTAAGGAACGAGGTAAGGTACTTATTATAACCAAAGGCAATATTGATGATTGTAATACCAAACATGCCCAGGGGGGTATCGCCGCTGCCATCGCTAAGAACGATTCCCCTAAGCTTCATTTCAAGGATACTATTGCCGCCGGTGATGGTTTATGTAATACTGAAGCAGTGCGCATCCTGACCAGCGAAGCCCCGGCTCGAATCAGTGACCTGGTCAACTTGGGGGTACCCTTTGACACCGTTAATGGTGAGGTAGCCCTTACCCGAGAGGCAGCGCACAGTGTCTCCCGTATCCTTCATGCTGGAGGTGATGCCACCGGGAAATATATTGAGATTACCCTTAGTAAGAAGACACGTTCATCTCGAATCCAGGTGCTTGAAGATTGTCTGGTTACCGATATTCTAGTCGAAAACGGGGTGGTTAAGGGGGTAAATGCCCTGGATTGTCATACTGGCTTGGTTGAGGAATTTGATTGCCGATTTCTGGTGCTAGCGACCGGGGGGGCCGGGCAATTATACGAATTCACCACCAATTCCTATGTGGCTACCGGTGATGGTATTGCTCTCGCTTTTAACGCTGGAGCCGAGATAGTTGATATGGAGTTCTTCCAGTTTCACCCTACGGCGCTTCGTCTGCCGGGGGTAACCCCCTTCTTGATATCGGAAGCTGTCAGGGGTGAAGGCGGCATATTGCGCAATGTGGATGGATACCGTTTTATGCCGGAGTACGATCCCAGAGCAGAACTGGCACCTCGGGATGTAGTAACCCGCAGCATACTCTATGAGATGAAAAAGACTGGCTCAGACAGGGTGTTTATTGATGTTACTCATCTAGCGCCCTATGTTATTACCACCCGGTTTCCCCATATCTACCGCTTTTGTCTCGACCATGGTCTAAATATTACTAAAGGGCTAATCCCGGTAGCCCCCGCTGCCCATTATATGATGGGAGGAGTTAAGACCAACACCTGGGGAGAAACTAACATCGGAGGGATATTTGTCATCGGTGAAACCGCCTGTACCGGGGTTCATGGAGCTAACCGTCTGGCATCAAATTCTCTCCTTGAAGCGCTGGTATTTAGCCACCGGATTATCGATAGAACCACTGTGAAGACCGAAGTAGAGATACCTCGTCAGGATAATAAAAACCGCCACTCGTTGAGCCAACGACATATTACGGAAGCTTTGCCCCCCCCCAGTCTCTCCGCTCTGCAACAATTACTCTGGGATAAGGTAGGCATAATCCGTTCCCGAGAAAAGCTGACTCAAGCTGCTGATACCCTGGCTAGCTGGCAGAAATATCTCCCTCCAGCTACTGACCGCCCTTCCCATGAATTAAGCAATCTAATAATCACTGGGCGATTAATTACTGAAGCAGCTCTTATCAGGGAAGAGAGCCGGGGGGCTCACTTCCGCACTGACTTTCCTCAGAGTCTACCGCAATGGCAACACCACATCATCCTGGTAAAGTAAGATGCCCTGACTAATCTCCCTGGCGCCTTAATTCAAAGACTACCTGGTTTACTGGGTCGGGGCAGGCTACAGTAGCCTTATTTGAATCTGCTTCCCAGGGAAAAGAGCCACCAAACTGCAAGGCTTCAGCAAACGGGAAAAGAGTGTAGAATGCCCAGGAACACATATCCTTCGGGGTCTTCTGCCCGATAACAAACTCATTGCCAACCCTATGCCCAGCCTCACAGGTTCCCTGTTGTGAGATAACTCTGGCGATTATTTTAGTCATGATACTCTCCTATACCTCATAAATGCTTTCATAGCAGTTCTCAGCAAGCTCTGCCAGATGTTCACGATAGTACTTCAGAGCAAGAGGGAGATAATCCAGAATATCCTGGGCAGTAATCCCATCTTCACCCTGCTCAGCAGCTGCCAGGTCACCAGAGAAACCATGGATAAAGACTCCCATTCTCACTGCATCCTCCAATTGGAGCCCCAATCCATACATTGCCCCAATAACACCGGTCAGGGTATCACCACTCCCCGCAGTAGCCATCCCGGGGTTACCGCTGGTATTAATATACACCCGGTTATCAGGATAGCCGATGAGGGAATTTGCTCCCTTCAGTACCACTGTCGCCCCGAGTTCAGAGGCTGTTTTCTGAAGTATATCTATTTTATCCTTGGCTATCTCCCCCAGCTCTACCCCAATAAGGCGAGACATCTCACCGAGGTGAGGGGTAAGAATAGTTGCCGCCGGTCGCTTGGGGATAGTTAATGTATCCTGGGCGATAGCAGTAAGTCCATCGCCATCCAGTAGTAGCGGAACCTCAATCTTGCCTACCAGCCCTCTTACCAATTGCTGGGTCTCTTTATTTAGGGATAGCCCGGGGCCTAAGATAACGATATCTACCTTTCGGGAAAGCTCAATAATTTCATCGCTACTCTTTAGAGCTAGGCTTCCTGAAGATGTCTCTGGTTGGGGGGACAGGATAATCTCACTCCCCTTATTAGCTAGGAATGGTGCGATAGATTTTGGCGTTGCCAGATAAGCCAGCCCCCCGCCTGCTTTAAGAAACGACCGGGCAGCAAAGTAGGGCGCCCCCAGATAATTTGCCGAGCCAGCAACGAACAGTGCTTTACCGTAATCACCCTTATGACTATCCTGAGCTCGTGGCGGAAGCTCGACAGGGTCATTTAGCTGAATCTTTAAGGAATTGGCGTTATACAGGGATGGCGGAAAGGAGATATGCGATACATAGAGCTGGCCACCTAAATCAAAACCGGGATAGAGCATATTCCCAACCTTGGGAAGACCCATAGTTATCGTATAGTCACTCTCTACTGCCCGACCCATTACCTGCCCGGTATCGCCATTAATTCCGGAGGGGATATCAATACTGAATATCTTCTTATGGCTGGTATTTATCAGCTCAATGACATTCCGGTATATTCCGGTTACCTCTCGGCAGAGACCGGTACCAAAAATGGCATCAACAATAGCATCACTATCCAGAATTGCTGGTCGTGCCAGTTCTACTGACTCAATATCACTAACCTCTACCGGCATTCGGGAGATGATGTCAAGGTTCTTTCGGGCAGCGCCTTGAAGATTTTCTCGATTCCCCAGAATAAATACCTTAACCTCTCCCCCAGCGGAGTAGAGCTTGCGGGCAACTACTAAGCCATCGCCACCATTGTTACCTGCCCCGCAGAAGATAACGAATTTCTTATTCCTTACCCCTAGTTCCGACAGAATAACCGAATGTACTGCCTGCCCGGCATTCTCCATCAGTATTTCTTGAGGGATATTAAATCTATCAATAGCCTGGCTATCCATATTCCTCATCTCGGCTACTCGGCTTACCTTCATAGCTATCTTTCTCCTTTTTCTCTAGATTTATAGCTCCTCTTCGGTTATTACCCTGATGTCATTCCTCTTTAATAACGCTGTAGTAACCCCATCGCCGGGGACTAGTTGATGCGTAAATGAGCCATCATATATCAGGCCACAACCGCAAGAGGGGCTATGAGCCTTACCGATAAACTCCTTAATCTCGAGTTGTTTGGCGAGGCTTAATACTGCCTCTGCCCCTCGAATAAAGGCCAGGGTAACATCCTCGCCATCTCTATTTATTATCCGACACCTACCATCAAGCACATCCTCACCGCTACCGCCCTGTATTTCTTGAGCTGCCCTGGGGGTAGTCAGCCCTCCCTGTTGCTCCGGACAGATTGGGAGCAGGGATGTCACCTCTAGAAGCCTGAGGGCAGCCTGGTTCTTATATCGCTGATCGCCACTCCAGGCACATTTTATTCCCAGCAAGCAGGCACTGACAAGCTTCATACTATCTTCATCCGGGCTATTTTAGCTGACCATTCCGAGACAACATCAACCTCGCCACGAGCATATGCTCTGTGCCAGCCCTCAGCTACCGGTAGTTTTTTATACCACCAGACGCGATTCGCTTCAAGTAGATTACGACGAAGCCCCATAAAATCAGCGGCGCAGATAACCTTATGCCCGGTAACCGATGCCATATCGTCAAGCCACCCCTCTCCCACTATAGAACGCATCAGGTGATGGTCAAGAATCAGAATATTAACCCTCTTCGCCAGTTCCAGGGTTCGGCGTCGGGCATCCCTTCGTTGCCCTGAGGTGAGGCTAGGTAGATAGATAGGTGGCCCTGAGGCTAACACTATATTGGGTCGCCAGGCGATAATCTGCTTAATAGCGCGGTCATTAAGCATCTGGATATCCGAGGCATGGACAAACACCTCGCCATTATCCTCAATGCGGGTCATCATCAGGCTACCCCCACGTCTGTCCTCTTCCCCATGAGGTACAGGAGGAGAAAAACTCAACATGCCGTCGCTTACCCCTTCGGCTATCGGTAGTGTCCTCCCCAGATTATCAGCCAGGGCTTGAGCACGGTGAACCTGATTAAGGGACAATCCCTGCCTTCCCTTAGTCCATAGATGAGGTCGCTGACAAAACTCGGCTACTTGTGATAAAGAAAGTTGATAAGGATTGGCATCAGCCAGTGGGATATGGTCGCCGTGATAGTGGCTAATGACTATATCAGTAGCCCCCTCCAATACCTCAGCGATACGCTTTTTGGTCCTTTCAGCGGCAATTACCTGAACCGGGTGAGGCGTCAGTCCGTGCCGCTTGAATCCCAGGGCAACCCCGGGGTCAATAACCACCCGGCGCTCCCCCACAGTGACCACACAACACAAACCCCGCACCCCTAAAGACTCAGCCCCAATTATTTCTATCTGCATAGCTAAATCCTGTTTAACCCCAATGGTATACTACCATCAGTCGCAAGCTGAGGCAATCTTTACCCCTGGTAGTAACTATGCTAATCTGGAGATACTAGCCGGGGTTTATAGAAATGATAACCATCAGATGCGCCAGGTGTAAGGGTAAGGTATTCCGCTATCTGAAGATTGGAAAGGGGCGGCTACTACACTGCTGGAAAGGACGAATAATCAAGGACTATAGCCTCCGTAATGGAAATGAGGTCAGGTGCCGGTGTGGCAGTCTAATCGGTATTGATGAGGGAAAGTGGATTAGGATGAAGCAGTCCTCATTCATCTACTCTGGAGCCGCCAAAAGAAGCTAGATTATCTGTTCTACTTTGAGCAGGTTGGTAGCCCCAGGAACGCCGATAGGAATCCCCCCGGTGATAATGATGCTGTCTCCCGCTTTAGCTAGCCCCAGATGTTTCGGTAGCTTGGCTCCCAGGCTAAACAGCTCATCCAGCGAGGAAGGACTCGCCACCGGAAAGGGATAAATGCCCCAGAAGAGGAGCAACCGCCGGGCTATGGCTTCATCAGGGGTGATGGACAGAGTTGGCATCTGGGGACGATATTTGGAGATACGCCGGGCAGTACTCCCTGACCGAGTAAAAGCAACAATAGCTACTGCTCCCAGCTGATGCGCCGTACGGCAGGCATCATAACTTATCGCTTCATCAGTCTGGCGAGCTAATCCTTCCCCCCGCTCCCATAATCGATGCTCATAAGGAATATGGGCTTCAGTCTCCCGGGCAATCCGCGCCATCATCTTCACTGCCCTCACTGGGAAGCTACCGGTAGCTGTTTCGGCGGAGAGCATTAAGGCATCAGTACCATCAAAAATAGCGTTGGCAACATCGGTTACCTCAGCCCGGGTTGGTGAGGGTAGACTAACCATTGACTCCAGCATCTGGGTAGCAGTGATAACCGGTTTGCCAGCCAGATTACACCTATGGATGATATCCTTTTGCACCATCGGGACTCTCTCCAAGGGAATATCAATCCCCAGGTCTCCCCGAGCTACCATAATACCATCACTCACTGCTAGGATACGGCTGAAATTAGCTACTGCCTGACCCCGCTCAATCTTAACGATAATTGGGATATCAGCTCCTCGGCTTTTTATAATGTCCCGAACTTGTTCAACATCGGAGACATTACTAACAAAGGAAAGCGCCAGATAATCGGGCTGGCACTTCAGGGCAAAGTCAAGACTTTTTATCAGCTTGGGGGTAATAAAAGGATCAGAAAACTTCATTCCTGGGACAACTACTCCTCTTCCCGAGGTTAAATTACCCCCGACAATAACCCGACACCAGATATCATCTTTTCTTATCTTCTGAACCTGAAGCTGTAAAGCCCCATCATCAATAAGAATGATATTCCCTGCCTTGATATCCCTGGCGAGATGAGATGGGTTAACAGGAATTCTGATCTTACTTCCCTCCCCCGGCTGGGGGGTAAGGATTACCTGACTTCCGTCCTTGAGCAAGACCGAGTCTCCCGCTAGTTTGCCAATGCGGTATTTCGGTCCTGGCAGGTCAATCAATATTGCCACCGGGAGACTAAGATGCTGACTGGCTGTCCTTATGGTGCTGATATACTGCTTATGTTCCTGATAGCTACCGTGCGACAGGTTAAGACGGGAGACATTCATCCCTGCCCTGAGAAGACGCTCTATCATTAGAGTCGATCTGCTAGCTGGCCCTATAGTGCAGACTATCTTGGTGCGTCGCTTATATGTCTTCGTTACCAAATTTACCCTCCAGAAACATTCCCTGGAGGTCAGTTTTTTCTTCTCGCCTTCGACTCACCTTCAGGTCTGTTTTGAGAAGTACTACCTCATTGGTTATCTCTACCCTAGCCTTGAGTAGATGGCCTCCCACCACCCTCTTATCCTCAGCTCCTAATACTGCATGAAGGTGAAAGTTGTAGCCACTCGCCTGTTTAGAAATATTCCCGGTCAGACAAAGTAACTCATGAGGGGTGGCAAATTGCTGGGGGGTATAGTTACCCTTTTCCTTGAAATAGCCCAGTTCAAACTGTTTCAATTGCCCTACCCCGGATAAGACCACCGCGGTGGTAACCTTATATTTACGACATACCTCATTTAATGCCGAGTAGATATCTTCATCGGGGAACAATCTTATGAATATCAGATTGTCTTTCTGTTTGGTCTCCATTTCATCTCCTTTCCATCTCCTTGCCACCTATTCTACTTCTAATAAACCATGAAGGCAAAGGCGACAGCAGTGCTTAGGTTAAGGGAGGAACACCCCAGATGGGGTAAGGATAAACTGGTGGTACTACTTCACCGTGAGGGATTTAATTGCTCTGCCGCATCAGGGTTTATAGGTGTTCTGTTAGAGAGGATGCCTTTGAGGAAGAGTGCCAGAGGAGAGGTATAAAACTGTTCGTCTTACCACCACGCTCCCCCAAGCTTAACGGTCATGTGGAGAGGGCACAGAGGACTCACACTGAGGAGTTTTACGAGGTCACCGATGCCAGCTTTGAGCTGCCAGAAAAGAAGGGAGGTCATGTGTCACTAATCATATGAACGAGTACATACAATTGCTAGACACCAGCAGATATGCTATACTATGAGGCAACTAGAGGAGGGATGGAATTTGACATCTACCGTCACCATAAAACAGCTTCTGGAGGCTGGGGCTCATTTTGGACATCAGACAAGCCGCTGGCATCCTCGGATGAAGCAATACATCTTTACCAAGCGTAATGGTATCCATATCATCGACCTGGAGCAAACTGCTACTAGGCTGGATAAGGCCTGCGATTTTGTTCGGCAGTTAGTCGCCGATGGTGGTAATATCCTTTTCGTCGGTACCAAAAAACAGGCTCAAGAGTCTATTGAAACTCAAGCTAAACGCTGTGGTATGTATTACATCAACCAACGTTGGCTAGGCGGGGTACTAACCAATTTTGGCACTATCCAGAGTCGCATTGATTATCTGGTTCGTCTGGAGGATCAGGAAGCCAGAGGAGAATTTACCCGTCTCCCTAAGAAGGAAGCCCTCAAACTAGGGAAGGAAATATTACGCCTCAATCGCCTGATAGGTGGTTTTAAGGAGATGACCAGTCTACCATCGGCTCTATTTATTATTGATATTACCAAGGAAAGGCTGGCTTTAGCTGAAGCCAAACGTACTGGGATACCGGTAGTTGCTGTCGCCGATACCAACTGCGACCCCACTGATATTGATTACCCTATCCCGGCTAATGATGATGCTATTAAAGCGATAAAGTTAACCTGCACTAAGATTGCTGACGCTATTATCGAGGGTAAAACCGAAGGGGAAGCTATCACCACTGAGGTAGAATTATCCGATACCGGCGAGGTTGCTGAAATAGAAGAGTCAATAGAATCTGTGGTTTCAACCCCCGGTGACACTGAGGAGGAGGAAAACCATTGAAAATCTCTGCCGATAGTGTGAAGGAACTGAGGAACCAGTCAGGAGCCGGGGTTATTGCTTGTAGGAATGCCCTTCTTGAAACGGAGGGCAATATGGAAGAGGCGCTCCAGCTCTTGAAGAAAGCGGGTATCCTCAAGGCGCAGAAGAAGGCGACGCGCTCAGCTACCCAAGGCTTGATTGAAGCCTACATTCATACCAAGGGGCGTATCGGGGCGATGATTAAGGTCAATTGCGAAACTGACTTCGTAGCCCGTACTGATGAATTCAGAGAATTGGCTCACAACCTAGCTATGCAGGTAGCTGCTATACCCCCGCAATTTATCTCCACTGATGAGATTCCTGAAGGGTCTGATATTGAGCCTCAAGCCGATTGTCTACTGGCACAACCCTTCATTAAAGACCCCAGCAAAACAGTTCAGGATGTCATTACCGAAGCTATCGCTAGGCTAGGTGAAAATATCAAAGTAACTGAGTTTGCCCGATTTGAACTGGGCGAGTAGGTATTAACAATATGACCTCTACCAAGTATAAGCGAGTGCTACTCAAGCTTAGCGGCGCATCTTTCAGTGGTAAGGTGGGTCATGGTATTGATACTGATACCCTTACTGTAATTGCTACCCAGATTAAGCGGGTGATAGAGATGAAGGTAGGCATCGCCGTCGTTGTTGGCGGGGGTAACATCTGGCGAGGGGCTACAGCTGAGCAAAAGGGGATGGACAGGGTTACTGCCGACTATGCCGGTATGCTGGCTACCGTAATAAATGCTCTAGCTCTCCAGGATGCTCTAGAAAAAGTTGGGGTACCTACCCGAACCCAGTCAGCCATTGGTATTCAACAGGTAGCTGAACTTTATATCCGGCGCCGGGCTATTCGCCACTTGGAAAAGGGCCGAGCTGTTATCTTCGCCGGAGGCACTGGCAATCCCTATATGACCACCGATACCACCGCTGCCCTGCGAGCCGTCGAGATTGAAGCTGAAGTGTTGCTGATGGCGAAGAATAATGTCGATGGTATCTACAGCGCTGACCCTCATCGGGATAGTAATGCCAAGAAGCTGAATAAAGTTAGCCACCTTGAAGCACTAAATAGACGCCTAAATGTAATGGATACTACCGCATTTTCCCTTTGCCTGGAGAACAACCTACCCATAGTGGTATTTGATCTTCAGGCGCCTCGTAGTATTGAGCGTGCGGTACTCGGCGAAAATATTGGCACCATAGTATCTAGCGAGTAACCAGAGATGGATGAGATTTTACAGAATATCGAGGTAAAGATGAGAGCCTCGATAGAGCTTCTGGAGAGGGAATTGGCTACCATCCGCACCGGGCATGCCTCTCCAGTCCTAGTTGAGCATCTCAAGGTAGAGTATGCTGGGGTGCCGACCCCACTCAATCAGCTGGCTGGTATCTCGGCTCCGGGAGCATCACTACTGGTCATTCAGCCCTGGGATAAAGGTAGCCTGCGTAATATTGAGAAAGCCATCCTAAAATCTGACCTGGGGCTAAACCCGGCCAATGATGGCAACGTAATCCGCATTAATGTCCCTCCCCTCAGTGAAGAGCGGCGTCAGGAACTAATCAGGGTAGTCCGCAGCCGAATTGAAAAGGAACGAATCATAATACGTAATCTAAGACGCGACGCTATAGATGAACTGAGGAAATTAGAGAAGAGCAAGAATATATCTCAGGATGACCTCAAGCGTGCCTCAGACCGATTACAAAAACTCACCGACAGGTTCATTACTAGTGCTGAGCAAGTAGGGCAGGATAAAGAAACGAAACTCAAAGAGGTCTAAGCTAAGTAAACCGCTACTGATTATTGGCTTGAGATATGGAAATTACTCCACCAAGCATAGAAGCTAGCTCATCTTTCCCTAACCATATCGCTATCATTATGGATGGCAATGGTAGATGGGCAAAACAGCGTGGGCTTCCCCGGTTCAAGGGACACACCGCCGGGGTAGAGAGTGCTCGCGGTGTTATCAGATATCTTAATGATAAATATCATCTAAAATATCTCACCTTCTACGGATTCTCTACCGAGAACTGGAGCCGACCCAAAACCGAGGTTTTTGGGATACTCCGCCTTTTCGAAAGGATAATGAATGCTGAGGCTCGCCAGCTTCATCAAGAGGGGGTCAGGATTCATCACCTTGGCCGCCTTGAAGAACTTCCCCGAGGCTTGCAACGAGTTATCAATCGGGCACTTAAGCTGACAGCAGACAATACCGGGATGACTCTTAGTTTTGCTTTTAACTACGGGGGACGCACCGAGATACTGGATGCAGTCCGCAACATTATTGCCAAAGGCATTCCGGCTCAACAGATCGACGAGACACTGTTTAATAGCTACCTCTATACTGCTGACCTGCCTGATGTTGACCTGCTTATTCGTACCGGTGGCGAACTCCGGATTAGCAATTTTCTAATCTGGCAATCAGCCTATAGTGAATACTATTTCAGCGATGTTTTATGGCCCGACTTCAATGAAGCTGAGATTGAAAAAGCCCTCTTAGCCTACCGACAGCGACAGCGGCGTTTTGGCGGATTATAATAGCTTAGTCCCATAGGGATTTCAGGTTGCCATCTCTTGACAAAGGGAGGATAGTTCCCGATAGACAGTATGCTTAAGCAAAGAGTTTTAACCTCTCTCTGGTATGTTCCTCTAGGGATAGTTGTTGTCTGGTTCGGTAGAGGACCGGGATTTACAATATTAATCGCCGTTCTAGGTATCCTCGCCGCTATTGAATTCTACCGGATGGTAGCTAACGCCAAAGCACCACCACTCACCTACTTCGGCATAATTTGGACAGCACTATTTATCCTCAGCCGTGATTCAGGACTACTCTCTCAACTAGCGCCTCACTTGAACCTCAGTCTGGTTACCCCACTTCTATTAACCTCAGCCGTAGTCATATCTCTAATCGGACTTCTCGCCCGCCAGCGAAGAGAGGGAGCATTAACCAGCTGGGTCTGGACAATGGCTGGTATCCTCTATATAGGCTGGCTGTTAGGTCATCTGGTAGCCCTGAGAGGACTGAGTAACGGACGAAACTGGGTATTCCTGGTGCTGTTTATTACCTGGGTTTCCGACACCGCTGCCTTTTTTATCGGCAGGAGATTTGGTCAACACAAACTTGCCCCCAGTATCAGCCCCGGCAAGACCTGGGAAGGGGCTATTGGCGGTGTTGGCGGGGCTATAGTAATGAGCCTACTATTTTCTACCTCCACCCCTTTCCAACTCCCCCTTAGCTACCAGCAGGCAATACCTTTAAGCATACTGGTCAGCGTCTTCGGGCAGATTGGTGACCTAATCGAATCCCTCATCAAACGTAATATGGGGGTCAAGGATTCGAGTAAGTTAATGCCGGGACATGGGGGTATTCTCGACCGAATTGACAGCATTATCCTGGCTGGCGTAGTGGTATACTATTATGTAATATGGACAATGTGATAAAGCAATTGGCAGTTCTGGGGTCAACCGGCTCAGTTGGCCAGCAAACCCTTGATGTTATTCGCCGTTTCCCCCATCACTTCCGCATTATCGGATTAGCCGCGGCGAGTCATGCTGACTTGCTAGCCAGGCAAATTGAAGAGTTTCAGCCAAGGTATGTTTATTTACAGAACCGAGCCGCCCACTTGTCAGATGGTGGCTATAAGTTCTTATCCATGGAGGATATTGCCTGCCATCCCGAGGTAGATACCGTAGTGATAGCTACCTCAGGAAAATCGGGGCTGTTACCAACCATAGCTGCAGTAACATCAGGCAAAAATATCGCCCTGGCAAATAAAGAATCCCTGGTTATGGCTGGCGAGATTATTACCACCGAAGCCAGACTGAGCGGGGCTCAAATCCTGCCCGTGGATAGCGAACATAGTGCTATCTGGCAATGTCTTAATGGTGAAACACTACCACCAGCTCGGCTTATCCTGACCGCATCCGGCGGTCCCTTCCTCCATTACCCCTCAGCCCAACTAAGCGAGGTTACCGCTAGGCAAGCCCTAAAACACCCCTCGTGGCATATGGGCAGGAAGATCACTATTGACTCGGCAACCCTGATGAACAAGGGACTGGAGGTAATTGAAGCCCACTGGTTATTTAATGTTCCCTTCGAGGATATTACGGCAGTAGTTCACCCCCAGAGTATTATTCACTCTCTGGTGGAATTCAGTGATGGTTCAGCTAAAGCCCAGTTAGGCTATCCCGATATGCGCCTACCCATTCAATATGCCCTGTCTTACCCCCAGCGTTTATCCAACCCCCAGCTGCCCCGACTTAACTGGGATAATATTAACCAGCTAACCTTTGAGCCACTGGATACCGCTAGATTCCCCTGCTTCCAGCTAGCGGTTGAGGCTGGGAAAAAAGGAGGGACCTATCCCGCAGTACTCTGTGCCGCTGATGAGGTAGCCGTTACCCTGTTCCTGTCGCAGCGCCTCAGGTTCACTGACATAGCCCCCCTTATCGAATGGGTATTGGAACAACATCAGGCAGTAGCCCACCCCACCCTGAATGAAATTATGGCCGCTGATGCCTGGGCAAGAGATAAAGCCACGCAATTTGGCACCGGTAATAAGCTATGATAGTTAGTATCGTAATCTTTATTGCCATTCTGGTAGGACTTATCCTCGTCCACGAACTGGGGCACTTTCTGGCTGCTAAAGCCTCCGGGGTTAAGGTAACGGAATTTGGGATTGGTTTTCCGCCACGGCTATTCAGTACTAAGCGGGGGGAAACAACCTATTCACTGAATGCTATACCCTTTGGCGGTTTCAACAAACTAGCCAGTGAGGAAGACCCCAACGAGACCAGAAAGCTATCCGGTAAACCTACCCGAATCAGATTAGCTGTGCTGTTTGCCGGGCCAGTAATGAACCTCATCCTGCCCCTTATCCTATTCTGCAGTGCCTTTATGCTCCCTCACAATGTAGTAATGGCCAAGGTAATAGTGGAAGAGGTAGCCCCTAACTCGCCGGCAGCTATGGCTGGTATTGAAGAGGGGGATAGGATAGTTAGCCTGAACCAGCGACCGGTAAATAATATTGGCGACCTGAGCCGCTATATTCAGCTTAACCTGGGTAAGACGACCCGTATTCAGGTTAAACACCGTGACTCAACACTGGAGACGGTTAGTCTAATCCCGAGATGGAAACACCCCCAAAATGAGGGGGCTACCGGGGTCACTATTACCATGGTGGATGTCGCCATTATCCGTCACCATGAGCCAGCCTGGAGAGCGGCCCCTCTAGCAGTATCTATCTGTCTTGAAACCTTCATTCTATTTAAGAATGCCCTGCTTAGTGCATCTATCGGTAGCGAATCTCTACAGCTAACCGGGCCAGTAGGCATCGCTCAGATTACCGGAGAGGTAGCCAAAGCTGGAATCAGTCCCCTGCTGGAGTTTGCCGCCTTTCTCAGCATAAATATCGGCTTCATCAACCTGTTACCCCTGCCAGCTCTGGATGGGGGTAGAATTGCATTTGTCATTCTGGAAAAGCTCCGCCACGGGAAACGTATCTCGCCCCGAACTGAGAGCCTGGTGCACTTTATCGGCTTTGCCCTGCTTATTGGATTAGTCATAGCTGTCACCTATAATGATATTAGTCGTATTATGACCGGAGGAAACCTGTTACCATGAACCCAAGACGAGTCAGTAAAGCTATTCAGTTTGGTCAGTTAACCGTCGGGGGTAACTCCCCTATCCGGGTTCAATCGATGACAAATACTGACACCCGAGATATTATGTCAACTACTACCCAGATTAAGGAACTGGAAAGATATGGTTGCGAACTGGTGCGAGTAGCCATCCCGGATAGTGAAGCCGCGGCAGCGATAGCTGCCATAAAGCGTGGCACTACACTACCCATAATTGCTGATATTCACTTTGATTATCGGTTAGCCTTAATGGCACTAGAAGCCGGGGCTGACGGACTACGGTTAAACCCGGGCAATATCAGCGACCCGAAACAGGTCTCACTTATTGTTAAGGCTGCCCGAGAGCGAAGGGTTCCTATTCGTATTGGTATCAATGCCGGTAGTCTACCTAAACCAGAAAAGCAGGGTTTATCCCTTGCCCAACAAATGGTATCCGCCGCTCTAGAGTCGGTAAAGCTGCTAGAAAGCCTCGATTTTGACCTGCTCAAGGTCTCACTCAAAGCCTTTGATATCCCCACCACCATTGAAGCCAACCGAGATATTGCTCACCAGATACCTTATCCCCTGCATATCGGTATCACTGAAGCTGGTCCCCCGGGGACTGGGATTATCCGCAGTGCAGTAGGCATTGGTAGCCTGCTCTATCTTGGCATTGGTGATACCATCCGGGTTTCGCTAACAGCTCCTCCCCGAGAGGAAGTAATCGCTGGTTATGAAATCCTGAAGAGCCTCAACCAGCGCCAGTATGGTCCCACATTGGTCAGCTGTCCCTCTTGCGGGCGAGCCCAGGTTGATGTGATAAAACTAGCCAGCGAGGTAGAGAAGAAACTATCCGAGATTAAGCAACCAATAAAAGTAGCTGTAATGGGCTGCATGGTCAACGGTCCCGGCGAGGCTAAAGATGCCGATATCGGCATTGCCGGCGGTAAGGGCCAGGGCATTCTGTTCAGGAAAGGCCAAAAAATCCGAATAGTTAAGG
>JAGGZY010000031.1 GCA_021161775.1 Dehalococcoidales bacterium
CTCCCTTCTTTTTGTTGATATTGTTCCAGAAACTCCAGTGGTGTGAGATATCCCAGGGCTTGATGAGGTCGGATAGTATATTATACACCTCCTCCCATTTTAGCAGTGTTTTATTCAGCTCTGGCAGCTCAAAGCTGGCATCGGTGACCTTGTAAAACTCCTCAGTATGAGTCCTCTGTGCCCTCTCCACATGACCGTTAATATACCACGCTCCTTTAGCCTATGTAGTATCCTGCCTACCATTGAGGCAGAGCAATTAAATCCCTCACGGTGAAGTAGTACCATCAGTTTATCCTTACCCCATCTGGGGTATTCCTCCCTTAACCTAAGCACTGCCTCAATTAGCTCTACTGAATCGGTGGGCTGTCTTAAATGCCGTGGTCGGCGAGAACGCTCCTCTAGGCTTTCTAGCCGGTGAGGGTTATAGCATCTCTTCCAACGATAAAAGGTCTGGGGGCTGATGTCAAAGTGACAGCAGGCAAGCCGAGCATTGTAACTATGGGAGTTATAGTAATCAAACCATTTAAGTCTTTGCCTGGCTTTCTTTGATAGCCCAACCTGAAGCTTGGCCAGGCGAGAAGCTCCAGGGATTACTCCACTTATTATCCTCATAGTAACACTATTATAGCGTCACTAATCTATCTGAACGAAATCATAAGACCCCTCTCCACATTCTTGATTGACGCCTAGATTGACTTATGATAGTATTAAATCACTTTCAGTTATGGTTAACTAGCTAATTCTTTAGTGATTAATAACCCAATTCAGTGAGAGGTTATGCAAATAGAGGCAGTGTTAGCCAAATCCTCGCCCAACCGGGACACAGCGTTAACCATCGGGGTTTTTGATGGGGTTCATCTCGGCCATCAATACCTGCTGTCACAACTAACTGAACTAGCCCGACAGCAAAATTTACTCAGTGCGGTGATAACCTTTGACCCTCCCCCCCAGAAGGTATTATCCCCCCGGACCAAGCTACAGTTCCTGACTAAACTTGACCAAAGGCTTAATCTCCTCAAAGACGAAGGGGTAGATATCGTTAGTGTGTTACCCTTTACCCGGGAGCTATCCCGACTGAGTGCCCGTCAATTTACCAGCCTGCTTGGGAAATACCTCCGTATGAAAAGACTGGTAGTCAGCTCCGATTTTACGCTGGGTAAAGACCGAGAAGGCACTACCCGTCGCCTCCTCTCGTTAGGCAGCGAGATGGGTTTTGTGGTCAGTCTGGTTTCTCCGCTAATGATAGACGGTGAGGTGGTGAGCAGCACTACTATCCGGAATACCCTGGCTAATGGCGACCTGAAACGGGTGCGTTACCTGATAGGCCGTCCCTTTAGCCTGTGCGGATGGGTAATCCCCGGGGTAAACCGTGGGACAAGATTAGGTTTCCCTACCGCCAATCTAGATATTGGCCCCGAACAAGCGCTACCCGCCGATGGGGTTTACGCTACCTGGGCTTACATCGATAACCAAGCCTACCAATCAGTAACCAATATTGGTAAGAGTCCTACCTTCGCTAGCCACCAGAATACCGTGGAGGTTCACATCCTGGACTACCATGATAACCTGTACCAGGAAGAGCTAAGGATAGATATTATTGAGCGACTCCGTGGCGAAAAGCAGTTTGCTACCACCGCTGAACTAAGGGAACAGATAGCCAAGGACATAAAGCAGGGCCGGCTTATACTAGGCTCGGGGATGGGAATTAAGCATGGATAGGGGAGGGGAGATTAACCGCCTGCTTCGGCGAGGGGTAGCTGAGGTCATTGTTGAAGATGAGTTGACAAAGCTATTAACCTCAGGGAAGCAACTGCGATTAAAGGAAGGCTTTGACCCTAGTTTTCCCGACATTCACCTCGGTCATATGGTAGCCTTAAGGAAGCTGCGCCAGTTTCAGGAGCTGGGGCATAAGGTTATTCTCATCGTTGGCGATTGGACAGCTCAGATTGGCGACCCCAGCGGGGTTTCGGTTACCCGACCGATGTTGACCCGGGATGAGGTTCAGGCTAATGCTAAAACCTATATGGAGCAGTTCTTCAAGGTGGTGGATAAGGAAAAGACCGAGGTAAGATGGCAGAGCGAGTGGTTTGGTAAGTTCACCCTGGCTGAAGTAATTCAGCTCACCAGTAAGTTCACTATCGCCCAGCTGTTGGCTCGGGAGGATTTTAGTAATCGGTATAATAATGGTCGTCCTATTACCCTCACCGAGTTACTCTATCCCCTGCTTCAAGCCTATGACTCAGTAGCTATCCAGTCCGATGTTGAATTTGGTGGCAACGACCAGAAGTTTAATTTGCTAATGGGCCGGGAGCTCCAAGCTATAGTCGGTCAGCAACCCCAGCAGATATTCCTTGTTCCCCTCCTCGTCGGCACCGACGGTAGCAAGAAGATGAGTAAGAGCTTGGGCAACTACATTGGCGTCGCCGAGCCGCCCGATGAGATATACGGTAAGGTAATGTCCATCCCCGATAGCCTCATTATGGATTACTTTGAACTAGTAACCGATGTCTCCGATGAGGAATTAGCCGAGTTTAGACAAGGACTTAGCCATAACACGGTAAATCCGATGGTGCTTAAAAAGCGGCTGGCGAGAGAGATTGTTACCCAGCTCTATGACTCGGAATCGGCTAGTAACGCTGAAGGGCAATTTACTAAGGTCATTCAACAGGGGGAAATCCCCGAGGAAGTAACGGAGCTTTATACCAAGCTACATCCCAGCATAGACCTCCGCGACCTAATGGTAAAAACCGGCCAAGCTAAAAGTCGTAGTGAAGCTAGCCGACTGATTAAGCAAGGCGCGGTGAGCATTGATGGTCAGCGGATAACTACCCCAGTAGCCCCTATCCAGAGTGGTAGTATTGTTAAGGTAGGCAAGCGCCGCTTTACCAAAATAATAGATACTGATAATATCGTATCGTAAAGGAGACAACTAGTGGAACAGTTACGTATCCCAGGGCCGACCCCCTGCCCTCCTGAGGTCCTCCAGTCAATGACCAAGCAGATGATTGGCCATCGCGGTAAGGAGTTCGGGCAGATACTAAACAAGGTAACCCAACAGCTGAAGCAGCTTTTTCAGACCCAAAACGATGTCTTTATACTAACTGCTTCCGGTACCGGAGGGCTGGAAGCTGCGGTAGTTAATACCCTATCACCGGGGGATAAGGTGCTATCGGTGTCTATTGGTGTCTTTGGGGAACGGCTGGCTGCTATTGCCCAGGAATTCGGCGCTGAGGTAATTCCACTTCGCTTCGAGTGGGGTAAAGCTGCCGATACCGATGCTATCACCAAAGCGCTTGAGGCTAATCCTGAAATTAAGGCAGTACTGGTTACCCATAATGAAACCTCTACTGGGGTTACCAATGACCTGGCTTCGATTAGCTTGGTAGTCAAGAAATTTGATAAACTGCTGTTGGTTGATGCTATCAGCAGTCTGGGTTCAATTAATCTGCCGGTAGATGATTGGCAGTGTGATGTGGTGGTCACTGGTTCTCAGAAGGGATGGATGGTGCCTCCCGGGCTAGCTATGGTTAGTGTAAGTCCTAAAGCCTGGCAATCCCATACCGTCGCCAAGATGCCCCGTTTCTACTGGGACTTTACTAAGGCGAAGAATTACCTGAAGAAGGGACAAACCCCGTGGACGCCGGCCGAGACCACGGTATTTGCCCTGGAGAAATCGTTGGAAATGATGCTGGAGGAGGGTTTAACCAACATTATTGCTCGCCATGCCCGAGTAGCTGAACTGACTCGAGAGGGGGTAAAGTCGCTGGGGCTATCCCTATTGGCTAATAAAAGCTATGCCTCCAATACGGTTACTGCGGTAAGGGCGTCCCAGGGGCTTGATGTGGATAAGATGCGCCGAATCTTAGAAGAAGACCACCAAATAATTATCGCCGGGGGGCAGCAAACTCTGGCCGGCAAGATATTTCGCATCGGTCATCTGGGTTGGGTAAACGAGGCGGATATTGAAAAGGTGCTTGCCGCCCTTAAAATAGTCCTGCCACAGGCTGGGTTTGGGGGGGGTAAGTGATAAGAGTTTTAGTCGCTGACAATATTTCTAACGATGGAATAGATATCCTGCGTCGCTCTACCGAGGTCGATGTTAAACTAAAGCTAAAACCGGCGGAGCTTATTTCTATAATCGGTGATTATGATGCCCTGCTGGTGCGCAGTCAGACCAAGGTTACCACTGAGGTTATCAGTGCTGGTACTAAGCTACAGATCATTGGTCGCGCTGGGGTTGGGGTGGATAACATTGATATTGAGGAAGCTACCCGGCGTGGTATCGTGGTGGTTAATGCCCCCAGTGGCAACACTATCTCGGCGGCGGAGCATAGCATCGCCTTAATGTTCGCCCTAGCCCGTAATATCCCTCAGGCTAACGCTAGTCTCAAAGCTGGGGAGTGGCGACGCCGGGAATTTACCGGTAATGAGGTCAGGAACAAAACACTGGGCATTATTGGCTTGGGCAGTGTCGGGGCTGAAGTAGCCAAGCGAGCCCGGGGCTTAGAAATGAAGCTTATCGCCTATGACCCCCTCATCTCCATTGACCGCGCTAGCAAACTACAGGTAGAGCTGATGCCTCTGGAACAGCTACTTCGGGAAGCCGATTTTATCACCCTGCATGTGCCATTAATCGAATCCACCAGAGGGCTCATCGGGGATAAAGAGCTGAAACTAGTCAAGCCGACGGTTCGGATTATTAATTGCGCCCGAGGGGGATTAATCGATGAGTCAGCACTAATCAAGGCAATAAAAGAGAAGCGGGTGGGGGGAGCGGCTATTGATGTCTTCCCTAAAGAGCCGATTACCGAGAGCGCCCTTTTTGACAGTGATAACATCATCGTTACCCCCCACCTGGGAGCCTCAACCACCGAAGCCCAGACGCTGGTGGCTACCGATGTTGCTACCCAGATTGTTGATTTCTTCAAGGGACAGCCCGTCAAGCACCCGGTCAACGCTCCCTTAATATCGACCGAAACCCTGGCTATACTGAAGCCCTTCCTGAATGCTGCCTCGGTAATCGGGAGACTAGCCAGTCAGCTAACCGAGGGACAGATGAGCTCCATCCAGATCAAGTATGAGGGGGAGCTAGCCAACTACGATACTAATTCCCTCAAAGCCGCCGCTCTAGAGGGGATACTTGGTGAAATAAGTGACGAACGAATCAACGTGGTCAACGCCAATCTGGTGACAGCGAGACGTGGTATAAGCGTGGTGGAGCAGAAAGAGGCTACCTGCAAAAACTACTCCAGCCTAATTACCATTGAGCTAACTACCTCTACTGGGGTAACCACTGTCGCTGGAACCGTAATGCGCGACGAGCTACACATCGTTCGGGTTAATAGCTACTGGTTTGATATGGTGCCTACCGGGGGCTACTTCCTATTCAGCGATCACCGTGACTGTCCGGGACTTATCAGTGCGGTGAGCAAGGTAACTGGTGACGCCGATGTGAATATCAGCTCAATGCATGTAGGCCGTCTCAAACCCCGAGGACAAGCACTAATGATATTGGTCCTTGATGAGCCCTTGCTGGAGGAACAACTGAAGCAGATACTGGCTATCCCCGATGTCTATTCTGCTAAGCTGGTAAAACTGTAGCAGCTACCTCAGCCGATGGATGATTAGTCCTGAGGGTGGTTTGGGGTAGAAGTAGGTTGATTTGCGGGGCATTCGGTCGCCAACATCGGCAATAGTTTTGATAATTTCGGCTCGAATCGGGCTTAACAGAAAGGCTAACTGGTATTCCTGGTCCAGCACCCGGTTTACCGCATCTACCTTGTCGTAGCTGAAGTCAAGGGAGGCTTCTTCTCGGCCACTACTCAGCCCCAGCAGCTTCTCCAGAATGACATGGTCAACAATGCTAACATCCAGCCTCTTGTACAGCTTGCCGTGGAAGTAGGGTATCATCTGGCTGATAGCCTCAAGGTTACTTATCCGCAGCGCTAGCAGCTCCCCTGGTGATAAACCAAAGAGAACACAACTGACGGGATTAGTTCCCTTCCCGGCCAGTAAATCGTCAACTCGCTGCCAGACATCAGGGGTATCCAGAGACAACTTCTCTATCCTGAACAGGGATTTTAGTCTGGTCTCAAACTCGCCCAGGGTTGTTCTGGAAATACCTCGCACTAGTCGGTGGGGTGATAGAATAATCAGCCCAGGGTCGGCAAAGTCTACCAGTTCCGTCATCACAAAATTAAACTCTTCATCCCCGGACACTGATGGAGAGCAAGCCTGCCTTTCCCGCTTGTAATTAAGGGCGCTCTCATAACGGTGGTGGCCATCAGCGATATAGAGCGGGCTATTGGCTAAACTCGCCTGTATCCCGACTATCACCCGAGGCTCGGTAATTGCCCAGAGGTTATGCCTTCCCTCGTCGGCATTACTCAGGCTAATTAGCGGTGGCTCCTCTTCACTTGGAGACAGTAAGCCAGAAACCTGCTGCTCGGGGTCATCAAACAGGGTCAAAATGGGGCTAGTATTAGCCTCCAACGCCCACAACAGATTCAGTCGGTCTCCCTTTGGTTCAGCCAGGGTGCCTTCGTGGGGGCGAACCACCATCCTATCCCATTCCTCTAACCTTACCCCGGCAATAATACTACGACGCTGAAACTCCTTACCGCCGTAGCTAAAATAGTGGTGATGAAGATAGATGGCCGGTAAGGCATCTGTTTTAAGCACCCCCTGACTCAGCCACTGGTTCAGGATAGCTGCCGAGCGGGTATATCTATTATCCTCATTGGTATCCCCGGGGGACTGCCACCCGTGTTCAATCTGGACAAAGTTATACTGACTACGGTGGTGAAGCTGCTGTGCGAGCTGGGGGGTGATAATATCATAAGGAGGACAAATAACCGAAGCGAGGTCACCAACTAACTGCGGGTTATAACGGATGCCTCTGAAGGGACGAATCTCAGCCATACCTATCTAATGCTTAATCCTTTCTTAATCCAACCGTTATCTCAAGTCACCTTAGTTTACCTTATCTATGAAACAGGGGCAAATTTTATATGCTATAATTTGTTAAAAACCGGCAGGTAATCAGGTGACCGATTTAGCTCAAGCCAAACAGGAAATAGCCCGGCTGAGGGCGATAATCAACCACCATAACTACCGCTATTATGTGCTGGATAGCCCTGAGATTAGCGACGCCGAGTATGACTCCTTAATGCAGGAGCTGAAACAATGGGAAACTGAATATCCCCAGCTAGTTACCCCGGATTCGCCTACCCAGCGGGTCGGGGCAGCCCCGGTAGCTGCCTTCGGGGTGGTAGTTCACCCTCTTCCTCTGCTGTCGTTGGGTAATGTCTTCTCTGAGGAGGAATTGCTGAGCTGGTATAACCGAATCTCCAGGCTGCTGGGCCAGCCACAATTTGACCTTGTCGGCGAGCATAAGATTGATGGATTAGCCGTTGCCCTGACCTATGTTGACCGCCAACTAACCACCGGAGCCACCCGCGGTGATGGCTCTCGTGGGGAAAATATCACCTCGAATCTGAGGACTATCCGAAGTATCCCTCTATCAGTACCCCCGGAAGCTCCCCCGAGATTTGAGGTGCGGGGCGAGGTCTTTATGCCCAAGGCAGGATTTAACCAGCTAAATAGGGAGCGGGCTGAGGAAGGGCTACCCCTGTTTGCTAATCCCCGAAACGCAGCTGCCGGCTCGGTGCGCCAACTTGATTCCCGCATTACCGCTAAGCGTCCGTTGGATATATATATCTATATGCTGGGTTATGCCGAAGGTAGGCCAACTCCTACTACCCACTGGGAAACCCTAGTCTATCTCAAACAGCTGGGTTTCAAGATAAACCCCAATAATCGGTTACTTACCAATTTGGAGCAGGTTAAGCAGTTCTGTAACCAGTGGCAGGAGAAACGAGATGGCCTGCCTTACGAAGCCGATGGCATTGCGATTAAGGTAGACTCGCTGGCTCAACAACAGCGATTGGGGAATATCCGACATGAGCCACGCTGGGCAATAGCCTATAAATTTCCCGCCATTCAAGCCTTTACCAAGCTTAAGGATATTGGCATTAATGTCGGCCGGACTGGCACTCTTAATCCCTACGCTATTCTGGAACCGGTGGTAGTGGGGGGGGTAGTTATTAAACACGCTGCCTTGCACAACGAGGCTGACATCAGGCGTAAGGACATCCGCATCGGCGATACCGTTATTGTGCAGCGAGCCGGTGAGGTTATCCCTGAGATTGTGGGTCCGGTAGTAAGCAAGCGCACCGGCAAGGAAAGGGAATTTACAATGCCCTCCCGCTGTCCGGTATGCGGGGGCAAGATAACCCGGGCTGAGGGCGAGGCAATGCACTATTGCAGTAATGCTGCCTGCCCTGCCCAGATTCGGGAACGACTGCGACACTTTGTCTCTCGCCCCGGGATGGATATCCGGGGCATTGGAGAGAAGCTAAGCGCCACCCTACTCAAAGAGGGGCTGGTTAAGGATGCCGCTGACCTCTATTACCTCAAGAAGGAGCAACTTAGCCCGATTGACAGAATGGGAGATAAGAGCGCCAGTAACATTATCTCCGCCATAAATAATAGCCGAAAACAATCTCTAGCTCGGCTCATATTCGCCCTGGGGATAAGGCATATCGGTGAAGAGACCGCTGATATCCTGTCTCGGGAGTTTCACTGCCTTGACATTTTAGCTAATGCCTCGGTAGAGGAGCTTACTTCTATCCGTGGTATTGGAACTGAGATTGCCAGTAGCCTTGTTGCCTTCTTCAAATTAGACGAAAACAGAAGAATCATCCGCAAGCTAAAGGATGCCGGGGTGAACCCAAAGGAAGAAGCCGTGCCGGTTAAGGAATTACCCTTAGCCGGTCAGGAATTTGTTATTACCGGCAGGCTGGAAACACTCGGTCGACATGAAGCGGAGGCACGGATAAAAGCTCTGGGAGGCACTGCCAAGGGTGATGTTACCCGAAAGACTGCCTATCTGGTGGTCGGAACTGAGCCTGGCTCCAAGCTAGCCAAAGCTAAGACGCTGGGTATTAAACAGCTTACCGAAGAGGAATTTCTCACCCGGTTGAGGATGAGGTAATGGGATGAAACTAATTGTCGGGCTGGGTAATCCGGGGCGGGGTTATGCCCATAATCGTCATAACATCGGTTTTATGTGCCTTAGCCACTTTGCCAGGAAGCAGGGTATCCGATTTGACCGACAGCAGGGGAAAGCCCGCATTGGCACTGGTGAGTTTGCCGGCGACAAGCTAATTCTGGCTAAACCCCAAACCTATATTAACCTGAGTGGGGAGTCGGTCAGCCGACTAGTAAAGAAATTTGAGGTCAATCTAGATGACCTCCTTGTTATTCAGGATGACCTTGACCTTCCCCTCGGCAAAATTCGCCTCCGTTATGGCAGTGGCTCAGGGGGGCATAATGGAGTGGCTTCCCTTATCGATGCCCTGGGGAGTCAGGATTTCTGTCGTCTCCGGGTAGGTATTGGACGACCTATCTCAGCTACTGGCCCCGACATCATTAGCTATGTGCTTGGTGATTTTACCTCTGAGGAAAAGAGGATAATCAATCAGGTCATTCCCATCGTAAGCGAGGCTATTCTCCACTTTCTTACCGAGGGGCTAACCTCAGCAATGAACCGGTACAACTAGAGACTACCCATTTAGAGGAAAAAGGCCTTTATCCCGAAGCTGATTGCTACCGCAGCAATAATCAATATAGCGACCGTTATCATCCATTGCCAGCTCGTCAGTATTCCCTGGTTGACCTTTCCTGCTTCCTCCGGGGTACTTTCCATTTCCTCCGCACCCTGTTTAGCCAGCACCTGCTCCCGGTAATTTTCTGCCTCAGCCCTGATTAACTGAGCCTCCTTCAGTTGCTGTCGAGCCGTCGTTTTCAGCACTTCAACCTCAGCCTGTATTACCTCAGTCTGATGGTCAACCTCACTTTTTAAGTCCTGGGCTTGATGCTCGGCTTCAGCCACCATTTGCTGAACCTGCTGGGATACTCTGGCTCGGATAGCCTCGGTAGTCTCCAGCTCCCGCTCGGCATCTACCCTTGCTGCCTCGGCAGTTTCTCTGGCTATCTCAGTACGATGTAACTCCTCATCACATCTTTCAAAAGCTCTCGCTGCTTCTCTCTCAGCCTGCTGACGATACCTCTCAGCCTCGGCTTTAGCTAATACCGCATCCTCTAGCTCACGATTCGCCAGTCGTAACATATGGTTCGCCCTAGCCAAAGCTGTATTTGCCGGCTGACTGGAGATGGGCAAGGGGGGACGGTCATATTGCTCACCATAGCTCCCCTCCCTCCTCACTGACCAGGAACTTACTCGGGGTTTATTCTGCCACTGACTTGGTATAGTCTCGGCACGTAGTATGTGGTCCCCGGGACTGAATCCCTGGGTGTTCCACCTAAAGGCAACTATCCTGGAGTTTCGGGGGGGCAGGGTAACTGTCTTGGTGCCAATGATAACATTTCGGGTGGTATCTTCCAGAGTTACGGCTACTGTCCTGGGGTAGTTCCCATCATTACCCACCGTAACATGGACTAGCACCTTATCCCCAGCCTGAATCTGGGACTTAACCTCGATGTTAGTAACCCTGACATTAGTCTCAGTCTCGGTGAACCTATCGTAGTCTACATCCCGCCGGGTTCGGCTGGTATGTTCTGCTTCTCCAGTCTTCATTGTTGATGCTCCATAACAGTCCTGACCAGACCTCAATATAATCTACCATCCTCCAGTGTTAAAATAACAGACCTAGCCACCCCATACCAGTGATATTATTCTATAATCTCCCTTGAGTGTGGATAACAGGGCGAATTTGACTTTCGCAATTTTTGTAGTATAATTTTTTACGGTGGATTGTGGTAGTGGTGTAATCCTGAGATTAATCGGTGAATAGCCATGTTACCTGAGAGCCGAGAGAGGAGCTGGAAATTGGACGAAGTTGCCTTAAGAATGATTAATGTTAATAAGTCCTTTGGAGGGGTGCAGGTATTAAGAGATGTTTGCTTCGATGTGCGTAAGGGTGAGGTTCACGCTCTCGTTGGCCAGAATGGGGCGGGTAAGAGTGTGTTGATGAAAACCCTGATGGGGGTGCACCGACCCGATAGTGGGGAGTATATTGTCAGTGGTGAGAGGGTTAAATTTAATAACCCCGCTGAGGCGCAACGAAACCGAGTTTCTATGGTCTATCAGGAGTTTGGTCTGGTAAAGAGCATTAGTGTTACCGAAAACATCCTTATGGGCCGGTTACCCTCAAGCCGAGGTATGATAAGGTGGAACCGAGCTCGGCAGGAAGCTGCTGAGGTGCTGGAAAGATTGGGAAGTGAGATTTCCCCTCGGGCTATTGTCGAAGACTTGATAGTCGCTGACCAGCAGGAGGTGGAAATTGCCCGGGCGTTGTCATATGACCCCGTGGTGTTTATTATGGATGAGCCGTCAGCCGCCCTATCATTTGACGAGATTAAGCATCTATACGAATTGGTCAATGTGCTGCGCGATAGAGGTGTTGCCATTATCTACATAACCCACAAACTGGACGAGGTCTTTGACCTTGCCAATAGAGCCACCATTATCCGGGATGGAAGTATCGTCGGTACCTATAACATCTCAGAGCTTGATGTCTCCATGCTGGCGGAAAAGATGACCGGGATGCGTATTAGTGCTGATATCCACCGTACCGATGTATATAAAAAGCCTAAGAAGAACATACTTGAGCTCAAGAACTTTACTGCTCCTCGTCAGTTTTTCGATATTAACCTGACAGTGGGCGAAGGGGAAATTGTTGGTGTTGCTGGACTTATTGGTGCCGGTAAAACTGAGCTCGGCAAGGCAATCTTTGGTGCCCTGCCTAGACTCAAGCTGGTAACCGGGGAATATACATTTGAGGGTAAAACGGTGGATGTTAAGACCCTCACCCCGAATAAAGCTAAGGAGATGGGGGTTGGTTTTGTAGCTGAGGACCGTCAGGCAGAAGGCATCATCGCTGAGCAATCAGTACTGTTTAACATGATTCTACCCGCTTTCCGGAGGGTAATTAAAGGTTTTGTTATCATCGGTAGTTTGGCCAAAAAGTTAGCGATGAGTATTATCAAGGATGTTAGCCTTCGTCCCCCTGACCCAAGCCGGCTAGTAAAGAACCTGAGTGGCGGTAATCAACAGAAGGTGGTTATTGGTAAGTGGCTAGCTGCCGAATCGAAGCTGCTCATTCTGGACGAGCCTACCCGCGGGGTTGATGTTGGAGCTCGTGAGGAAATCTACGATGTAATGCGTGAGCAGGCTAAGAAGAGAAAGCTGGGGGTGCTGCTCTTCTCATCTGACCTCAGAGAGATTATGCTAGCCTCCGACCGAATTATAGTGATGCGTTTCGGTAGGATTATTGCAGAACGGTTGCCCAACCAGACCTCCGAGAAGCAGTTGGTTCACCTTGTCCTGGGGGAGAAGGAAGAAGCTGGGGGAACCGAAACAGTAAGCGCTGCTTAAATTACTTCCTTAATAAATATAGATTAAGGCTGCTGAGGGTTAGCATCTTGAAAATAGGCTGGCTCTCAGTAGTTTTGTTTTTCAGAAGATAAATCCGTTATCAATTGCTGCCCGCTGGTAAAAGCCTGATGTAATAATTCAGGGCGCTTGGATATTGCTCCCTTCTTATCTATTCCCGAGAACAGCAACCCCCCGGCATAGGTTATATCCAGCACCCGAAATATTACCTTTACTGTAGCTAGTGCCGGCTCAAACATATTAGCTGCTCGCTGTCCCCCCACCGCAATAAATAATCCCTTTCTCGGCCGTTGATTTCCCAGCGGGGGCAGATTAAGCTGATATTTGCTTACCCATAGTGCCTGACAGCGGTCAATCATTGCCTTCATCGGGGCGGTTACCCCCATAAATTGCACCGGCGATGCTAGCACTATTCGGTCAGCTTGCTTCAGCTCTCGGTAAATCATTCGCATATCGTCCTCTATTACACACCTTCCTGTCTCCTGGCAGCCATCACAGTGCTGGCAGGGGGTAATCTTGAGGTCGTTAAGAATAATGATCTTTGTCTCTGCCCCGCGACTGGCGGCTCCTCTCATTACCTCGTTAAGTAGCAGGTCGGTATTCCCTCCTCGCCGCGGACTGCCAGCAATACCGAGCACCCTCATTTCTGCCTTCCCTCGATACCGTTCAGGATAGCTGCTTCCCGGGCTGCCATATGTTGCTTCAGCTCCGGGGTTTCATCCCCATACCCCAGCAGATGAAGTACTCCATGAATGATAAGAATAGTTACCTCTCGCTCTATAGAATGCCCTCTCTCCGCTGCCTGAATGGCGGCTTGAGGGTAGGAGACAATTACCTCGCCGAGGTGAAGCGCACCGTCGGGGGGTAATACAAAAGGGGGGTCTTCCCCAGCTGGAAGCATCGCGAAGGCAATTACATCGGTGGGTCGGTCCCGACCCAGATAGTTCCGATTTAGCTTCTGTATCCCCGGCTGGTCGGTAATAACCAGACTAAGCTCAGCCTCAGGACTGATATGCTGTGCCACTAGGACCCGCTGCGCGATATCCCGCAGCCGGTTTACCTGAAGGCAAGTCTTAAATTGATCGTCAATTGAAATATCAATCTCCATCAAAATAATAGTAACATAAATATGCCTGATGATAGATTAAGTAGCAAGCCAGCTTTCACTTTATATGATTAACTATTATAATAAGACAGGTTTTAGATTACCGGCAACTAGAAATCAGATGAAGGGGGTCCCAGTGCCTTACAACCCAGTAAAGATGACGGACTGGCAGATTGCTGAAGCCGCTGAAGCCAAGATGCCTACCCCTGACCAGTGGCGGGAGAAACTACATCTAGAAAAGGACGAGATAATCCCCTACGGGAGGGTAGCTAAGCTCGATTTTATGAAAATACTCGACCGCCTCAAGGATAAGCCCGATGGTAAATATATTGAGGTCACTGCCATAACTCCTACCCCACTGGGGGAAGGGAAAAGTACCACTGCCTGCGGGCTGATAGAGGGGCTGGGCAAGCGAGGACTGAATGTCGGTGGCTGTCTCCGCCAGCCTTCAGGAGGTCCTACCATGAACATCAAGGGAACGGCTGCCGGTGGGGGTAACGCCTTGCTTATCCCCCTAACCGAATTCTCGATGGGGCTTACTGGAGATATTAACGATATTACCAACGCCCATAATCTGGCGATGGTTGCTCTTACTGCCAGAATGCAACACGAGCGTAACTATAATGACGAGCAACTGGCTCGGCTCAGCGGGATGCGGCGTCTGGATATCGACCCTACTCGGGTAGAGATGGGCTGGGTAATGGATTTCTGTGTCCAGAGCTTGCGTAATATTATTATTGGTATTGGCGGCCGTCGTGATGGCTATATGATGTCATCCCGGTTTGGTATTTCGGTAAGCTCCGAGCTGATGGCAATACTCTCTATCGTCCGTGACCTGACTGACCTGAGGCAACGGCTGGATAATATTACCGTTGCCTTTGATAAACGAGGCAACCCGATTACCACCGCCGACCTGGAGGTGGGGGGGGCTATGGCGGCCTGGATGCACAATACCATTAACCCTACCCTGTGTTCTACGGTAGAGTACCAACCGCTAATGGTGCATGCCGGGCCATTTGCCAATATCGCCGTTGGCCAATCCTCTATCATTGCTGACCGTGTCGGACTGAAGCTGTTTGATTATCATATTACCGAGAGCGGTTTTGGCGCCGATATCGGCTTTGAGAAGTTCAGTAATGTTAAGTGCCGCTTAAGCGGCCTCAGGCCTCAGGTATCGGTGCTTACCACCACCATTCGGGCGCTGAAGATGCACGGCGGGGGACCTAAGGTGATTGCCGGACTGCCTCTGGATGATACCTACACTAAAGAGAACCTAGAGTTCCTCGAGAAGGGACTGCCCAATATGAGCCACCATATTAATATCATCAAGGCATCCGGTATCAACCCGGTAGTATGTATTAACCGCTTTAGCAGTGATACTGAGGCTGAGATTGCTATGGTGAGGCGAGCTGCTGAAGCAGCTGGGGCACGCTGTGCTGTATCTACCCACTGGGCTAATGGTGGCGACGGTGCCTTGGAGCTGGCTGATGCTGTTAAGGACGCCAGTGAAGAAGACAATGGGTTTAACTACCTGTACCCGATGGAGATGAAACTACGGGAGCGGGTGGACCGGATAGCCAGGATGGTCTACGGCGCCGACGGGGTAAGCTGGTCACCGGAGGCTGAAGCCAAGGCTAAAATGCTGGAGGCTGACCCCAAATATAATGACTACGCCACGATGATGGTAAAGACTCACCTCTCGCTGAGTCACGACCCCTCCCTTAAGGGAGTGCCTCAAGGATGGACACTGCCTATCCGAGATGTGTTAATCTATTCCGGGGCTAAATTCCTCTGTCCCTGCGCCGGCAATATCAGCTTGATGCCGGGAACCTCATCCAGCCCAGCGTTTCGAAAGGTCGATATCGATGTAAACACTGGGAGGGTTACCGGGCTGTTCTAGCATTACTTCTGAATCCCCTGAAGAAGCGTTAAATGCCCAGGAGATGTCTATTGAGAAGAAGTAATTTCACAGGAAGGGGAGATGTCGGCTCAGATTATTAGTGGCACTGAAATTGCTAGACAAATTCGCCAAGAGCTAAGTCAGGAGATTGCTGAGCTTAAGGAAAGGCATCACCTTACCCCCGGTTTAGCCACACTACTGATGGGGGATGACCCGGCATCACAGATTTATGTTAATCAGAAGGGGAAAATCTCTCAGAGTCTAGGGATATACTCCGAGCGGTATGACTTACCTGCCACCACCAGTGAGGAGGAATTGCTCACCCTGATTGACCAATTAAATGGAAATTCCCGGATTCACGGTATTCTGGTTCAGTTACCCCTCCCACAGCATATCAATGAGACCAGCGTCCTCTGTGCTATTGACCCCGAAAAGGATGTTGACGGCTTCCACCCGATGAATCTAGGTAAGCTGATGCTGGGGAATCCAGCCTATCTGCCTTGTACCCCCTGCGGGATACAACAGCTTCTGATAAGGTCGGGGATTAAGGTCGAGGGCGCTGAGGTAGTTATTGTTGGCCGCAGTAATATTGTGGGCAAACCAATGGCTAATATTCTTCTCCAGAAAAACCCGTGGGCTAATGCCACTGTTACTGTATGCCATAGCCTGAGCCGAGATATTTCCGTTCACACTCGAAGAGCTGATATACTAATTGTAGCTATCGGCAAACCAAAAACTATTACTGCTGATATGGTCAAGGAGGGGGTAGTGGTGATTGATGTTGGTGTTAATCGCATTGGGAAGACCGCTACCGGCAAATCCATTGTGGTAGGTGATGTTGATTTTGATACTGTCAAGCTGAAGGCACGAGCTATCACTCCGGTACCAGGAGGGGTTGGCCCAATGACAATAACTATGCTGATGGCAAATACAATAACTGCTGCCAAACGAACTGCTGGATTAAGCTAGTAAAGGAGACAGAGGGATGATAACTACCTACGCTTATGGTTTCCCCAGGTTGGGGGTAAATAGAGAGTATAAACAATCTATTGAAAGCTACTGGAGACGAAAGATTTCGTCGTCTGAGCTTAGAGAGAACATTGATAAATTAGAGGCAACGAGGCTAGCTACCTATGAGAAGTATGTTAATCGGTTCCCGGTGGGTGAGATGACCCTTTACGATAATATGGTGGATACCGCATTGATGCTGGGGTTATACCATTGCGATAACCTGGACGATTACTACAACTTGTGTATCGGCAAGAAGGCGTTAACCCTGACCAAGTGGTTTAATACTAACTATCACTACCTTGTCCCTGAGTTTGCTTCTCCTATCCCCAGATTCAGAGCAGCCTGGAATAAACCTAAGGAAGCCATTGCCAAATATAAGAAGGGCGTTCCCTATCTCATTGGGCCGTTTACCTTTCTCAAACTATCCACCGGGATTGCTAAGGAGAGATTTGGCGACTATCTGCTGGCTCTAGCCGAGGTTTATGCCGAGCTAATCAGCGACCTTGATGAGGTACATATTGATGAACCGGCTCTGGTATGGGAACTCCCCCCTGCCGAGGTTCAGTTAATTAAGCTGGCTTACCAGAAGATGAGAGCTGCTAACTGTAAGATAAATCTCTTTACCTACTACGATTCGGTGGACTTTATGGAAGACCTTTATGAGCTACCGGTAGCCGCTATCGGGCTAGACATGATTAATGGCCAGGAGAATCTAAAGGCTATTAGAAAATATGGCTTTCCTGAGGATAAGACCCTAATCTGCGGGATAGTAAATGGCAGTAATGTCTGGCGAACCAATATTGAGTCGGCGGTAGCAACCCTAAACGAGCTATCCCGATATGCTAAAAGCATAGTGATTTCCAATGCCTCCCCCCTCTACCACCTTCCTATTACCATCGCGGCTGAGACCCTGGATAGAAGGCTCGCCGGTAGGCTGTCCTTTGCCGAGGAGAGGCTATATGAGCTAAAGCTGATTGCTCAAGTCTACGCCGGCAATCGGCAGGGTGTTGCCGAATGGAATAAGCAGGGTGTCCACTTTGATAGTGACCCGGGGGTCAAGGAGAGGATTAAGCATCTGAAGGATAGTGACTTCTCCAGGAGTATCCCTTACTCGGAGAGGGTCGTTAGTCAGCAGCAACGGCTAGCCCTGCCCCTCTTCCCGACCTCAACTATCGGCAGTTTCCCGCAAACCCCGGTGGTAAGGAAGAAACGAGCTGAGTTTAGAACCGGCAGGCTCTCCCAAGAAGACTATAATACCTTCATCCGACAGCAGATAGCACAACTGATAACGCTTCAGGAAGAGCTGGGGCTGGATGTATTCGTCCACGGGGAGTTTGAAAGGTCGGATATGGTAGAGTTCTTTGCCGAGAAGCTGAACGGCATCGCCACTACTCTTAAGGGATGGATTATCTCCTATGGGACCAGAGTCTACCGCCCCCCCATAATCTATAGTGATGTTTCACGACCAAACCCGATGACTGTTGATGAGATTGCTTATGCTCAGAGCCTGACCCCGAAGCCGGTAAAGGGGATGCTTACTGGCCCGGTTACTATAATCGCCTGGAGTTTTGTTAGGGATGATATTCCGGTCTCTGAGATTGCTTACCAGATAGCACTATGCTTACAGGATGAGATAAGGGATTATGAAGCCAACGGGATTAAGATAGTCCAGGTTGACGAACCCGCTTTCAGGGAGAAGGCTCCATTAAAGAGGCGAGACTGGGACCAATACTTTAACTGGGCGGTAAAAGCCTTTCGACTGGCTTCCCAGGCTAAGCCCGAGACTCAGGTACAGACCCATATGTGTTATTCTGAGTTTGGCGATATTATCGACCGCATTAGCCAGATGGACTTTGACGTAATTACTATCGAAGCCTCAAGGAGCAGAGGAAATATTACGCGGGACTTTATCGGGGGGAGTTTCGACCGACAGATAGGGCTAGGGGTCTGGGATATTCACTCGCCCCAAATTCCAAGCCCCGAGGATATGGCGGAGATTGTTACCCGAGCCCTAGAGGTGTTTCCTAAGGAGAACCTGTGGCTGAATCCTGATTGCGGACTAAAAACGAGACGCTGGGAAGAGGTAATACCATCACTAAAAAACCTCATTATCCTTGCTGGCAGACTAAGGAAGGGGGCTAGCAGCCTGAAAAATGCCACTGACTAGGCTGAATGTAAGATTGCTTGAGGTAACTCAGAATGCTACTTCACTGATATATGCTGCCTTTAAGCAGTGCTACTCCACCGAATCGGCGGCTAATATATTCGAGACGGGGAAGAAGATGCCTGCTGAGGTGAGCCGATTCCTCAACCGAATGACGACGCTAAGCCATGATAGCCCCCTGGAGCATGTCAAATTTACCTTTGCTATCGAAGGGGTCTCTCGGGCGTTAACTCACCAGCTGGTAAGATATCGAGTCGCCTCCTATTCTCAGCAGAGTCAGCGGTATGTTAAAGGAACGAGTTTTAATTATATAATCCCCCCGCTAATTGAAAAGGACGAAGTGCTGAGGGCAGAATTCATTAAGACAATGGAGGCAATCCAGATTAGCTATAACCGGCTGCTAAGTCGGTTTAGCGAGAAAGGCATAACTGGCGAAACGGCAAATCAGGATGCCAGATTTGTGCTTCCTCAAGCCACTGAATCAAAAATTGTGGTCACTATGAACTGCCGAGAATTGCGGCATTTCTTTGAGGAGAGATGCTGCACCCGTGCCCAGTGGGAAATCAGGGAGCTGGCTAACCAGATGCTGGAGATATGTAAACGCGAGCTACCCATTATCTTCGCTAATGCTGGGCCGAAGTGTATCCGTCTGGGCTACTGCCCTGAGGGGAAGAGGTTTAGCTGTGGCCGCTTTCCGCTAAAGGAAACAGTAATAGGAGGAAAAATATGATAAGAAAGATAACCGATATTTTGAAGGAACAGGAACGAACCTACTCCTTTGAATTTTTCTTGCCCAAAACCGAGGCTGGAACCGAGAAACTGTTTCAAACTGCCAGCGAACTCAGGAAGCTAGCCCCGGATTTCTTCTCAGTAACCTATCGTGCTGGCGAAACCACCAAGTGGTTGACCACCGAGATTGTCAGCCGACTCCAGAAGCAGTTTGATGTTCCAACGATGCACCATCTTACCTGTGTAGGGCTCAACCGAGCAGAGCTAACCGCTATTATTAAGCGAATGAAGCAGGAGAATATCTGTAATGTCCTTGCCCTGCGTGGTGACCCTCCCCCGGGGGAGGAGCACTGGGTGCCGGCTCCTGATGAACTCAGCTATTGCTATCAGCTTATTGAGCTTATCCGTTCTAATGATGGTTTCTTCAGTGTTGGGGTGGCTGGCTTCCCCGAAGGACATATTGATTGTCCCGATAAAGCCACTGACGCTAAATACCTGAAGATTAAGCTGGATGCCGGCGCTGAATTTGTAATTACCCAGTTTTTCTTTGACACCAAAGACTACTTTGAATATGTAACCAGACTGCGGGAAATGGGCATTGCGGCACGAATTATCCCTGGTATTCTACCTATCTCGGACTATCCCAAGCTGCTTCGTTTTTGCCGCAGTCTGGGGACCCCCGTTCCCCAGTATATCCATAGTATATTCCAACCACTGGAGAATGATAGCGAGGCAACCTATCGGGCAGGGGTGAAACTGGCGGTTAAGCAATGTAATGAGTTACTCGATGGGGGCGCCCCGGGACTGCATTTCTATACCCTGAACCGGGTTGATCCTATCCGGGAAATCCTGAACAGCCTGAAACGCTAGGCTAGATTGCTATCCGACGCTATTTCCTCTCAATCCTTACCGCACAAACCTTAAATTCCGGTATTCGGGAGACAGGATCAAAAGCCGGGTTGGTAAGTATATTGGTCGGGCTTTCAGCATAATGAAAGGTCATAAATACCGTCCCCACCGGAGAGGCATCATTGACATTGGTTCTGGCTACTACCTCCCCCCGCCGTGAGATAATCCTTACCATTTCACCATCACCAATACCCAGTGTCTGGGCGTCATCAGGGTGGATATCTACCAACGCCTCCTGGCGGAAGATATTCAGCCCGGCTACCTTACGGCTTACCGTTCCGGTATGCCACTGATACAGGCTTCGCCCGGTAGTTAGTATCAGTGGATAATTACTATCAGGAAGTTCTGCGGGTGGCTTATATTCTAGGGGAGTAAAGCGTCCCTTACCCCGGATAAATTGTGGGGTGTGGAGTATCGGCGTCCCTGGATGTTCTGGAGTAGGGCAGGGCCACTGTAAGCTACCTCCCTCCAGACGCTGATAACTAATCCCACCATAGATAGGGACCAGTTGAGTAATCTCATCCATAATCTGGGCAGGGCATTCAAAATCAAAGCCGTGCTTCCCCATTCTCTGCCCTAGCTGGCAGGTAATCCACCAGTCAGGCCGTGAGTCTCCAATCGGGGCTATCGCTTGTCTTACCCGTTGCACCCGTCGCTCAGTATTAGTGAAAGTGCCATCCTGCTCAGCAAAGCTAGCCGCTGGTAAGACTACATCCGCCAGCCGCGCTGTCTCCGACAGGAAAATATCCTGCACCACCAGAAAGTCTAGATTGGAGAGTACCCCTCGAGCGCATTTCAGATTGGGTTCGCTTAACGCTGGGTTTTCCCCTACCAGATACATCGCCTTTAGTTTCTGCTGTCGGCCAGCAATAAACATATCAATCAGGGTAAGCCCTGGCTTAGCCGGTAGAGGGGTCCCCCAGGCAGCCTCAAACTTCTGCCTCACCTCGGGGTCAGTTACTGACTGATAACCGGGATAGGCATCAGGCATAACCCCAACATCACCTGCCCCCTGCACATTATTCTGCCCACGAAGGGGGTTTATCCCCGTTGATGGCTTACCAATATTACCGGTAACCATTGCCAGATTAGCGATAGCCATTACATTATCGGTCCCGTGGGAGTGCTGAGTAATACCCATCGCATAGAGGATGGTTGATGGTTTATGGGTGGCATATATCCTGGCTGCCTCAGCTATCTTTTCACCCGCTACCCCGGTAATTTTTTCTACGGTATCCAGGTCAAAACTAGCCAGCGACCTTCTGAAGGCAGCAAAGTTCTCGGTATGCTCCTCAATGAAGGCAGTGTCCAGCCACCCCTGATTAACGATAACCCGCATCATCCCCATCAGTAAGGCAACATCCGTGCCTGGTTTAAGTCTCAGATACAAATCGGCGTAATGACACAGGTGAATCCGTCTTGGATTAGCCACTATCAGCTTAGCCCCCTGGTTAACTGCCTGTTTAATCTTAAAGCTAATTACGGGGTGATTTGAGGTAGTATTGGTCCCGATTGCTAGTATACAGCGGGCATTAGCAATTTCCCCTATAGAATTGGTCATTGCCCCACTACCCAGACTCTGGGTCAAGCCAGCTACAGTGGGGGCATGACACAGACGAGCACAACAATCGATATTATTGGTGCCCAGGGCTACCCGGGCAAACTTTTGAACAACATAGTTATCCTCATTGGTACATTTAGCTGAGGAGATTATCCCTATCTCATCCTGGTGGTAACTTGCCAATCGGGTTGCTACCAGGTCTAAGGCTTCATCCCAGGTTGCCTGGCTGAGTTGGCCCTTCCGTCGGATAAGCGGGGTGGTCAGTCGCTCTGGATGATGAATAAACTCGTCAATACCGTAGCGGCCCTTAACACACAATTGCCCCCGGCTCGATGGGTTATTCCTATCTCCCCTGACCGATACGACGCGCTCATTACGAATCCCTAGATACACCCCACAGCCAACCCCACAATAGGGACAGATAGTAGCTACCTCCCGCTCTGGTAACTCCACATTTTTGTGGCTCAGCGCCCCGGTCGGGCAATGGGTAACACATTCACCGCAGGACTGACATGTCGAGTCCATCAGCAGTCCATCACCAAAGGTGGCTACCCGGGTATACTGACCTCGGTAAGCTAGCTCAATTGCCCTGATGCCAATTAGCTCATCACAGGCACGAACACATCGGGCACAAAGGATACACTTGTTGCGGTCAAACTCAAAGAAGGGGTTACTGGTATCAATCGGCAACACCTGGGTTGCCTTACGAAGATGGGTCTTGGTAACTCCCAGATAATGGGCTACCTTTTGTAATTCGGTCGGCGGCTCCGATGGAGCCAGGATATCAGCTGGGCAGTCAGCGATAAGCAACTCCAGAATTGCCCGACGTAGCCTATTTACCGCTGCGGTCTCGGTATGAACCACCATCCCTTCAGCCACCGGGGTAGTACACGCCGTAAGTAGGGCACCTCTCCCCTCAACCTCCACCACACACATGTGGCATGCCCCATAGGGTTTGAGGTCAGGGTCGGCACAGAGGGTAGGGATATAGATACCTGCCGCCTGAGCTGCCTCCAGTATCGTCATCCCCTCCCCTGCCCCCACCCGCTGTCGGTTAATTATCAGACTAATCCTCTTCTCCGATGCTTCATCCATTTTTACATATCATCTTCATATATCATCGAAAGCGACCATTCTACCTCGGAATTACCTTGGAGTGATTATGCGGTACGAATAGTGTTAGCCGGGTATAAGAAATTCACCAACCCATATTATAATAGACGATACCCGACTTGTAAATTTTGCAGGTCTAACTTGGAAAATCGATGCCCTTAGTGGTATAGTAATAAAGCTATAGGGAGACAAGATTGATCCAGAATTCTTACCGACTATTAGTTATTGATGTTGATGGCACCCTGGTAGGTAAAGATGGCAACATCTCCACTGATAATAAACTGGCATTAGCCAGCATTCGCAATCTAGGGATAACAATTTCCCTGTCTACTGGACGTGCTGCCCAGGGCTGCTCCCGAATTATTGATGAGCTGAAACTGGATGGCTATCACATCTTCTTTGACGGCGCTCTGGTGAGTAATCTCAGGCAAAACCGGGAGATTTACGTCGAGCCTCTGGATAAAACGGTGGTAAAGCAGGCTATTGAATTCGCCAGCCTAAATGACATCGACATTGATTTCTACTCCCCCACTCGCTATTTCATCCAGAGGGAAACCTGGCTGGCGACCATTCACCGTGACTTCTTCGGCGTTATACCCACTATGGTAGATTTTACTCACCTCTGGCAGCGAGAGCGGCTGGTTAAAGGGGGTATGGCAGTTACCTCTCCTAGGGAAGCCACTAAGGCTAGGGATTTCCATCGCCAGTTTAATAGCCGCCTCAAATTTTCTTGGGTGGTCAGCCCCAGCTACCCCAAGGTGGATTTTATTAACTTGGTCTCCCCCAAGGTGTCTAAAGGAAAGGCCTTAAGCGCCCTGGCGGCTCGGCTGGGGATACCCTCAAGCCGTGTCATCGCCATCGGGGATGGGAATAATGATATCTCGATGCTTTCTTCAGCCGGGCTGGGCATCGCTATGGGTAACGCCCCCGATGCGGTTAAGCAGATAGCCGATTACGTAACCCTTGATGTGGAGGATAACGGACTGGCTAACGCCATTCACCGCTTTCTGCTGTAGTCGGTAGGGTCTTGGGGCATCAGCTATTTCAGCGTTCCTATCTCTCTACCGACACTGAACGCCTTAGCCATAATCTCCCCCAGAGGGTGATACCACTCCTGACCGGTGGTGTAGATAAGCGGCTTAACCTTATTAACATCCGGTTTACCATTAGTAAGGCAATTCTCGGTGATGTAGGTTTCCTCAATTCGGCCGATAAACAGGGAATGACTACCTAGGTCTAGGGTATGGACAACACTACATTCAAGGTTAATCGGGCATTGCTCAATCAGCGGAGCATTATTCAATTTGCCGTAAAACACCCTGAAATGGCAGCTTGCCACCTTATTAACCCTAGCCCCGGAGGCAAGCCCACAGTAATCGGCCTCCTTTACCATATCAGTAGACGGCACATTTACCGAGAAGGTCTTATTCTGGCTGATACCTTGATGGGTATACCGGCTATGTCGTATGGCGACCGAGAGCATCGGGGGTTCGCCATTAGCGATGCCTCCCCAAGCCACCGCCAAAAAATTGGGCTTACCACTAACATTGGCGCCAACCAGAAATGTCGGCATCGGGTAAACCAGTGGGGCTGGTCCTATGGTAATCTTGGTCATCAGTTTCTCCTCTATCTAAAATAATTAACCCCGAATCTAGCCAGGCTGTCTATAGATATCCCTTTACCCGTTTTGCCAAACCCCGGTTTATTCCTCTAGCCGCGGCTAGCTCCCCCTCAGTAGCACTACGGATGCCACTAACCGAGCCAAATTGACGGAGCAAGGCTCGCTTCCGCTTGGGCCCGATACCGGGGATATCATCCAGCGCGGAGGCAATACCAGCCCTGCGACGTATCTGTCGGTGATAACTGATAGCAAAGCGGTGCGATTCGTCCCTGAGCCGCTGGAGTAGCTGTAAGCCGGGGGAGTTACGGGGCAGTACGATAGGCTTATCTCGATAGGGAACAAAGATTTCCTCGTTCTGCTTAGCCAGACTGGCTATCGGCACCGAGGTTACCCCAAGCCTAGTCATTGCTGACAGGGCGGCATTGAGCTGTCCCTTGCCACCGTCAATGAGGATTAAATCAGGCTGGATTGCCCAGCTATCACTACCACTGTGGCGTTTAAAGCGGCGATTAAGCATCTCATAGAGCATCGCATAATCATCAGCCTGAGGTACTGTTTTAATCCTGAAGCGTCGGTAGTGGGATGGCTTAGGCCTCCCGTTCTCAAAGACTACCATACTACCCACCGCTAACCTTCCCTGAATGTTGGAGATATCATAACCCTCCAGACGCGCTGGCAGACAGGACAAATGAAGCTCCTTTTTTATCTCAGCCAGAGCAGTACCTAATGCCCTAGGGGTAGCTAACTGCTTAATCCGGAGTTGCTCTAAGCCACGCCGAGCATTCTCGGCAACGGTCATAACCAGTTGTTTTTTATCACCCCGACAGGGCACCTTGAGCCGTACTCTAGCTCCTCGTTTACCCTGTAGCCAACCCTCAATAACTGACACCTCATCTACCGGATACTGCAGCCATAACTGGGGAGGAACATAGGTTGCCGAGTTGTAATACTGCTTGATGAAGCTAGCCATAATCTGAGGTGGCTCCTCAGCACGAGTGCCCTCTAAAATAAAGCCTTCCTTGCCTATCAGCCGACCAGCGCGAATCAGGAACACCTGAACATAAGCATAATCCCTGTCCTGAACAAAGGCAATAACATCCTGCTCCCCGGTTACCACAGTAGCTATCCGCTGCCACTCAATAACCCTTTTTACCGCCCGAATCCGGTCGCGAAGCCGCCCCGCCTGCTCAAAATCCAGTGTCTCAGCCGCTTGCTTCATCTCGCTCTCCAGCTCTTGAAGGACGCCTTCCTGCTTACCCTCAAGGAAAAGGCTCACCTGCCCTATTAGCCTATGATATTCCTCTCGGCTCACGGCTCCAATGCAGGGGCCCAGACAGCGATGGAGATGATATTCCAGGCAGGGGTGGGGGGCAGTACCGGTGATAGGTTGGTTACAGGAACGAAACGGGAAAATCCCTTTAATCACCCTTAATGCCTGACGCACCGATTTGGTGCTGGCAAAGGGGCCAAAATAACGACTTCCGTCATCCTCAGGACGACGGGTGATACGGACGGTGGGCCAATCTTCATTAAGGTCTATCTTGAGGTAGGGAAAGGTCTTATTATCCTTGAGGCGGATATTGTAGCGAGGACGATACCTTTTTATCAGGTTTAGCTCCAGGACCAGGGCTTCCTGCTCAGTGGTGGTAACCCAAAAATCGAGGCTATTCACCCGATTTACCAGTCGTTCTGTCTTGGGGGACAGTTGCTGTCTCGGGCTAAAGTATGACCTTACCCGCTGGCGAAGGCTAGTTGCCTTGCCTACATAGATAACATTGCCCCCCACATCCTTCATCAGATAGACCCCGGGGAGCGATGGTAATCGCTTTAATTGCTCTTGTACAATACTGCTTACCAACCCCACTCACCACCCTCTTAAAGACCGGCTAGTTATCGGTTTATACTAAGGGTAATTAGGCTCCATCCTGCTAGTCCTATCTATTTCTCTACTCCCTCAGATTTTCCTTTTTTGAGTCCGGCTACCAGGCGTTTAATCCCAATTATCACTAACGCCAGTACCCCTCCCCCAATAACTCCAACCACTACCCTGAGCGCCAGGTGAACATTGGTATTTACGAAAAATCCCCGACAAAAACATCCCAGCAGCACCAGGATGACAATACCCACTATAATGATACCCAGTTCGTGTTTCATTAGCTATCACTTATACCTCGGTATCGTTCCCTGAGGGGTATCCTCTAGAGTAATACCGACTTCATCCAGCTTACTCCGAATCATATCGGAGGGCTGCCACTGCCTGGCTTGGCGAAGCTGGTCACGCTTTAAAATTAGATAATCAATATAGGACTGGTTAGCCGAGGGCTGCCACTTTTTGGCTTCACTATACAGCGTCCCGATGGCATCAATGATATCACGAAACGATGCTGCATTAAGCGAGGGCTTAGCTGGTAAAATCAGGGTCAGCCCCAGTACATTAGCCAGCTCCAATAGCAGTTGCTGTCCCCCTAGAATGTTACCCCCCTGGTCCCTAAGTCGGTTAATGTCTCGGGCAAGGTCGAAAAGAACGGCTAATCCCCGTGCGGTGTTAAAGTCATCATCCATCGCTCGGATAAACTGGCTTCGGTAATGCTCTACATCTACTCCTATATCATCCCTCTCGCCACTGGAGACAGTGTTAGCTGCTTGAGCCAGTCTATCTGCTCCTCCCTCGGCCGCCTCCAGTGCCTCCTCGGAGTAACTAAGGGGGCTACGATAGTGAGAGTTAAGCACAAAGATGCGAATCGTATCGGCGCGGTATCTGGCTAGCATCTCCTTTATTGTTATCAAGTTACCCTGGGATTTACTCATCTTTTCGGTATTAAACTGCAGCATCCCGTTATGTAACCAGTAGCGGGCAAACGGCTTAAGTCCGGTAAAGCTCTCTGATTGAGCTATTTCATTTTCGTGATGGGGGAAAATCAGGTCCTTACCCCCGCCATGAATATCAATGGTATCCCCCAGGTATTTTAACGCCATCGCGCTACACTCAATATGCCATCCTGGCCTACCCTTTCCCCAGGGGCTATCCCACCACGGTTCGTCGGGCTTAGCTGCCTTCCACAGAGCAAAGTCCAGGGGATGCTCCTTATCCCGGCTAAATGTTGCATTACCCCTAGCTATCATTGCCTCCAGGTTGCGGTGAGATAGCTTACCGTAATCGGGGACATTTCTTACCCTAAAATAGACACTGCCCCCCGCCGGATAGGCATAGCCCTTAGCTATTAATCCCTTAACTACCTTAATAATCTGGGGTATCTCCTCGGTAGCTCGGGGGTAAACATCCGCTCGGTTAATATTTAGGGCATCCATATCCTCAAAAAAGTCCCGGGTAAATCTCTCGGCTAGCTCACTGGTGGAAACACCAAGCCGATGAGCGCGGTCAATAAGCTTATCATCAACATCGGTAATATTCTGTACGTACTTTACCCGATAGCCTTTAAACTGGAGATAACGATGAATAACATCAAAGATGATATAGCACATCGCATGACCAATATGACTATCGCTATAGGGGGTAATCCCACAGACATACATCCTGACCCGGCTACCCGGAGGCAAAAATTCCTCCTTCTGCCCGGAAAGGGTATTAAATACCTTCATTGTTTACTCCTTGAGTTTTTCTGGAATCTCCTCTATCAGGGCTACTGCCCAAGCAGCTATCCCCTCACCCTGACCAATGACCCCCAACCCGGCGGAGGTGCTTGCTTTGACGCTTACCTGGGTAATATCAATCCCCAACTGCTGACTGAGGTTGTAGCACATCTCAGGGATAATGTCAGCCAGTTTCGGCTGCTCAGCAACAATAGTAGCATCAATATTAACTACTCGCCAACCATTTTCCGTCAGCTCATCCCTCACCCTCTCCAGGAGGATTAGACTGGAGATATCCTTATATGCTGCCTCTCCAGAAGGGAAATGGCTTCCAATATCACCCAGCACTGCTGCCCCCAGCAAGGCATCAATAACGGCGTGGGTCAATACATCGGCATCACTCCAACCGCCAAGCCCCTTATCAAAGGGTATCGCTACCCCCCCCAGAACCAACCTCCGCCCGGGGGTCAGGGGGTGAATATCATAGCCAATACCAATCTGCATCCTATCCTTCATATCCCAGTAACATCTCAGCCAGGGCTAAATCACGAGGCGTGGTTATCTTTATATTATCATAAGACCCCGGATACAGCTTCACTCTAACCCCTAACCTCTCCACCAGGGAGGCATCATCAGTGACATTTTTGATTATCTCCCGGTAGGCACTGGTGATTATATCCCGGCGGAACACCTGCGGCGTCTGAGCTGCCTGTAGTCGGTGCCGCGGCATTGTCTCCTTAACTATATTATCATCACCGACTAGCTTAATAGTATCGGTAACCGGCACGGCGGCAACAGCGGCTCCTGTTTCCCTGGCTTCAGCCAGCCCGCGGTAGATTAGCTCTTCAGTTACCAGCGGTCTTGCCCCATCGTGAATAACTACCCACTCGCTATCCCGGAGACAGTTAAGCCCGGCAGCTACCGAATCCTGACGCTGCTTACCACCAACACAAACATCGGTTACCTTTGACCAACCGTAGCTAGCGACTAACTGCTGGCACTGCTCCAGGCTTTGTTTATTTGCTACCACCACTATCTGGTCAATAGGGTTACATTTTTGAAAGGTATCTACTGCCCTGGCTAGGATAGGCTTGCCGCCTAATAGAGCCAGTACCTTATCCACCCCCCCCATCCGCTGGCTTGAGCCAGCCGCCACGATAACGGTAGCTACCTTTTGTTGACCGTTCATTGTGTATCTTTAGCCTCTCTCCTTCTTTGGCTCGTTTTTACCAGCCCTCTACTTATGGCTTCCTTCAAAGTACCTGCCGGGATAAGCTCCAGAGACTCGCTCTTTAGCTTGCTGCCTGCCCGAGGTACGATACAATGCTTAAAACCCAGCCTGGCGGCTTCGGCTACCCTTCTCTCCAGCTGGGAAACGGCTCTTAGTTCACCGCTTAATCCTATCTCTCCTACTGCCACTAGATCAGAGGCAATCTCTCGGTCACTAAAGCTAGAGGCGATAGCCAGGGCGATACCCAAGTCGGCGGCTGGCTCGCCTACCCTGAGTCCCCCGGTAACATTAACGATAACATCCTGATTTCCCAGCCGTAACCTAATGCGACGCGACAGCACGGCAATAATCAGCAGCAGGCGACCGAAGTCAACCCCGTTGGCGGTGCGCCGAGGCAAACCAAAACTAGTAAGGCTGGTTAAAGCCTGAATCTCCACCAGCAGAGGGCGGCTACCCTCCACGGTAGGCACTACCACTGAGCCGACTGCCTCAGTCTGCCGTGATGACAGGAACGCCAATGATGGATTAGCCACCTCCACCAAACCTTCGGTCTTCATCTCAAAGATACCTACCTCATTGGTGGAACCAAAGCGATTTTTCACACTACGTAACAGTCGGTAGCTACTGAAGGATTCGCCCTCCAGATAGAGTACTACATCAACGATATGCTCCAGAACCCGGGGTCCAGCAATTGCCCCGTCTTTGGTAACATGGCCGGTAACCAGGAGCGGCACTCCACTGAGCTTAGCCCAGCGCATTAGCCGTAGGGTACACTCCCTAACCTGGGTAATACTACCTGACGCCGTATCCATCTCAGGGGAATAAATCGTCTGAATGGAATCAATAACCACCAGCCGGGGGGATAATTCCTCGAGCTGATTCAGGATAATCTCAAGGTTGGTCTCTGCCAGCAGGAAAAGTCCTTCCCCCACCACCCCAAGACGCCCCGAGCGGAGCTTAATCTGATGCGGGGTCTCCTCTCCGGAAACATAAACCACCCTGCCCATGGTCTGAGCAATGAGCGCTGTAACCTGAAGCAAGAGGGTAGATTTACCAATACCGGGGTCGCCAGCAATCAGCACCACCGAACCCGGTACCAACCCTCCTCCCAGCACCCGATTAAACTCGGTCAGTGGAACTGGGATACGGTCCAGTGCCTCAGCGGCAACCTGAGATAGCTCCTGAGGTGGATTAAGTGGCAGGACATATGATGTGGTCTTGGAGGCAGTTATCCTGGTCTCCACAAAGGTATTCCACTGCTTACAGTTAGGACAGCGTCCCTGCCATTTCAGACTTTCCTTACCACAGTTCTGACAGACAAAGATAGTCTTCGCCCCGGATTTATCTGATTTCCCCACGAAATAACTTTACCCTATACTAAGGGGCAACGCAATAATTGACCTAGCCCAGCCGGCCCAGGAATATACCAGCGGCAGCTGCCGTACCGATAACCCCGGCGATATTGGGACCCATCGCGTGCATCAGCAGGAAGTTTCGGGGATTAGCCTTCTGCCCCATCTTCTGAACCACCCTCGCCGCCATGGGTACTGCCGAGACACCAGCCGCCCCAATCATCGGATTAATCTTCTCTTTAAGGAATAGATTCATAAACTTGGCCAGAATGACCCCGAAGAAGGTAGAGGCGGCAAAGGCAATTACCCCCAGACCGAATATCTTCAGAGTATCACGGGTGAGGAAGGACCCAGCACTCATAATAGCCCCTACCGAGACCCCCAGGAGAATGGTGAGCACATTCATAAAGGAGTTAGCTGCTGTATCAGCCAGCCTATCGGTAACCCCCGACTCCCGGAGCAGATTGCCGAACATAAACATACCAATGAGCGGCGCCGACTTAGGCACCAGTAGGATAATAATAATGGCACCGATGATGGGGAACAGAATCTTCTCTCGCTGGGATACCGGACGCAACTGGGGTTTCATATATATTGCCCGCTCCTCTTTAGTGGTAAGGGCTCTTATTATCGGCGGCTGGATAATGGGCACCAGCGCCATATAGGTATAGGCGGCAACGGCAATCGGTCCGATGAGCTGGGGTGCCAGACGGTTGCTCAGGTAGATAGCCGTAGGCCCATCAGCCCCACCGATGATGCCAATGGCAGCCGCTTCGTAAATGTTGAATCCCAGCGCCATGGCAATAAAGAGGGCGGCATAAACCCCAAACTGCGCCCCAGCACCCAACAGCAGTGTCCGCGGATTAGCGATAATCGGGCCAAAGTCGGTCATCGCTCCCAGACCAAGAAAGATAAGGCAGGGGATTAGCTCCCAGACGATGCCGTAGCGGAATATCCGGGAAAGCAGCCCCGCTGGCTCCCCACCCAGGGCATAGGATTCGACCAGCTTACCCTGGACAATACATTCCATCAACCCACCAAGCGGCAGATTAACCAGAATAGTACCAACGCCAATCGGCACCAGTAATAGGGGTTCCATCTTCTTGGCGATACCCAGATACAACAGCAACCCGCCAATAGCTAGCATCACCCCATTACCCCAAGTAAAACTAGCAAACCCGCTTTCAAAAAGACCAAACATTAAATCGCCAACCTACTGGTAATAATGAAGCTAATACTCAATAATCGCTACCGTTTCTCCAGGCTTGACCACCTGTGCTGACTCAACCCCTACCTCAGCAATTGTGCCATCCAGTGGAGCCAGTATTGGATTCTCCATCTTCATTGACTCCAGCACACAGAGAACATCCCCCTCATTAACCGTATCCCCCGGTTTGACATCGACACTAACAATCTTCCCGGTTATGGGAACTTCTACCGTCTCTCGTGACAATTTTCAATCCCCCTTCTTGATATTTTTATCCTTACCTCGGCTAGTTCTCCTCACCGCGAGCGCAATCAAGGCGATGACGCCAGCTAAAATAGCCAGCACCACAAATACCGTACCAAAGCCAGCGCCAGCAATTTGAGAAGCCTGTCCCCAATCTACTTCCATATCCTTAGCCCGTTCCTAAATTCTAAAATTGCTTCAGGTAAAATTAAAGGGTAGATACTCCATCCTCTCAAGTGTCTACCCTCGGTACGTAATAAACCAGAGGAGACTACCTACCAATTATTTTTCTTCACCCGGCGTAGCAGTTACTACCGCTGGGTGGACAACAATTTTTCCCTCCTCCAGGTCAACTACGATGGTATCCCCGGCGTGAAACTTCCCACCGAGCAAGCCGTCGGAGAGCTTATCCTCAACCATATCCTGAATTACCCGGCGCAGCGGCCGAGCCCCAAAGACCTCATCATAACCCTTCTCTCCCAGGAAGTCCTTGGCAGCATCGGTTACCTCCAGCTTTACCTCCTTCTCTGCTAGTTGCTTACTCACTATGGCTAGTAGCAGGTCAACTATCTTCCTGATATGTTCCTTGTTTAGGGGATGGAATACTACTACCCCATCAATACGATTGAGAAACTCGGGGCGGAAGGTCTTTTTTAGCTCGTTAAGTAGCTTCTCCTTCATCTGCTCATAAGATTGCTCACGGCTCTTGGTTTCGTCACCGGCAAGGTTAAAACCAATGGTAGACCCCTTCCGAATAAGTTGCGCCCCCACATTACTGGTCATAATAATAATGCTGTTACGAAAATCAACCCGACGCCCTTTGGCATCAGTCAGGTGACCATCATCAAATATCTGAAGTAGGATATTAAATACATCCGGGTGAGCCTTTTCAATCTCATCAAGGAGGATACAGCAATATGACTTGTGTCTTACCGCCTCGGTTAGCTGACCACCCTCGTCATAGCCAACATATCCCGGTGGTGCCCCGACCAGTCGGGACACGGCAAACTTCTCCATAAACTCCGACATATCCAGCCGAATTAAGGTATCCTCGCTGCCAAACATAAACTCCGTCAGTGCCTTGACCAGCTCGGTTTTACCTACCCCGGTGGGACCGAGGAAGATAAAATTACCGATGGGCCGTCGGGGGTCCTTAATGCCCGCTCGAGCGCGGCGGACTGCCTTGGACACAACACTAATAGCCTCATCCTGACCTACAATACGACGCCGTAATACCTCCTCCATTTTAAGCAGGCGGCTGGTCTCATTGGCGGCTAATTGAACCACTGGGATTCCTGTCCACATACTAACCACCTCAGCAATATCCTCAATCCCAACTATCGGTTTGTGCTGCTCCTGCTCCACCTGCCAGTCGGCTTCCAGTTTCTTTATCTTTTCCTCAATTTGGTGTTCTCGCTGGCGCAGCTCGGCAGCATAATCATACTGTTGGGTTGCCAGGGCAGCATCCTTATCCCGACGTACACTATCCTCAAGCCGTCGGGCATCCTTCAGAGAGATAGGGATAGTCCGGTTTCTAATTCTTACCCGGGACCCGGCTTCATCAATCAGGTCGATAGCCTTATCCGGCAGGTAGCGGTCGGGAATATACCGAGAGGACAGGCTAACCGCTGATTTCAGTGCCTCATCACTTATTGTCAGACGGTGATGCTTTTCATAGCGGCCTTTGATACCACGCAGTATCTCTACAGCTTCATCAGCACTAGGTTCCTCTACCAGAATAGACTGGAACCTTCGTTCCAGAGCAGCATCCCGCTCAATGTACTTGCGATAATCATCCAGGGTGGTTGCCCCAATACACTGTATCTCACCCCGCGCCAGCGCTGGCTTAAGCAGATTAGCCGCATCTACCGCCCCCTCGGCGGCTCCGGCACCAACCAGGGTGTGGAATTCATCAATAAAGATTATACAGTTGCCGGCGGTCTTTATCTCATCAATAATCTTCCTCAGCCGTTCCTCAAATTCACCTCGGTATTTGGTTCCGGCTACTACCGCGCTGACATCCAGAGTAATCAACCGTTTATCCTGAAGTGTTTCCGGCACATCCCCGGTGACGATACGATGAGCTAGCCCTTCTACGATAGCTGTTTTACCTACCCCGGGCTCGCCAATAAGCGCTGGGTTGTTCTTGGTACGGCGGCTAAGAATCTGTATCACCCGCTCTATTTCCTTACTTCGCCCGACAACCGGGTCCAGCCTATCTGCTCGAGCTGCCTCGGTCAGGTTAATTCCTAACTTGTCTAAGGATGGGGTACGACTGGTAACACGAGTGGTTCGGGATTTAGCTGTCCCCTGACTCAACACCCGTCCCGTCTCGGCTCGCACCTGGTCCAGAGTAATACTGAAGCTATCTAGTACACTAGCTGCTATCCCTTCCCCCTCACGTAGTAACCCCAGCAGCAGGTGCTCGGTGCCAATATAGCTATGGCCCAGGTAACGTGCCTCATCTATTGCCAGCTCGATGACCCGCCTAGCTCTAGGGGTAAGCCCGGCTTCACCTGAACTGACTTTCTCACCTCGCCCAATAACAAACTCTACCTGAGCTCGCACCTTATTCAGATCAATGCCCAGATTAGTTAATACCTTAGCCGCTATCCCTTCCCCTTCCCGCACCAGACCAAGCAGGATATGCTCAGTGCCAATATAGCTGTGGTTAAGGCTCTGGGCCTCTTCCTGAGCCAGGGTAAGCACCTTACGTGCTCGTTCGGAGAATTTCTCAAACCGACTGGCCATTTTACCTCTCCCTTAAACCTTACCTTACCAAAACACTATTATCTGAATTATAAAACACCCCAGGGTAAAGGTCAAAAGCAGGGTCTCAATCGTCGGTTAACCCGATAATCTTACTAAAGCCAATAGCCTCCCGGCAGTGACATATTTTCCACAAAGAGTTGCCCCTTCAGTATCGTCTGCGCTGAGGAGTTTCACTTCCGTGTTCGGGATGGGAACGGGTGGTTCCACCTCGCTCTAACCACCAGAAGGCTATTTCACTATACAAATTATAGCACATCCTTTAGGATAAGAAAACCCCACCGTAGAAGTGGCTTAGCCCGAAGATAATCCAGTTCTCTATTATATCTCCCTGCTTATTTATTAGGCTAGTGATTGCCTTTCTTCTAACTACCATTAGCGCTATAGCATATTTAGACATTTTATTAGCTCTCTTAATAATAACTTATTAATCTTCCTAACCAAGTCTTGACATATTTCCCTATGTAATCTATAATAGCACCATAGACCAGGAGAGGGAAATGGCAGCCAGTTACTATGATATTTTAGGGGTCAAGCGGGATGCCACCGAGCGGGAGATAAAGCAAGCCTATCGTCGGCTGGCGCGCCGGTATCATCCTGATGTTAATCCCGGTGATAAGTCTGCTGAGGCGAAATTCAAGCAGATAAACCAGGCTTACGAGGTGCTGTCGGACAGAGCTAAGCGGCGCAAATACGATGAATTTGGTGACCAGTGGCAGCATGCTGACCAGTTTGCTCAATCTGGATTCAGTCAGCGTCCCTTTACCAGCTTCCGCTGGGGTAGTACTGGTCCTAGCTTTGGGGAGGACGACCTGAGTAGCCTGTTTAGCGAATTATTCGGTGGTTTCGGGGATCGCCGCCGCTCGTCAAGACGAGGCCAGGATATAGATTCCCCGGTAGAAATAACCCTGGAGGAAGCCTATTATGGGACCACCCGTCAGTTGAACCTCAGGGTTAATCAGCCCTGTCCTAGCTGTCGGGGTACGGGACAGATACAAAATCTACCCTGTTCGGAATGTCAGGGGACGGGTGTAGTATTCCGTCTGAAGCGCCTTGAGGTTAAGATTCCTCCCGGAGTCAAGAATGGGTCTCGAGTACGCATTGCGGGTAAAGGTGGTCCGGGCTATAATGGGGGCACTAATGGAGATCTCTATCTGGTGATATCAGTTAAACCACACCCTCGGTTCAAACGCCAGGGTGATGATTTATATGTTGAGGTCGAGGTTCCCTTAACTGTAGCCGCTCTGGGAGGTGAGATTGAGGTGCCGATTCTTAAAGGCAAACTGGCCTTAAAAATCCCGCCAGAGACTCAGAACGGACGCACCTTCCGCTTAAGCGGGCAGGGGATGCCTCACTTGGGTAACTCAGCCTACGGTGACTTGTTAGTTAGGATTAATTTGGTATTACCCACTAATCTCTCTGACAAAGAGAAAGAACTATTCCGGCAACTCAGTCGGCTCAGGTCTGTCTGATTATGAGATGAGGTTACTATGGATATCGACAATACTGAACCTTGCTATGGGATAGGGGTTGTCGCCAGGATGCTGGGGGTGCAAACCCATACCTTGCGCTATTATGAGAAGATTGGCATAATAGAGCCGTATCGCTCTCGGGGTAATGTTCGTTTATATTCAAAGAGGGATATTATTCAGCTTCACCGGGCGAAGACCCTGATGGATGACCTGGGGGTGAACCTGGCAGGGGTAGAGGTTATTCTGAGGATGGCACAACAGATGACGGAATTACAGTGCCGTTTAGCCGAGTTGGAGATAGAACTAGAAAGATTAGGGAGGGAATCAGACTGATGCGACCGGAAAAATTTACCGAGCAGGCTCAGCAGGCTTTAGCTTTGTCTCAGGAAATCGTCCGCCAGTATCACCATAGCCAATGGGATGTGGAGCATATCCTGCTGGCAATGCTTCGTCAGGAAGGGGGATTGGTTGGCGATATATTAAAAAAACTCGGGATTGATGCTGGGTCAGTAAGGCAGCAGGTTGAGGCAGTGCTTGACAAATCGCCCAAGGTTACCTATGAGACAGCTCAAATCTATGCTACGCCACGAGTGGCACAACTGCTCACCAAGGCTAATGAGGAAGCCGACCGGCTGAAAGACGAATTTACCGGCGTTGAGCACCTGCTTATCGCTATGGCTGGTGAGGAAAAGGGTAGTGCTGCTAGCATCCTTCGTTACTTTGGTATTGACCAGGAGAAGGTATATCGCGCCTTGCAGACTCTACGGGGAGGACACCGGGTTGATGATGCCCGCGCTGAGAGCAAGTATCGCTCCCTGGAAAAATATACTCGGGACCTGACCGAAATGGCTCGTCAGGGCAAGCTGGATCCTGTTATTGGCCGTGATGAAGAAATCAAGCGGGTAATGCAGATTCTTAGCCGCCGTACCAAGAACAACCCGGTGATTATTGGTGAAGCTGGGGTAGGTAAAACGGCCATTGCTGAGGGTCTAGCGGAGAAGATTGCTGCTGATGATGTACCTGATTCTCTTAAAGGGCGACGGGTGATGGCACTGGATATGGGGGCTCTGGTCGCCGGCAGCAAGTTTCGCGGCGAGTTTGAAGAGCGACTCAAGGCAGTAATGGACGAGATTCGTCAGGCTCAGGGCGAGGTAATCCTATTTATCGATGAACTACACACCGTAGTCGGTGCTGGAGCTGCTGAAGGGGCTATCGATGCTGGTAATATGCTTAAACCCGCCTTAGCTCACGGTGAATTACAGTGTGTTGGCGCTACTACCCTTGATGAGTACCGCCGCTTTATCGAGAAGGATAAGGCACTGGAGCGAAGATTCCAGCCGGTCTTTGTTGATGAGCCTAGCAGTGCCGACACCATTAACATACTGCGTGGGCTTCGCCCCCGATATGAGGCTCACCATAAGATTAAGATAAGTGATGCCGCTCTGGAAGCCGCGGCGAAGCTTAGCCAGCGCTATATCTCTGACCGCCATCTCCCCGATAAGGCAATTGACCTGATTGATGAAGCTGCCAGTAAGCTCCGCATTGATACCGAGAGCGCCCCTCCCGAGGTTAAATCGCTGGAGCGGCAGATCAGGCAGTTAACTAATGAGGAAGACGCCGCTTCACAGCGACAGGAGTATGAACACGCCGCTAAACTTAAGGCGGAAAGATTGCGTTTGGAAGACCAGTATAATCGGGCAAAGGGTGATTGGCTAAAGCGAGAGAAGATTAGCCAGACGGTTAGCGAAGAGGATATTGCCCAGTTAATCTCCAAATGGACCGGTATTCCGGTATCTCAGATGTTAGAAGGGGAAGCTGAGAAATTGCTTCATATGGAGGAGCGAATTCACCAGAGGCTCATTAATCAGGAGGAAGCGGTAATTGCTATTTCAGAGGCTATCCGCCGCGGTCGGGCGGGACTTAAAGACCCCCGGCGACCCATCGGTAGTTTTATGTTCCTCGGTCCTACCGGGGTGGGTAAAACCGAGCTGGCACGCACCCTGGCTTGGTTTCTGTTTGGTGATGAGAACGCTATGGTGCGTCTAGATATGTCGGAGTATCAGGAAAAGCATACCGTATCCCGCCTAATTGGAGCGCCCCCGGGCTATGTTGGCTATGAGGAAGGGGGGCAGCTTACCGAAGCCGTGAGACGGCGTCCCTACCGGGTGATACTGCTTGATGAGCTTGAGAAGGCTCACCCGGAGGTATTTAATACCCTCCTTCAGATTCTTGATGACGGTCGGTTGACTGATGGCCACGGTAGGGTGGTTAACTTTAAGAACACGGTGATTATTATGACCAGTAATACCGGGGTAGAGCTTATCAAGAAGGAGACCGGCATTGGTTTTGGTGTCTCCCGGGAGACCAAAGACCAGAAGCAAAGCTATGAGGCAATGAAAGCCAAGGTTATGGTTGAGGTGAAGAAAACCTTCCGCCCTGAATTTATTAATCGCATTGACGAGATTATCGTCTTCCACGAACTAAGCGAGGCACAATTAAGACAGATTGTCGATTTAATGACTAAGGACCTGCAGGAACGACTGGCGGAGCATAAGCTAGGAATAGAACTAACCGGGGATGCCAAATCGTGGCTGGCTAAGAAGGGTTATGACCCTATATATGGAGCACGACCACTGGGGCGGGCTATCGAGAAATATATCGAAAACCCACTATCTACCAAGTTGCTGCGGAAGGAATTTAAGGCAGGAGACACAGTTATCGTTGATGTCGGTGATGAAGGCTTAACCTTTAACATCGCTAAGCCAGCCGCTAAGGCAACCTAGACACTATATGAATGGAGAGTTTTTGGTGATGGCTGTAACCAGCACCAGTCCCAATAGCCTAAGCTCAGACAGGAAGCGACGCATAGCGGCTGGTTTCTTTATCGGAGGAATTGCTGCGGTTTGTATCTTCATGGTTTTTCACACCGAATATTTAATCCGCTTTCAACAGTATGGCTATGTTGGCCTGTTTGTTATTACGCTGGCTACCGGCGTCAGTGTGCTGGCGCCGGGACCCTATATGTTGCTCACCTTCACCCTCGGTGGGGTATTACACCCGGCACTGGTAGGGACTGTCGCTGGGGCTGGTCTCAGCACTGGAGGGACCCTGATTTATCTAACCGGTCGCGGGGGGCGTCGCTTCTTCCCCCAGTTTAATCCTGCCAATCTGACTAGTGATGACCCCGACTCCCGAATGTCCCGATTTATGAAACGAATTAAACTGCCCCGAGTTATGAACTTTGCCCATCGCCGGGGTGCTGTAGCTGTATTTGCCCTATCGGTAGCTCCCAATCCATTCTTTGTGCCGATGGCAATCAGTATGGGGGCAATGCGTTTCCGGCTGCCTAAATTCTTCTTTGCCTGCTTAGCTGGCCAGGTAACCAAGGCAATAATCATTGCCTATTGTGGCTACTGGGGATTGGGGTCGTTCTTACGCTGGTTAGGGGTGCTAGGTGTGTCCTAAAATAGTCTGAAGGGGGCTGGAATTAGTTGAGGTTGAGCCAGGTATTAGGCTATAATAAATGTTCGGTTGCGCCAGATAGGGCTGCTATTTCAGCCAAGAAAGAAAGGGGATACCGTGTATAAAGAACATATTCTAAACCGAATCTACCCCGGAGATGTGCTTCATCCTACTGGAATATCCTCCCGAGGGGCAGTTCCTCCTAAGACAGGTAATTACAAGATGACCTTTAATTTTAACGCCGGACTGTTTAAGGTTGTCCTAGACTATCTGAAACCCCAAACAGGGGAACGAATACTGGATATGGGGTGTAGCCGGGGCTTCTACGTTAGAGCAATAGCTAGTTACACCGATAATATAATCGGGATTGATATCAGTGAGAGTTCCCTGGAGGAGCCGGTTAGTGACAAGGTGCAATACGGGGATGTTACCCACCTGAATTTCCCACCGAACAGTTTTGACAAAATCTACTCGCTACACACTATTGAACACATCCCCAACCCCGGCCGGTTTCTCTCTGAGATAGACCGGGTCCTCAAGCCGGGAGGAATCGCCATTGTGGTCTATCCCTGGGAATTGATCCGGGGAACTCAAGCGATAGGTGCTGCCCTCAGACAATATCATAATCCCCTGATGGCACGAAAGATGCATCTGTATAAACTATCCCCCGAGAAGATTACCCGGCTTATTCGGAACACCTCCCTTTGCTATGTGAAGAGCCAGTTTGTCCGTTCGCTGGGTTTTCAGTATGTCACCCTACTTAGAAAGAAGCCACTGGGCTAGCCAGACTATTTTGCCTTGATAGTTATTCGGATTATCTTGTCACCGGTAAACTTGGGATGCTGGCTGGGGTCGCGAGGGGTCAGTTTGTTAAGGACATCCATTCCCTCTATTACCTGACCGAATACAGAGTGCTTGCCATCAAGGGGATGCTGTGGCGTATAGGTGATGAAAAACTGACTTCCGTTAGTATTTGGTCCCGAGTTAGCCATCGATAGTGTCCCGACAACATGGGTATGCTGAGAGAACTCGTCGGCAAAGTGGTAACCAGGTCCCCCCATTCCGGTTCCAGTGGGGTCGCCCCCTTGAGCCATAAAACCTGGTATCACCCGATGGAAGGTACAACCGTCATAGAATCCCTCACGAGCCAGAAATACAAAATTGTTGACCGTTTTGGGGACATCCTTGGCAAATAGCTCGATTATGATATCACCCTTCTCAGTTTCAATAGTAGCGGTATACTTTTTGTTGACATCAATTGTCATCGGTGGCGGTGATGAGTAGGTCTTAGGTCCCGATGACGGCGCCGGGGTGGGGGTATGACCAGCACACGATGCCAGAAGAAGCGACCCTATCGTTAACCCGATAATAGCTACTTTAGATAGACTGCTAACCTTCATTATCTACTACTCCAACGAATTTTTGCTTAATATTGTAATCCTTCTCCCGCTAACAAGCAATGGCCAGTCGTTGCTAACCAGTCTGTTTTTTGTTATATTGAATGTGTGACGGGGCTGTAGCTCAATTGGGAGAGCGTTTGACTGGCAGTCAAAAGGTAGGGGGTTCGAATCCCCCCAGCTCCACCAGTGGCTTAGCGATAGGGTGGCTCTCTGCTAGGAATGTTCTTAGTGTCGGAGGGCTTTTATTTAGCTCAGGTGAATATAATGCTTGCCAAATATTACCCGCAAGAAATAGAAAAGAAGTGGCAGCAGAAATGGGCTGCGGATGGGCTATATGAGGTTACTGAAGACAGTACCAAGCCCAAGTGGTATGCCTTAACGATGTTTCCTTATACCTCGGGGAATCTCCACATTGGACACTGGTATGCGATGGCGCCGTCTGATGTTTATGCCCGATTTAAGCGGATGCAGGGCTATAATGTGCTTCACCCTATTGGTTTCGATGCCTTTGGGCTACCCGCCGAGAATGCTGCTATAGAGCGCGGTATTCACCCCGCGGCTTGGACGATGCGAAACATTGACAATATGCGTCGTCAACTGAAGAGTCTCGGGGCTAGCTATGACTGGAGTCGGGAGATAATTACCTGCCTGCCGGAATATTACCGATGGACGCAGTGGCTCTTCTTAAGGTTATATAAGGCTGGCCTGGCTTACCGGGCTAAGGCGCCGGTTAACTGGTGTCCTCACTGTCAAACAGTGCTGGCTAACGAACAGGTGGTAGATGGTCGTTGCGAGCGTTGCGGGGCAGTGGTTACCCGCCGCGACCTGGCGCAGTGGTTCTTTCGTATCACCCGGTATGCTGATGAACTTCGGCAACATAATGATATTGACTGGCCAGAGCGGATAAAGATAATGCAGCGGAACTGGGTAGGCAAGAGTGTCGGTGCTGAGATTTCCTTTGCCCTTGACAATGCCGGAGGGGAGGAGACAGAGATTAGGGTATTTACCACTCGTCCCGATACTATCTTTGGGGTTAGCTTTATGGTGCTGGCTCCAGAGCATCCCCTGGTGACGAAATTGACCCTGCCTGAAAAGCGAACTGAGGTTGAGGCATATATTACCCGATCACGACAGCAGAGTGAGATTGAACGTCTGGCTACCGATAGGGAAAAGACGGGGGTGTTTATCGGGGCATATGCCACCAACCGGCTTAATGGAGAGAAGGTACCTATCTGGATTGCCGATTATGTGTTGATGAGCTACGGCACCGGGGCGGTGATGGGGGTACCGGCTCATGATGAGCGTGATTTTGCCTTTGCTAAGCGGTATCATCTGCCGATAAAGACAGTCATTGCCCCCCCCAAGTGGTCAGGTGAGGAGTTGGCCGAGGCATATACTACCCCGGGGGTGATGGTAAACTCGGGGCGGTTTAACGGGCTTCCCAGTCAGGATGGTGGGGAAGCGGTGAGCTATTTTCTGGAGGAGAAAGGGTGGGGGAAACACGCCGTAACCTATCGGCTTCGTGATTGGCTTATCTCTCGCCAGCGATACTGGGGGGCGCCGATACCGATAATCTATTGTGACCGATGTGGCATTGTGCCGGTTCCTGATACCGATTTGCCGGTATTACTCCCCGAGAATGCTGAGTTTAAGCCTACTGGCGAATCCCCTCTGAAGTATTGCGAGTCGTTTATCAATACTACCTGCCCGGTTTGTTCGGGTCCGGCACGACGGGAGACGGATACTATGGATACCTTTATGTGTTCGTCGTGGTATTTTTTGCGTTATGCCAGTCCTCACTGTGATACTGCCCCCTTTGCGGCGGATAAGGTTAAATATTGGCTACCGGTAGACCTGTATACTGGTGGTGCTGAGCATGCCGTGATGCATCTGTTCTACGCTCGCTTTTTTATCAAGGCGCTTCGGGATATGGGGCTGGTTAGCTTTGGCGAGCCGTTTCGGCGTATCTTTAATCAGGGAACAATTATCTGTGGGCACCAGAAGATGAGTAAATCGCGGGGTAATGTAGTTAACCCTGATGATTATGTCTCTCGGTTGGGGGCAGATGTGGTGCGGGTCTATCTAATGTTTATGGCTCCCTGGGAGCAGGGCGGTAACTGGGATGATAGTGGTGTCTGTGGTATCAGCCGCTGGCTTAATCGGGTGTGGGGTCTGGTGGTAGAGAAATATGACGGTGGTTCAGCTAATCGGGTTGAGGCAGAGCGAGAGCTGACCCGAATTATCCACCAGACCATCAGTAAGGTAACCAGTGATTTGGAGAAGCTCCGCTTTAATACTATGATAGCTGCCCTGATGGAGTTTACTAATTATTTGGCTAGGGTTAGTAAGGCTAGAGCAGTGGCGGACTCAGCCTGGAAGGAAGCCATAAAAACCCTGCTTTTACTACTGGCACCATCAACCCCTCATTTGGCGGAGGAGCTGTGGCAGAGGCAAGGGTATCCTTACAGTATTCATTATCAGAACTGGCCGGGGTGGGATGAGAAACTGACCAGGAATGAAGCCACCACACTGATTATTCAGGTTAATGGTAAACTACGAGATAGAATTACCGTTTCGGTGTCGATTACCGAGGATGAGGCTAAAAGACTGGCACTAGGTAGTCAGCGGGTGAAGAACTACCTGAATGGCAGGGAGATTACTAAAATGATATATGTCCCCGGAAAACTGGTCAATCTGGTAGTGGGTTAGAGGTAGGTGATTAGATTATGCGGATAGTATTTATTGGCGGTGGTAATATGGGGGCGGCGATGCTGGTGGCAATCCTGGATAGGGAGATAGCTAAGCCAGCGGATATTACCGTTAGCGACCTTGAGGAGTCCCGTCGCCAATACCTTAAGCAAGAATATGCCGTTAGCGTAACGAGTAATAATCGCCGGGCGGTAAAAAATGGGGATGTCATTATTTTGGCAATTAAACCCCAGCAGTTGGCTGAGGTAATGACGGAGCTTAGCGGTCAGCTTAAGGGGTCGCAATTGGCGTTATCCATTATTGCCGGGGCTAGGATTAATACCCTGCGCTCTGGGCTTAATCATCGTCGCCTGGTTCGGGTAATGCCTAACACCCCGGCTCAGATTGGCGAGGGGATGAGTGTGTGGACAGCGACCGATGAGGTAACCGAGCGTCAGAAGGGATGGGCACGGGCTATTCTGGGGGCGATGGGCAGTGAGATTTATGTTGATGATGAAGATTACATTGATATGGCAACGGCGGTAAGTGGCAGTGGTCCCGGCTATGTCTTCCGGTTTGCTGAAGCAATGATTGATGCCGCTATAGCCCTCGGCTTTTCCGAAGATATTGCCCGGGAGCTGGTGTCACAGACGATGCTGGGTTCGGTCCACTTTATGCAACAGTCAGGAAAGCCAGCCGCGGAGCTGCGCCGGATGGTTACCTCGCCCGGGGGGACTACGGCCGAGGCACTGGCTCAGTTTGACCGAGGGCAATTTACCGAGGTGGTAAAGCAAGCCGTCAGGGCGGCTTACCATAGAGCCAGGGAGCTGGGTAACTAGTCAGTCTTGCGCCGGTTTCTCAGCCTCTTTAGTTTGTGGGTTTTTCCTAAAAGTAATATAATTTGGAATAGTTAGACATTTATTACTATTTAAGCTAAGGAGGCGGTCATGGGAACGCTGGATGCTTGGGGGGATAATCGGTGCTTTGGCTCAATGACGGTTGGGCCTAAGGGGCAGGTGGTTATCCCGGCTAATGCCCGCAAGGAATTAGGTATCGCGGCGGCTGATACCCTATTGGTGTTTACATCTTTTCACAATAAGGGATTGGTGTTGATTAAGGCAGGGGTTGTTGAAGAGGTATTAGACACTATGAGCCAGCGGCTATCATACTTTGAGGGGCTGGTTAAGGATGGTAAGCTGAAGACTGCTGAGGAAGAGAAAGGGGATTAAGGTGAAGCGCTGGAAAATAGCGACTAGTTTATTGTTGTGCCTGACGCTCGTTGGGGCGGTGGCTTGTGGTCAAGCTAAAGATAATGGTGAGGAGATGGCGAAGCCGCAATTGGTTGAGGTGATTCGGGGTGATTTGGTGGTTAGTGTTAGCGGTAGTGGTAATGTAGCGGTGTCTCGGGAGGTAAACTTGTCCTTTGATGATGGGGGTAAGGTAGATAGGATATATGTTAATGAGTGGGATGAGGTTAACCAGGGTGATTTGATAGCTAGACTGGTGCCACTGGATACTGATGCTCTGGAACTGGCACTGGCTCAGTCACGGGCGGCACTGGCTCAGTCACAGGCGGCACTGGCTCAGTCACGGGTGACCTTAGAGCAAGCAAAGGCGGGAGTGGATGAGGCTAACTATGATTTAGAGCAATTACAGCGGCAGCATGTTTCCTATAAGCGGCAACAGATAGCCAGGCTGCAGATTAAGGC
>JAGGZY010000036.1 GCA_021161775.1 Dehalococcoidales bacterium
CCATATACAGAGCCACCGGCTTAATCGCTGGTCCAGATAGCCCCCCCGCTATATTACCCAGTAGTGGGCAACGTCGGACAATATCAATCAGCATTCCAGTTAGGGTATTAATCAGGGATATCGCATCCGCTCCGGCACTGGCGACTGCGGTTGCCACCTCGATTATCTCACTGGCACTGGGGGTTAGCTTGACTATCACCGGTAGCGAGGTTGCTTCCCTGACGGCAGCAGTTACCTCAGCGGCTAACCTGGGATCGGTACCAAACTCCGCTCCACCCGCCCTGAGATTAGGACAGCTAATATTGACCTCAACGGCGCTAACCCCAGCCACGCTATCCAGCCTAGCCGCCAGCTGAGCATAATCGCCGATAGTATCCCCAGCGATATTGACCATAACCGGTACCCGCCAGCCTGCCCAAACGGGTGCCTTCTCTCTAATTAGGGCATCAACACCAATATTCTGCAAGCCGATTGAATTAAGCACCCCGCAGGGGGTCTCAGCAATTCGGGGCTGGGGATTACCCTCCCTTGGCTCAAAGGTCGTCCCCTTGCACACGATAGCCCCTAACCGCTGGATATCCATAATCTGGCTATACTCGGTACCATAACCCAAGGTACCCGAAGCCGCTATCACCGGGTTACTGAGTAATAAGCCCCGCTGATTTTTAGGTGCCAGATTAACTGAGAGATTCGTCGCCATCTCCTTTAAGGTAGCCTAATTACCGTGCCGGCGTTATTGAAGAAGAATCGGTCACCAAATTCTCTAGCCATAATACTGGCGGCATGGAGACCGGTACAGTGAGACACCCCCAGACGTTGAATATCCAATTCCTTAAGGGCAGTAATAGTTGACTCTATCTGCTCCGGGGAGGCAGCCATAAGATGACAACCACCCACCACCATATAGATTCTCCTCTCCCCAGTAAGCTGCTGCGCGTGATACAGGGTATTAATCACCCCATGGTGACTACAACCCAGAACAACCACCAATCCCAACTCAGTAGTGATAACAAGTGCCTGGTCATCAAGAAGCCTATCCGGCTTAAAACCAGCGGCCTCCTTTACTAATAGATTAGGGGCTATTTTTTCAAAATCGGTTACCATCGGAACCTCCCCGGTAGTCATGATACTATCGGTTATTCTAGTGGCTTGCCGGCGCAGGTTAAAATTAGCCCCCAGGCTTTCCAGTTCATCCCGCTGAAAGGGTATGCCAACATACTGTTCCTTCTGGTCTCCGTGACGGACATACTTAGCCGCCCAGATATCAGGATGAGCAATTATCTCAATATCCCGTCTCATCTTACGCAGGATAAGACGCAAGCCACCGGTATGGTCATAATGACCATGGCTCAGGATAATCTTCCCAACTCGGCTAAGATCAATACCCAGGAGATCCGCATTATAGGCAGCAGAGATGCCCTGTCCGGTATCAAAAAGCAGACTCAGGTCATCACTTTCCACGAGAACGCTAATCCCCCACTCGCCCATAAAATTGCCCAATCCGGCGGTATTTTCACTTAAGGTAGTAATGCAGAGCTTCATCTTACCCTCCAATAACGGGTTAATTATATGTTATGTGGACTGGGGAGGCAACCTCCGTCTGGTGAATAACAGAGGGAAGACAATATCGCTGGTACAGCAGGGAAGCCAAACGCCAATAAATAAAAAGCCAAAGATAATCGGCAGGGTAGTCCGGCTTACTGTGCTACCTAATGCCATAATAACGTGAAACAAGGATGCCCAGGTACTGATAAGAACATGCCCCAGGTGAGGCAACCTGGTAGCCGGTTTCCGATAGCCAATGGCAATACCAGCAAGAGCCGCTGGATTCACTATCCACCACTTCTCAATAAAACCGATATGAATCCCCCGATTGGGCAGGTCAAGCAGAGATTCACCTAAATAGGGAATTATCGAATCACTCAGGGTAGCAATGCCGATAGAACCAAAATAACCAATCAAAATTGCCGCCCAGATTTTGCCTTCACTATGTTTTCTATACATAGCTGTGGTTACTATGGCGCTCAACACCACATGGGTCGGATGCAGGATATAAAACACGGTAGGAGCAGCCTGCGATGCCTGAGGCAGATGCTCACCAAGAATTATTATCACCATGATAACAACCCCGGTAGCGGCCCCCAAAGCAGTGAACGGGGCATGATGCCGAAGCTCAGTAGTTATCTGTCGAAACATTTTCTATACCTAGTCAAAAATAACTATTCCTGCTAATATCTTAACCGAAACTAGGCTGAATCTACCCGCTGACAGTTCCGACAGCGGCCGAAGAACTCCAGCAGATGACCCTCAATCTTAAACCCAGTCTTTTGAGTCAGTCTCTGCTCCAGTGAGCTAAGGTCGCAATCAGCAAAATCGATCACCTCGCCGCAGCCAGAGCAAATCAGGTGGTGATGATGTCCCGAGGGTCGCCGCATTAAATAACTCCGACAGTCTCCTCCAGTATGCATCTCACAGATAAGCCCCAGTTTACCCAGTACCTCCAGGGCGCGATAGACAGTAACCAACCCAATATCCGGGTATTTCTGACGCGCCCGCTCGTATATAGCTGCGGGGGTAAGGTGGTCATGACTTGAGGCAATAACCCTGAGCACCGCCCGCCGTTGCGGGGTAAGCCGATAACCCCGATGCCGCAGTATGGATATCATTTTCTGTTCGGTAAATCTCATCTCAATCAGTAACTGAAAACCATTTTCATTTATATTACAAAAATAATCTATTAATGTCAAGCAAACCGAATTAGGATAGTTGTTCCAGTAGCTGGTCAACGGGAACAATCTGCTGCTCGGAGGTAGCCATATCCCGCAGCACTACGGTACCTGCCTCTACCTCCTGCTTCCCGATGATGATGGTATAGCTAACCTGAAGGGTATTAGCCTGCCTTAATTGAGCCTTCAGGCTTTTACCACTAGACGTGGCTACCACGCTGATGCCGGCCCGCCTCAGGGTAGCGGCAAGCCTTATTGCTTCCTCAGCGGCAATATCCCCGATATGAGCCATACATACCTTAGGTTTGGGTAGTGGGGGAATCACTACCCCCTGCCTCTTCAGATTAAGTATAATCCGCTCTATCCCGGCAGCAAAGCCGATGGCTGGGGTAGGGCTACCCCCCAATTCCTCAATCAGACTATCATATCGTCCACCCCCTCCGAGGGTACTCTGGCCACCTTCAACCTCAGGCTGAATCTCAAAGACGGTTCTGGTATAGTAATCAAGCCCCCTGACCAGATAATTATCCACGGTAAAGGGAAGCCCAAGTCGCCCCAGGTGCTTCTTTAGCTGACTGAAGTGAGCTTCACACTGGGGGCAGAGGTAGTTAACGCTCTTCGGGGCAAGACGAGCTATCTGCTGACAGGAAGGACGCTTACAATCGAGTAGACGCAACGGGTTTCTCGCCAGTCTGGCTTTACAATCTGGACATAACTCCCCGGTATGCTTAGTGTAGTAATCTCGAAGCACCGCCAAGTAATTCGGACGGCATTCCTTACAGCCGATACTGTTCAGCTTTAGTAAAAGAGAATTAAGACCGAGGGCACGAAAGAACTGCCACGCCATATCAATAACCTCAGCATCAAGAGATGAGTCATCATCGCCAAAGGCTTCATAGCCGAACTGATAGTGCTGACGAAATCTCCCCGCCTGAGGCCGTTCGTATCTAAAGATAGGCGCCAGGTAATACAACTTTACCGGTTGAGGCAGATTATACATCCCGTGTTCCACATAGGCGCGGCATACCGAGGCAGTGCCCTCCGGCCTCAGGGTTAGCTGATTACCCCCCTTGTCTTTAAAGGTATACATCTCCTTGTCTACAATGTCAGTTTCTTCGCCAACACTGCGAGAGAAAAGTCGACTATCCTCAAAAAGGGGGGTATCAATACGCTGGTAGCCATAACGCTGACAGCTATCAGCCACCTGTTGCTTGATATAATACCAGTATACCTGCTCGTCGGGCAGAATATCCGAGGTGCCACGTGGTGCTTGATACAACATTACCTCCCCATCTCAAGCTAGGATACCGTATCCACATCGGGATTGTAAACCCTATAAATTGACAACCTGACTAGGGCTCAGTAAACTATTTGTGTAGACCCCTTATCATTCGGGAGAAGAGTTAATGGTCAACATTACCGATATCGGTCATCAGTTAGCTGAAATACTTGATAGCTACCATGTTGATTATATTGAGGCTCACCTTGAAGAGAGCTGGAGCAATCATATTACCTATCGTGGCCGGGAGCCAGAATCTATCGGCAAAACAACCTCGGCAGGCGGGAATGTGCGGGCAATGGTAAACGGCGGTTGGGGATTTACCAGCTTCAACAGCTTAGAAAACCTATCTCATCGGGTAGAGCTAGCCGTCAAGCAAGCCCAGCTAGCCAGTAAGGGCAGTGGCGAGAAAAGTAACCTAGCCCCAGTAGCCCCGATAACCAACACTGTATTAAGGGGGAAAAATAACAACCCCACCACCCTACCACTAGCCCCCAAGAAGCAACTACTGGACGAATATAACACTATCATTTGGGGCATCCCCAAGATACAGACCTCGGTCATTGGCTATGGCGATGGTCACAAGAGAACCATCTTTTTGAACTCCCAGGGTAGTTATATTGAGCAGGACCGGTCGGATATTACCCTGCGGGTAGCCGCCGTAGCCACCGAGGGTAACGAGGTACAACAGGCTGGATTTAGTGTTGGCAGCACCGGTGATTTTAGAGCGATAACGGGGCTTCACCAGAAGGTAGCCGAGATGGCTAAGCTGGCAGTAACGCTACTGTCTGCCCCCAGGGTAAAGGGAGGAAAATATACCGTGGTTCTGGACCCAGTTCTAGCCGGGGTATTCACCCACGAAGCCTTCGGTCATCTCTCTGAGGCTGACTTCGTTTATGAAAATAAGCAACTTCAGGAGATTATGACCCTGGGGAGAAGCTTCGGCAGCCAGGAGCTTAATATTATTGACAGCGGGCTTATCCCTAACCTGCGAGGTAGTTATAAGTATGATGATGAAGGGGTGCCAGCAGCGAAAAACTACCTCATCAGGGAGGGTAAGTTAGTCGGCCGGCTCCATTCCCGGGAGACCGCTGCCAGGATGGGAGAAAAACCCACCGGTAATGCCCGGGCAATCAACTATCGCCACCCCCCCATCGTTCGGATGACTAATACCTATATTGAACCTCAAGACACCTCCTTTGAGGATTTAATCGGTGATATTAAGTATGGAATATATGCCAAAAATTGGTATGGTGGGACCACCAGTATGGAGATGTTTACCTTCTCCTCGGGGGAAGCCTATATGATTCGCCAGGGCAAGATTGCTGAGCCGATAAGACCGATAACCCTCACCGGTAATGTGTTCACCACTCTGAAGAATATCGAGGCTATTGGTAACGACCTGGAGATGAATCAGGGGGGTGGCTGTGGTAAGGGAGGGCAGTCACCACTGCCGGTTTCTAATGGCAGCCCTCATATCAGAATTCGCCATTGTCTGGTGGGAGGAGAGTAATGGAAAATATCCTGTCTCAGGCGAAGCGGGTTGCTGAAGAAGCCGAGGTATTTATGGTTTCTGCCGAGGAAACCCCGGTTCAGTTTGAGGCAAATCGGTTGAAACATATTCAGAGTAAACAGAGTTGCTATATAGCACTACGCATTATTAAACAGGGCCGGGTTGGTTATGCTATTACCACCAGACTGGATGATAGACAGACCCTAGTCGATGCTGCCGTTGAGACCGCCGCCTTTGGCACCGAGGCTAAATTTGAGCTTCCCTCGCTAACCTCATACCCTCTAGTTAGGATCTTTGACCCTGATGTAGAATCGGTGCCCACTGAGGAGATGATTGACCTCGGCAAGCAGCTTATCGCCACCGTTAGAGAGTATAACCAAGATATTATGTGTGAAGCCGGGGTAAGCAGGGATATTATATCAACCCGCATCATTAATTCCCGAGGCGGTAAATTAGACTATAAACAGACCATCTTTAGTCTTGGTATCGAGGGTCAATTGATTTGTGGCACCGATATGCTATTTGTTGGTGAAAGCAAAAGCTCCTGCCACCCCATAACCGACATCAAACCAATAACCGAGGTTGTTCTCCGACAACTTGAGCTAGCCAGCCGTCAGGCTCAGTTAACCACCAAGCCATTACCGGTTATCTTTACCCCCAACGGGGTAGCCAGCGCCCTAATCACCCCGCTAATGGCAGCATTTAACGGTAAAGTTGTTCTGCAGGGGGCATCACCGATTGGAGATAAACTGGGCCAGTCGATTTTTGATAAGAAGCTATACCTGAGTGATAATCCCACCCTGGACTACTGCCCTGAAAGCTCTCCGGGTGATGACGAGGGAACCCCTAGCCAGCGCACCCCACTCATTGAACAGGGAACCATAGCCAATTTTATCTATGACCTGCAGACAGCAGCACTGGCTAACACCCGAAGCACCGGCAATGGCAGTAGAAGCTCTGGCGGGGTGCCAGCCCCCTCCCCCAGTGCCTTTATTATTGAGCCGAGTAACACCACTTTTAAAGAAATGGTTAGTGACATCAAGGAAGGCCTGGTGGTAGAGTATCTTATGGGAGCCGAACAGGGGAATATCTTAAGCGGTGATTTCAGTGGTAATGTTCTTCTTGGTTATAAGATAGAAAATGGTGAAATAGTAGGTAGGGTCAAGAATACTATGCTATCCGGCAATATCTATCGGCTACTTAAACAGATAACGGCTATCGGCAGTGATGCCAAATGGGCTGGTAACGCTATTTACACCCCTTCTATCTATTGCCCGCAGGTATCAGTAGCTACTAAGTAAGGGTACTGAATAAGAATTTAATGGGGGGGAGCTAAAATAATCTCAGCTAAAGCAATCGAAAGCCATATTTAAAATGAAAAAATTAACCAAGATTTATGCTCATCCCAAACTCAACTCACCGGTTATGCTGGCTGCCTGGCCCGGCATCGGTAATGTAGCCATTATACTGGCGAACTATTTACTGAGAAAGCTCCCCTTCAAGAAGCTGGGCGAGATTGAAGCCTGTCATTTCTTTGACCCCATCGGAGTGGCAGTTAGAGATAATGTCGTCGAATCTCCCAACTTCCCCCAGAGTCGGTTTTACTACTGGAAGAACGCCACCAAGGAAAATGAACTAATTCTCTTCATTGGTGAAGCCCAACCGACCTCCAAGGGATATGACTTAGCCAACTGTATTCTTGATGTTGGACTAAAATTTAATGTTAAACGAGTCTATACCTGCGCCGCTGCCCTAGCTCGCATTCACCATACCGAGTCCCCCAAGGTCTGGGGGGTAGCAACTAATACATCACTGACCGAAGAATTAGCCCAATACAACTTGATACAAAAGGGTAATCTACAAATTGCCGGACTCAATGGGCTGATGCTAGGAGTCGCTAAAGAAAGAAATATTGAGGGCATCTGTCTGCTGGGGGAGGTTCCGATATATGCCACCAAGATACAGAATCCGATGGCAGCACTAGCAATACTTAATACCCTGACCCGAATACTAGATATTGAAATTGATATCACCGAGCTAACGCAGTTAGCTAGGGAAATGAAAGAGGGGATAAAACGAGCCGCCGCTGAAGCGATGGGGGAATATATCGACCACTTTACTGAGCCTATCTGGGAACAAGAGGACGAGGAAGACGAAGAATGAAACCAGGGAGCCACCGATGCCATCAGCGATTGAAGAAATCGTCACCGAGCTAGCCGATAACAACCGGCCATTGCTCGATTCAAGGCTAGCTGACCTGTCAAACCTGAACTCAGCCGAGGTGGAGTTGCTTAAACAGCTATGGCTAACCATTGGACAAGAACGGCGACGACAGATTATATCCCGTCTGGTTGAGCTTGCTGAGAATCACTTTGAGCTTGATTTTGATAGTATCTTCCAGGGTTGCTTGACCGATGAGGACGCCGAGGTGCGAAGCCAGGCAATTGAGGGCTTGTGGGAAAATGAGGAGCCATCCCTGATTAGTACCCTGATTAATCTGCTGGAGCAGGATGACTCAGCGAAAGTCCAGGCAACAGCGGCTACTGCTCTAGGTAAATTTGTGGTGTTAGCCGACAGTCAGAAGCTACGTCCTCACTACATCTCCAAGATATATCAGGCATTACTGGGCGTAACCAATAATATCAGTAAGCCAGTAGAGGTAAGACGGCGCGCCCTGGAGGCAGTAGCCCTGCTCGACTCCCCCGAGGTAGAAAAAGCTATTAGCGATGCCTATTATAGCCCCGACGATAAATTCAGAATCAGTTCCATCTACGCTATGGGAAGGAACGGTAACCCCAGCTGGCTACCGATATTGCTCAAGGAACTAGGTAATACCAACCCCGAGATACGCTATGAAGCCGCTGGTGCTTGTGGCCAATTAGGTGAAGAGAAAGCTACCCCCTATCTCATTGAGCTAACTAGCGACAACGATATTGATGTCCAACTAGCCGCTATTCAAGCATTAGGTCAGATAGGTGACACCGAAGCCAAGAATTTCCTTGAAGACTGTCTGGATAACCCTAGTGAGGCAATCCAGCAAGCCGCCGAACAAGCTCTACGCCAACTAGGAGACGAGGAAGACCCATTCTTCCCCTCATTCTGAAATCTTGGTGGAGACAGTTATGATTATCGGCAATAAGGTTAGACTTCGAGACCGAAAACTGGGTGATGCCCCTAACGACTATAGCTGGCAGGCTAACCCCGAGCTAGCCCAGCTTAATGCCTCCCCACCATTAACTATCCCCTTTACCCAGTATCTATTAACCTACCTGGAAGAGCTGCTCTCGCCTCCCCCCACCCAACATAACTTCGTTATCGAGACCCGTGATAGCCAGCATATCGGCAACTGTTTTTGCTACCACATCAACCGAGCTAAGCATGATGCCGAGATAGGCATTACTATTGGTAATCGCAACTATCAGAACAGAGGCTACGGGACCGATGCTATCATTACCCTGCTGGATTATATCTTCCAGACGACCAGCCTCAACCGAATCTACCTGAAGACGCTAGTATCCAACCAGCAAGCCCAGCAATGCTTCAAAAAATGCGGCTTCACCCCTAGCGGGTATCTGGATAAAGACGACTATAGTTTTATCCTTATGGAGACCCGCCGTAAACAGTGGCAAGAGCAGCGGTTAGCCAAGCCAATAACCCCGGAAAGGAAACCGAGACGAGGCTAATGATAGATATTCAACCGATAGAGTGGTTAGGTAACCGGGTCAAACTCCTTGACCAGACCCGACTTCCCCAAGAGGAGGTCTACCTGGAGCTTAGCGACTATCAGGCAGTAGCCTCCGCCATCAGGGAATTGAAAATCAGAGGGGCTCCTGCTATCGGGGTCGCCGCAGCCTATGGAATCGCCCTCGGCGCCCTGGAAATTAGAACCAGCGACCGGGAAGCATTTCGGCGTAGGCTCAATGAGATTATCCGGACTATCGCTGCCACCCGACCCACCGCCCGCAACCTGTTTATGGCTATTGAGCAGATGGAGCAGGCAGCCAGCCTGGATGAGAATACTGAGCAGCTAAAAGGAGCCCTTATCTATCAGGCAATCAATATCCACTCCACCGAGATTGAAGCCACCCGAAGGCTGGCTGAGTTTGGCGCTGAGCTGCTCAAGGATAATGCTACTATTCTGACCCACTGTAATACCGGCTCACTAGCCACCACCGGCTCAGGCACTGCCTTAGGAGTAATTAAACAGCTAGCCCAACAGAATAAGAAAATTACCGTGCTGGTTGATGAGACCCGCCCCCTCCTTCAGGGGACACGGCTAACGGCGTGGGAACTCAGCCGGGCTAATATCCCATTTAAGCTCATTACCGACTCTATGGCAGGCTACTTTATGAGCCAGGGCAGGGTTAACTCGGTTATCGTTGGCGCCGACCGCATTGCGGCTAATGGCGATACCGCCAATAAGATTGGCACCTATACCCTGTCGGTGCTGGCAATGGAAAATGGCATCCCCTTCTATGTCGCCGCCCCGGTAAGCACAATTGATTTAGCCCTTAGCTCAGGTAAGGAGATACCCATTGAGGAAAGAAACCCCGCCGAGGTAACCCATCTTCAGGGGATAAGCATTGCCCCCGAGGGGACTTTAGCCCTAAACCCCGCCTTTGATGTTACTCCCCACCACTATATCACCGCCTTTATCACCGAAAAGGGTATAATAAAAGAACCATATATTGAGAGACTGAAGAAGATTACGGGATAAGATATGACACGATACACAGACAGTAAACCTAAAAAATGGTCTCACCCCGGGGGTAAGCTCCGCGAGCTCGGCGCCGACAAGCTTAGTGATAGCGGACTACTATCAATCCTGATTGCCCCTGGCATCAAGGGAAAGCCAGCAGAGGATACGGCTGCAGATATTATTAATAGATTTGGCTCCTTCAAAGGGATGGCTAACCAGCCACTGCACAAGTTTCTGGAGATACGAGGCTTAGCTGATGTTAAAATCATAAAACTCGCTGCCGCCTTTGAAATTGCCAGACGAATTGTAAATGAGGTCTTGAAAGACCATGAAAGAGTCTAAAATCAGCAGACAAGCTAGAATTCCCAGTCCTTTTGGCAGCTCTGCTTATAAGACTGAACGAGCTGGGGTAGCTGTGCTTATGCACTGGATGAGGGAGATTATTGAACAGAAGAACATGGATTTGGGACTCCCTGACGTAGATACCTCTGGAGCCGATAGAAAATCACCCGATATCGTAATCTATGAATCCCGTCGTAGCCAGAATGTCCTATGCCTCATAGAAGCCAAGCTACCTTACTTTGATGTCTTTGATGAGCCAGAGCTTAAGAGACCCGCCTGGGAAAAGGCAAATACCCGCCACGCCAGATACTTTGCCACTACAAACTTTCGAGAGTTAATCTGGTTCAATACCGAGAGAGTGAATGCCTTAGAGCCACTTGAAAAGCAAATCGTTGATAAGTATTGCCTTTCTGAGTTAGAGAACCTTGAACAGCTTGAAGCCATAAGATATAAGGAAAGCATCATCCGGCAAC
>JAGGZY010000017.1 GCA_021161775.1 Dehalococcoidales bacterium
CCCACCACCCTGTCCAGTATCCTATCAGCGACCTCTCGTTTACTCATCAAAGGCAAACTTTCTATCTTACCCTGTTTATCTATTATGGTTACCTTATTGGTGTCAGTCCCGAAGCCGCTATCTCTATCGGTAATATCGTTAGCCACGATGAGGTCAAGCTCTTTACGCTGTAGCTTTTCTCTGGCATTTTCTATTATATTTTCACTCTCGGCAGCAAAACCGACCTTGAGGATGTTACCGGTTACCTCGGTAAGGATATCTGGAGTTCTGACCAGTTCCAGGGTCAGGTTCGGGCTTTGCTTCTTAATCTTGGTCTTGGCAACGCTCTTGGATTGGTAGTCAGCTACGGCGGCAGCCATAATCAGGGCATCGCTTTGAGGGATAGCCTTCATTACGGCATCTCTCATCTGAATTGCAGTTTTAACACTGGTAAGCTCTACCCCCACTGGTGCTGATAGAGATGTCGGGGCAGTTATTAGCCTGACCTCAGCCCCTCTATCTCGGGCAGCTTCAGCCAGGGCATAGCCCATTTTGCCTGAGGCGCTATTGCCAATATGACGAGCTGGGTCAATGGGTTCCTGAGTACCACCGGCGGTAACCACAATATGTTTACCCGCCAGGTCACCGTTTCTACCCAATATCTGCTTTATAACAGCCATAATGTGACTGGTCTCCGGCAGTCGCCCTGGACCTATCTTGCCTGAGGCTAAGCGGCCATATTCCGGCTCAATAATGATAAAGCCCCTGGCTCTAAGTTCTGTCAGATTGTGTTGGGTGGCGGGATTCTCAAGCATATTAGTATGCATCGCCGGGGCAATAATAACTGGGGCTTGCGACGCCAGCACGATGCAGGTAAGCATATTATCGCCGATGCCCATTGCCAGCTTGGCAATGGTATTAGCGGTAGCCGGGGCGATAACGATTACCTCAGCGGCGTCAGCTAAGGCGATATGGCTTATATTTGGTTTGGCATCAGGGGTAAACAGCTCGATTGCTACCGGTTCGTTGGTCAATGTACCAAGGGTTAGCGGGCTGATAAACTTCGTTGCCGCTGGGGTCATTACCACCTTAACCCTGGCGCCATGCTGGGTTAGCTGGCTGGCGAGGTCAGCTGCCTTATATGCGGCAAGACTCCCCGTTATTCCCAGTATTATCGTCTTATTAGTTAACAATTTCTTCTCCTTAGCCGAAGGTCTAGTCTGAATAATCCCCTTATTCGTTATTATTCATTAGATAGATGAGCCTTAATCCAATCAGTGTCAGGTTAGGGTTTATTACATCGATTACCGTGGTTTCTTGGGCAATAAGCTCAGACCACCCTCCGGTAGCCACTACCTTTGCCTTTTCAGATAGCTCCTGCTGGATACGAGCCACAATGCCTTCAATGAGTCCCACATAGCCAAAGACAATCCCTGACTGGATGGCGCTGGTGGTATTAGTACCGATAGTCTGTTTGGGTTGGACCAGTTCTACTCGAGGTAGCATTGCTGCTCGTGTAAACAGAGCCTCGGCGGCAGTACCTACGCCGGGGGCGATAGCTCCTCCCAGATAACAGCCCTCCTTGGAGACGACATCGAAGGTGGTCGCTGTCCCCAGGTCGGTGATGATTACTGGCCCGCCGTAGAGGTGGTGGGCAGCGGCAGCATCCACAATTCGGTCAGCTCCTACCTCTCGGGGATTATCCATCCGGATACAGACCCCAGTCTTAACCCCGGCAGTTACCACCAGCGGCGAGATATGAAAATACCGTGATAACAGGTCATTATAGATAGCGATTAGTGGAGGCACTACACTGCACAGGGCAACCTGTTTAACATCGGAGGCAGTAAGACCCTGCTGGTGTAGCAGACTGAGTAACAGCATGGCATATTCATCTGCTCGATGGTGAATGTCGGTGGCGATGTGCCAGGTAGCCTTGAGTCGAGCGCCCTCAAAGGCCCCCAGGGTGGTTTCGGTATTTCCAATATCAATCGCCAGTAGCATAATATTCTGCTTCGGGTCTAGTCCAAGCCTCTTTTCGTTGCTGGATAACCTGAGTGTAACAGTATCTAAAGAGGATGGTCAACCTTGGCTACAGGGTGATTTCCATACCTTCATAGCCGAGGGTGATGGGGTGATTTAGGGCTTTGGCTATCACTGGTATCTCGGCGGCTATCTCCTCCTGTACATTAGGGGACATATGTACCAGCACTACCTGAGGAAGATAGCCCTTGAGCTGGCGAAAGGTGATTAACTCCTGCTTAAGTATATTAGGGGTAAGGTGTTTCTCTTTGGCAAAGTCTTCAAACCGATTTGATGCCGTAAGCTCGGTAATGAGTAGTTGTGGTGATACCCCTTTCCAGCAATCTGCTAGATTCATCCCGGTATCGCCAGTGTAGAGTACGATTTTACCATCCGGGGAGGTAACCTGGTAGCCAACGGTGGGTACCGAGTGGTTGGCTTTGATTGACATAATACTATAGCCGGCAATCTGTTGGGTCTGAGATGGCTCGAGCGGGTGGAATTTCAGGGTAGGATTGTTCTCAGGTTGCTCCAGGAACTTGGGGTAAAGTTCGCCGTTCATTAAATGGTTACTGAGGGCATCATATACTGCTGGTATTGAGTAGATATTAATCGAGGAGAAGTGGAGAAAAAGATTCATTGCCAGAGGTGGGATATCCTTGATATGGTCATAATGCTGGTGAGTAAGCAGGATTGCCTTTAGCTTTAGTTGCTCGAGGATAGATAGATTAGCTGTCAGCCCGCCGGCATCTATTACCAGAATATCATCAATTAGTAAACAGGTGCATTTGGTGTCTAGCGATTCGCAGTTATGGGCTCCCAGAATTCTAATCTTCATTGCTGAACTGTTAGAGCCAGTGCTGGTGGCGGAAGAAGTAGAGCATACCCCCGACCAGGCCTACCATAATAAGCGTGATATAGAGCATAGAAAAGCTGGAGTGCTGGAAGGGCAGTGGCAGGTTCATCCCCCAGATAGTGGCTACCAGGGTGATGGGCAGAAAGATAGTAGAGACAATAGCCAGTATTCGCATAACCTCATTGGTGCGATTGGTCATCAGTGAATCATGGGTGTCGTTAAGCCCCTCAATCAGCTGTTTATATTCGTCCAGAGCTTCCCAGATTTTATCCAGATGGTCAACGGTATCCCCGAAGTAGACGGCTAGGTCCATCTTGGTGAAGCGGCAAATCTTGGGTTCTAGATTACCGATAACCGTCCTCATTGGCCAGATAATGCGGCGGAAGGAAATGATATCGCGCCGCAGTTCGGAGATTTTCCTAATTTGGCTACGGGTTATGTTGGCGAAGATGCTCTCTTCAACATCCTCAATATTATCCAGCATCTTATTGGATATGGGCAGGCAGTAGTCTACCAGCCGGTCAATAATGCGATAGAGGAGGTAACCGGAGCCCTGGCTGAAGTTCTCCTGTCGTGATTCTTTGTCAATCTGGCATTCCTTAAACAGCTTGACCAGTGGTTTGAGCTCCCCTTTATGCAGGGTAATCAGGTAATCTTGGCCGATAAATACCGATAGCTGGCTGGAGGTAGTTACCTGTGCCTTCTTGTTGTATACCGGGAAGTGGAAGACCAGAAACAAATAGTCCTGATATTCGTCTATCTTAGGGCGCTGTCTTCGGCTGAGACAGTCATCCAGGTCCAAGGAGTGAAAGGGATAATGTTGAGCCAGATATTCGGTCTCCCGTTCGGTAGGCCGCTCAATATCAATCCACTTCAGTTCTCCCCAGGTGAGCGACTGCAGGTTTAGTTGTTCTTTTTCGACTTGAGAGATAGCCATCGCTGATACTCTCTTGCTGATGTAGCCATTAACCAAGCAATTTATTGTATCACAATTCTTGTCAGATAGCACCTGAGACTGGTATATTAAGAGGGTACTTTTGGATATGGGACTGATTTAAGGATGAAGCCTACCGAACCTCCAATGAGACACCGAATTACCCTCCGGATTAAGCAGGTACTGGGGATGAATATTTTCCTCTGTGATAGTTGTAAGTGGAACTGGCGAGGGGCGTGCCATAACCCAGCTCGGCCTAATGCTACCTGGTGTCCTGACTACGAGAAAAAGGGAACCTAGCCTTACTGGTTGCGTGGCAAATGGAGATTTGCTAAACTGGCTTGAAGAGGTGTGATTTTAGGCACTTCTCTAAAGGTTGAATGTGGGCCGTTAGCTCAGTTGGTAGAGCACCTGACTTTTAATCAGGGTGTCGCAGGTTCGAGACCTGCACGGCCTACCAGAAATCTCAGCTCTTCGTTGAAGAGCCTCCTATCTGAATTCTTGGATTTCAGAAGACAGGGGACCTCACCACGCACCATAGAGTTCTACCAAGCCTGCCTCGAACCTTTCGCTACCTACTACGAGCTAACACCTACCGACATCAATACTTTCCTTGCCAATCTCAACTGTCACAATGGCAAGAATGCTTACTACCGCGCCATCAGGGCATTCTGTAACTGGCTGTATAGGCAAGGCTATATCAAGGACAATCCGATCACTCGAGTCGACCCTCCCAAGATGGCCAAGGTTCTACTGCCTAGCTTGTCTAGTGAGCAAGTCGAATATCTCATCGACCAAGCAGAGACCATTAGGGATAAGGCTATCATCAGCCTGTTTGCTGATAGCGGTATCAGGCTCAACGAGCTGGTAGATGTCAAGGCAAGCCACATAGACTGGAATAACTTCACGGTAATGGTCTGGGGAAAAGGAGGTAAGCAGAGGAAAGCGCTATTCACCGAGAGGAGTGCTGAATTGCTTAAGCAAGTGATTAGGGTTAATAAGGTTAATACGGTTAGCAAAAATGCTTGGGGGCTAGAGCGCAGGGGTATTCAGATCATGCTGTATAGGCTTCAGGAGAAGACCGGACTCCCCTGCAATCCACATTTACATAGAAATGGGCTGGGTGTGGAGCACATCATGAGGCTTGGTGGTTGGGAGAGCCTTGATATGGTGCTGAGGTATACCAGGAGTGTGAGGTTTGAGGATAGTTCAAGGCTGTATTAGGAGATGGAAGGAAGTCCCTCATTCTAAGTGGTACTAAAAATGGAAGCATCTCAGTAACAATAGTTAGCTATATTAAAATGGCAGGCAAACAAAGATTACAGTCGTTACTGGAGTTAGGCTTGAGTCAGCACCCTCCCGAGACTAGCCTTCTCAACTTCGACTCACTCGTAGTGGATACACTACATGGAGTCTTCATTTAAAACTGACCCCCAACTTACCCTAACGAGCCGAGTTGAGTGTCGGTTGCCCTGCCGAAAAGCAGGGCATCAACTGTCCACCTGCCATACCCCGTAGATTTCGCGAAGCTTCATATTCACCTCCTTTTTAGGTATTAGAAGTATAACTCAACCTCTATTACTGTTTTAGCAATTTGTATGTGCCGCCGTCAAATTTCAGGAAGACGATCCGCAATCGCTTGGTTCGTTCACTGGTGCTTAGCAAAATAGCGTTTTGTTGAGTCTGTCTGTGTCACTAATTATATGAACGAGTACAGGGGGTTGACAAGGAGGAAGAGAAGTCATTACAATATATATGCGGATATACGCATATAGTTCGGAGGGGATATGGAGGATATAATTAAAACATTAAAAGCACTCTGTGATGAGACCAGGCTCAGGATTATGAAGGTGTTGCTGGAGAGAGAGTGCTGTGTCTGCGAGGTTATGCAAGCCCTGGATATATTTCAGTCTCGAGCCTCACGGAACCTGGGTATTCTTCAAGATGCCGGCTTCCTTACGGCAAGGCGCGAAGGCACATGGATAATCTACTCCATAGACCGAGATTCAGCTAACCATTACGCCCAATCTTTAACAAAAATGCTGGAGAAGCTAAGCCTCGATAACGAAATTCTGGCACAAGACAAAGAGCGACTAAAAAATGCGGCGCGAGTAGGCCCGGGATACGTTCGCAACCATCGCCTGAGCCGGAAGTAAATTTTTTTACCCGATATATCAGGATATGCGCATTAATGCAAGTTGAAGGAGAATTGAATGCCCACGGCCATAGCTGTTCTTCAGGGTGGTATTAACGGGCTTACCGAATATCTATCAGCGCACATGCTTACCTGCCTCGTGCCTGCCCTGTTTATCGCCGGGGCGATAAGCACCTTCCTTTCCCAAGCGGCGATATTGAAGTACTTTGGCCCCAGCACTAAAAGGTGGCTCTCTTACGGCGTAGCCTCGGTATCAGGAGCGATACTGGCGGTGTGCTCTTGTACTGTCCTGCCACTCTTCGCCGGCGTATATAAAAGAGGGGCAGGTCTGGGCCCAGCTATGGCTTTCCTCTACTCTGGACCAGCGATTAGTATCCTGGCTATTATCTACACTGCCAGGCTGCTGGGCTATGACCTAGGCGCAGCTCGCGCTATCGGCGCTATCGCCTTTGCCGTGGTCATCGGCATAGCCATGTCAACCATCTTTCATAGGCAAGAGGCTGAGAGAACGGAGGTGACCTTTGCCATTGACTCGCCAGAGAACACCAAGCCAGGGTGGCAGCTGGGCATCTACTTTGGTCTGCTCATCGGCATTCTTATCTCTGGCGCGCAGAAGAACTGGATAGCTCTTGGTGTCCTCGTAGGGACACTCTGCGTTGTCCTCTGGCGCTGGTTCACCAGGGAGGAGGTAAAAGAGTGGCTCAGAGCCACTGGCTCCTTCACTAAGTTGATAATGCCCTGGCTCATCGGGGGTGTTTTCATCGCTGGCATCCTAAAGGTAGTCATCCCTGAAACGGTCGTTGCTGGCTTCCTTGGCGGCAACAGCCTAAGGGCTAATGCCATCGCCTCTGTCAGTGGGGCGCTTATGTACTTCCAGTGGGGCGCTTATGTACTTCGCTACCCTGACCGAGGTCCCTATCCTGAGGACATTTATGGACCTGGGGATGGGTCGGGGACCTGCTCTTGCTCTGCTTCTCGCCGGTTCGGCATTGAGCCTGCCCAACATGCTGGTCCTGCGCAATATCATAGGAACAAAAAAGACGGCGGTTTATGTGCTCTTGACTATAGTTATGGCTACATTCACTGGTTATATATTCGGAATAATTAGGTAAGGAGGTAAAACAGTGATTATAGAAATACTGGGAACAGGCTGCCCCAAGTGCCGGGCTACCAAAGAGAATGTCAAAAAGGTGGCCAAAGAGCTGGGATTAGGACAGCAGGTAGAAGTAAGAGACGTGAAGGACGTAATGGCTATCGCCAGCAAGGGGGTAATGCTAACCCATGGTGTCATCGTCGACGGCACCAAGGTCTCTGGGGGTAGGGTTCCTAGTCCTGAAGAGGTCAAAGGATGGATTAAGGAGAGGGATAAGAGATGAACATCGTGCCACAGTGGGTTTTTGAATTTCATGGGCATAGATGCCCCTTTGTTCCCATTGGCTACCGCATGGGCCAGGTGGCGATGCGAGAGTTAGGTGTAGACCGTGAGCAGAACAGCAGTCTCCACGCCTTCTCCGAGATGGGAGCTAGCCATCACAACACCTGTATGGAAGACGGCATTCAGGCAGCTACAGGATGCACTTATGCCAAGCGTAACATGGAACATCTTGATTATGGCAAAGCAGCCATGATTATGTACCACCCCGAGCACCCTGACAGAAGAGCGGTGCGAGTATCCCTGAAACCTGAAGCCTTTGATAGGCTGGGCAAGTTTGAGTTCATCAACTACCGTAAGAAAGGAACACCGGCATCAGAAGTCCCCGGCAAAGCTGTTAAAGAGATAGTGGACTGGGTGCTCTCCCAAACTGAGGAAGAGCTTTTCACCGTCGAACGCCTGCCTGATTTCGCTTTCCGAGAGCCCGAACCAAAGACTTTTGCTAAGGTGAAATGCACCAAGTGTGGGGAATACGTGTTTGAGCCGCAGGTTCACATAGTGAAGGGTAAACCTTACTGCCTACCATGCTCCAGGTACGCCAAATAAACTGCTGGAGGGGACTGAAATGCACACAGCTTATTTAATCCCGCCCATCTTCTTCGGCATTGCTTTCTTATTCTCCATGCTGGGAATGGGTGGGTCCCAGCTATATATTCCAGTTCTATTCTGGTTGGGTATGGACTTCAAAACGCAGGCTATCCCTCTGGGTATGCTGCTCAATGTGGTCAACAGCTCTTCAGCTGCCTGGACCTATGGCAGGAGGGGACTTATCGACTGGAAAGTAGCCGTTCCCTTCGGCGTAGCTATGGCCTCATTTGCCCCACTTGGCGCCCGGGTGAACGCAACGCTACCGACAAAGACCATAATTCTGATATTTGCCCTGTTCACTATGGCAGCAGGGATATTGATGCTCAGCAGGTGGAAGCCAAAAATAAGAAAGCTATCACCTCGGCGATGGGTTTTACTGAGCGTCTCGGCGGGGAGCGCACTCGGTTTCGCCGCTGGGCTTATCGGAAGGGGAGGAGGCTCCTTTGTCGTCCCCCTGCTCTATATTGCTGGACTGGACCCGAGGATAGCCGCGGCTACTTCGGCTATGGTAGTAACCTTCTCTGGCACATCCAGCTTTGTTTCCCACATCCTTACCGCGGCCAGGCCTGATTGGTTTGTTTGGGGACCATGTGTCGCTTCTGTGTTCGCCGGCAGCCAGGCAGGCTCCCGATTAATGGCGAGGAGACTGACATCAGGTTCAATTAAGGTAATTTTTGGTGCGGTGCTGCTGACGGTTGCCACCATCCTTATTGTAAAGGAGGTCATATTGTAAGCGAACAATAATAGCAAAGAAAATGGTGACATAAAAAGGAGGCGATTAAAGTGGAGCAGAGAAAAGCAGTGCTATATCCCTATTTCGGCGGTTTCTCAAACATAGGCATCACCACTGCCCTAGCCAGCATAGAGGCAATAAAGGAGGTTGGCTTGGATAAAGCCTGTATTGGCTGTCTGGGAGGTCTCCCCACACAAGCTAAGATGGTATATCAGAATACCGATGGAGCCGGGAAGGTTATTACCGTTGATGGTTGCCCGCTGGAATGCGCCAAGAAGCTGGTGGAGGAGGCTGGATATCAACCCACGCATAGCATTCTATTGGCAAGAGACATAGGCATGGAGAAGAAATCATTTTTTAAAGGCTATGGGGAAATAACAGATGTTATGACATATTGATGGAGAAGACGTCAAGAAGGCAAAGGAGCTTATCGTCAAGGCTATACTAGAGGAGTGAAGTGCACGATGCCAAGAATGAACTTTGATAAAGCAGCCAAAATTATGAAGGATATTCTGGGGCTGATCTCTGAGCCTATAGCGGATAAGTTCTTAGAGGATAAGGGTGAGGTAAACGACTTTAAGATGCCCGGCGAGCGCCGCTACTGTCAAGTGCTCGTGAGTGCTAGAGAAGGCCAAAAGCTTATTGTCACCGCGGATAATATCGCCTGCCCTGCGGCTGCCTGGGCGCTGGGCTTTAGGGAGCCATCTGCCAAACTCTCATCTGGAGAGATGCCCGCTCGTATGGGCATCTTTGAAAGCCCAGCTGACCCTGGCCAAGCAGTTCTTCGCTGAAGCTAAGAAAAAGGCTGAAGAAGCCCGCAAGCTTCCCAATCTGCCCCAGTATATTGACCAGAAGTTAGCTGGGCTGGGGTGTGAACTGGGGCTCCGGATAGAGTCGCTTAAGAACAGGGTGGGCTCCATACGCAAACAAATCCCCACTGAAGCGATAGAGGCAGAGCAGACACTAAGCAAATACGGCAGTCAGCAAAGCCTGGTCTAGAAACATGAGTAACCACTCGCATTTTGAAGGGGTACTATGCCCAAAAATCAAGGAAAGGAGGTGAGAGAGTGGACAGGCAATTAAGGCTTTCTATAGAAGAGTTTGAGCACCTCTTGCGTGATGCTGACAAACTAGATGCCGGTGAGACAGTGAGCCAAGTCCATATAGAGCCTGGAGAGTTAGTCATAATAATCGTTCAGTAGAAAGGAGATAACAATTGAATAAAACTAAAGAAGTGGAGAAAGGCATCTCCGAGATAGTGAGTGTCTTTAGTGATCCTATCATTGTCTTTCCGGGGGGTTGGGGAGATAGCTTTCCTGAATGGTTAAAGGAAGCTATTACCCTGGAGAGGCTTGCGATGAATATGAGGGTACTCAAAGGAGAATTGCCTACTGGAACGGATGCTGAAGCCTGCGCTTATCTCAACACAGCCTCACTTACTCAGCCGATGGACAGCAACTGGGCGCAAATCTACCTTTACATCGCTGGCAAGACCTATACACAATGGAAGAAGGCCGAGATGCCAGAGGATATCCAGGTAGAATCCCTTAACGACGACCAGATGAGAGACCTCAATCGGCTCAAGGCATGGCTTTATCAGAAGAGGACCACGGTGAGGGAAGACCGAGAGCGAGCTGAGAGACGGGAGGAGAAAGAAGAAGCAGCTAAAAGGAAGGCTGAGCAGCCGGAGCTGTTCGAGTTTTAAAGTACTCAACGCTACCAGAAATGGGCTGGGGAAATATAATCCCCAGCCCATTTTTTTATTCCTAATTGCACATTCCAAGCAATTGTTGCCTGAGTAATCTCAGTTACGTCGGTCGTATATGCCGAACAATGACTCGGGTTCGGAATGGAGTTACTCACGTTGTTGGGAAAAACGTTTTTATGTTTGCCAGCGCTCATGTTTTGGTTTTGGTCTCAAAAGGACTGGTGCATTTAACATATGGACATCTAATAATCGCTAGGTCCGCATAGTACTTGAGCAAGCTGCCACAGGATGGGCAGGTGAATACTGCGTATAATTTGTGTACACTCTCGCAGAAAACTCGTATCTCGTCAAATACGAGTTCATCTGCCATGATATTATCGTGGGAGAGAAGATTACCACAAATGATAGTGCACTCCAAATCCCGAAACGCCTTCTTGATATCCTCCTTGTACTGCCCATCAGGGATTAGTCTCATTGCGCGGCTCTTAGCAGCTGGGAGCAAATCGCCTATTACATATTCAGCCGAGGTTCTAAAAGGAACTTGCGATTGGATAGATTCACAAATCTGTTTTAATACCCATTCGAGATGAACACGACATTCGTTGCCGGCAGTTCTATCACCAGCATCAATCTTAGCTTGGATTGATTCCCACCTTAATTTGAATGGATAGAAGACCGGGCCGGTGGACAAGTCCCACGATTTGATTTCCCTATAATGATATTGAGAATCCAAGCCACTGGCCATGTGATATTGACGTAACTGACGAAGCCAATAAGTCTCATGTGTAGTAATGATTAATTGTTTGTCGGCAAATTCATTAGCGAGCAACTCGCATATCTTATCCCTGTGTTTAGCGTCTACTGTAGTTACCACATCGTCGAGTACAACCAAGGAACAATCTTGGTTAAACTTCCTAACAAAAGCTAAGAATATACATAAGCCTAATGAGTCAAGATGTCCTTCACTAGAAAAAGCTCTTGGGTCTTCTCCGGTATGTCCAAAGGAGTCAATTTTGAGTTCGAGACTGGCTCGACGCCCTGTTGGTTGTTTGAGTTTTATGTTGATATATGCGTCTCCAGGATGCAGTATTGAGTAGAATTTTTGTATGTCTTGTTGTATCAGATCGAACACGGACTGAACTTTGGCTTTCTTCACAGAAACGAAAGTGTCGTATAAGTGATCGGCGATTGTCCAAGATTTCTTAGCTGCATTGAAAGATTCACTTGCCTTCTTGAAATTCGTGGAACTAGTTTTTACTCCCTGTAGCAAGGTTATGGCAGACAGCAATAATCTCTCTTGCTCTGAGATTTTCTCGCCTTCAATGAGGGTAAGACATTTGTTTCTTGCTAAAGTCAATAGAGCGGGGACTCCTTTAAAGACCTTGTCGAGTTGCTCAGGAGGAATCTCTTTTTCTAGGTTTCGACCCAGTTCTATAGTTTTAAGAAAGTCGGTGATTCCATTTATGAGAAGATTTAGTTGGTCGGTCTGTTGC
>JAGGZY010000052.1 GCA_021161775.1 Dehalococcoidales bacterium
AAGCCCAGAGGGCTGACTTCTTGGGTAAATTCATGACGCTGGGAATAGATGTAGTCCTTAAAGCGGGAGGGGTGGAGCCGATAGCGCTGCCGGCTTCTCCCCGCATTGGCATATCTATGTCTCCATCGGGTAAAATAGAGCCAACCCTAATTGATGATCTAAATAGGCAGCCAGATGCGATTCTCATTACCTTTGAGAAATTTGAAGCAATTACCCAAAGGCTCAGGGATGAGATATTAAAGGGAATAGTTATGCCGAAGAGTGAGAACGAAATTCCCAAACTAATTTATAGTCTTGCTGCGGGGCAGAAATGACAATGTGGTCTCTAACCTACCTTCTGCACAATATTAGGATAAGACCCAATGCTCTTCACCAAGCCCGGGTTGCTGCTGTTATTCAAAATAAAACCCTGGGGCAGTGGCTGGAAGGTGCTATAATGGAGAAGGTTGAGAGGGAACAAAAACATAGTGAGGAGGTTCAAAAATGACCAGAACCGGCAAACTCCAATCTCGCCAAGCCAAAATAAAGGGGTGCTTGCTTCGTCAAGTTTTGACTAACGATTTAGACAAAGTTAGACACGATTCTGGCGGGTGTAACTCAGTGGAAGAGTTCTTGCTTCCCAAGCAAGCTGTCGTGGGTTCGAATCCCATCACCCGCTCCAGAGTAGCTACAAATCACAGCTTCCTCTGCTGGAAGGTATCAACCATCTTGATAGCATGGAAACCATCTACGCAGTAGGCATCGGCGCCTATTTCTTGAGCGTATTCATCCGAGACAGCGGCACCGCCAATCAGAACCTTGACCTTATCTCTAAGGCCGCTTGCTTCCAGTTCCCTGACCACCTCCCCCATCGCCAACATGGTCGTGGTTAGTAACGCCGAAAGCCCCAGAAAATCGGGTTTATTCTCCCTCACCATCTGAACAATCTTCTCGGTAGGCACATTTATACCCAAATCCACTACCTCATATCCCGCCCCTCTGAGCAGAGTAGCCACAATATTTTTGCCGATATCGTGAATATCCCCCTTCACCGTAGCGATAGTAAACTTCCCTTTAATCTCTGAGTTTGAGGCTTCAAGATAGGGTTTCAGGATAGCGGTAGCCTCACCCACAGCTTCAGCCGACGCCAGCATATCAGGGATAAAGTATTCCTTGGTAGCAAATTTATCGCCTACCACCTGCATTCCCGCCGTCAATCCATGGTTAACTATTATATCAGGAGAGACCTTCTCCTCTAGCGCTAGTCGGGTCAGCTCCAGCACGCCAGGCGTTCCTGACAGGCTATCGTCGACCCCCTCATCGTCCTTAGTCTTTCTCCCTTGAATAACATTTTCCTTGAGGCGGGCAATAGTATCTTGACTCATTATTCTCTCCCTTTCCCTTTCCAGTATATATTCAGGCGGGGCAATATACCAGGTATCTGGCAGAATATCCGGTCGGTAGTTACTGAATCGATGTGGTCTACTGGCTCTGCCATAAGTCTATTCATTCTCTGGTAAGCCAGTGCCAGCACGCTATCCCCTCTTCCCTCAGCCTCAAAGGGATAAGGCATCGACAGCCTTCCTCGACGCAACACAGAACGAATATAACGAATATATACCCTTGGCGAAGCTCCCGCTACCTCGGTTATCTGTTTTACCGACTGGGCAAGCTCTTCCTGATTGATTAGTGCCGGGGTCAAGAAATAGCGGAGTATCTGAAAATGAGCATCATCTAACACTGCCTGCAGAGGACAGAAAATAGAATTCCCGTCAAGCAGTCCGTAAGCACAATGCAGATATTGCGGCCCGCTCAGGGCGACCATTGTATCGGAGAATAGCCTTTCTATTGCCGATTGCATCCCCGGCACCTTAGTATCACTAACCCCTGAGGTAGCGTAACAGGGCAACCGGTAATATCGAGCCATTTGAACACAATCAATATTGTACTGACTGGTCTCCGGAGCGCCGTAGGAGTCAGCGAGATTATCCAATCGCGCCCTCACCGGGACTGCCCCATAGATTATCGGGCTTCCAGCATTCACCAGTTGGCTTAAGGTTATCCCCGCCAGAATCTCAGCGTTTATCTGAACGATAATGCCATCCTCCTTGATGGGAGCGGTACTGCCTGCCTGAGGTGAAGAGGAAACTACCAGAGGTAATCCCCGGCGGCAGATTTCAATGGCGGTCTGAGTAGTATCATCAACCAACTGAAGAGGGCTTTTCACCAAACAGGTAATGAAGGAAATAATGGGGTTATCCCTGAGGGCTTCCTCTCCCCCGACGATTAATTGAGCCATATTTATCACATTGTCCAATTGATCCAGGCTAGTCAGCCCCGCCATAACGTGTTTGGTGGTATTATTCAACGAAGCGAAGAATTTATTAACATCCTTGTTAGCAATGGTGATATCCTTATCCTGAATATTTACCGGGCGAATGAAAGCATCCAGCGTCTCCAGATGTTCCGCCAGACGAGCTGCCTGACAGAGATGAGAAACGGTGCCTCGCTGCTGATGAAACTCAGCCAGCGAAACCTCAACACTGGGGGCAGCTTTCTTCACATAGGTCGGAAAATCAACATCAAGCCAGATATTGGTTTCCGAGCCCGAAACCAGAAATACCCTCGGCTCATCACCATTCATTATCAGAATATTATCCCGGTTTCTCGCCCCTAGTTTGACCGTCTTGGGAGCACTATCCAGGGCTTGAAGCACCAGCCTCTCGGGTATCTTCACTGTCCAGCAAGGATTATCACTATCAGCAATCAAGCTAACCTCAGCACCACTACTGCTGAGAATCTCCACCGCCTCACGGTTAAAGGATACCAGCCCTGGATTGGTTAAAATCCCCACCGAGGCCTGGTGAATCTGCCGAATCTGCTCATCAGTCATCCTTCTATAGGGATTATGAACTAAAATTCCCTCTCTAGGCATCTTCTTCTCCTCTCAATCCACAATAGCCCCGGCACGATAGGCACGGGTGTAGCCCCGGGAACCCTTTCCGATAAGCATATCAGCTGCCTTAATCAGACTCATTGCCTTGGCATCAAGGGGATTAATAATCACGGCATCAAGACCAGCATAAGCCGCCATTACCAGGAAGGTTCGATTAATCAATTTCCTCTTCGGTAGTCCGTAGGAGATATTACTCAGCCCGATTACTGTCTTTGCCCCTGGATAACGAGATTTGATCTGCTCGATAGTCCTTAAGGTAACCAACGCCTGTTTCGAGTCCACCGCAACGGGTAGAACCAGCGGGTCAAAATATATCTGTTCCGGCTTTATCCCCAACCGGGTCAGCTGGGTCATTATCCATTCGCAGGCATCCAGCCGTTGCTCAACACTATTGGGTATTCCCCCAGTGCCCATTGCCAGCGCCACCAATCCCGACCCCCATTCTGCCGCCAGTGGAGCCACTGCTTCCAGCCTCTGGGGCTCAGCAGTAACCGAATTGATGATTAATCTCTTACCTTGGTATTTATTCAAGGCAGCTCGGATTACCTCAGGACAGTCGCTATCGATAACCAACGGCTTGTCCGTAGCCTGTTGAACTACTGCTACCAACCACTTCATCGCCCGAGCTTCATCCTGTGAAGAGCTCGACCCGGCGCCAACATTCACATCAATAAAATCAGCCCCGGCAGCAACCTCAGCCTGAGCCAGTTCAGTAACGAATTCCTGATTCCGGGTGGTGATAGCTTCCGCCACCGCTCTAGTTGAGGCGTTAATATTCTCTCCAATTATCAGCATTACTACTCCACAATACCAGTTATCTCGGAGAGCACCTTCTGTCTCACCAAAGGCGGCAGGTGATAACCACGCTGGGCTAATATCTGTCTTACCTTTTCGGTCGCCTTCTGGTAGATAGCCTTGCCTCCGTTTGCTTCCCAGTCCTGTCTACTCTCCCGGTCACTCAAGGTAGGCTGGTAATGCTCCTTACGCATAAATTGTCGGGTATGCTTGGTGCTGATAAAACTACCCCCCGGCCCCATTTCCTTGATAAGGTCAAAGGCTAGAGTATTATCGTTCACCTGGATACCCTCAACCGCCCTCATCACCATTCCTAATATATCATTATCAATAACAAACTTTTCATCACAAACGGTCATCGCAAATTCCATCAGCCCGGCGGCATCATGGATAAAGTTGGTCCCCGCCAGGGCACAGAGCAGACTGGTAATCGCCGACTCATAGCCACTCTGGGCATCCAGCAATTTGGCATCGGTCATTCCTCCGGTGCCATAAAAGGGCAGCCGATAAAACTGCGCCATCTGCGCTCCCCCGGCGTTCAGTAGCCCCATCTCCACCGAGCCAGCAAGGTATTTCAGGTCCCTGAGGTCAGTGCTGCTGGCTACCGAACCAAAGATGACCGGCGTTCCCGGATTAACAATCTGAGCCAATATTACCCCTATCAGGGAGTCCACTGTCTGGATAGCCAGGTTAGCCGCCAGGGTAACCGGTGAGGTTGCCCCGCATAATGGCTCCGCAGGGCATATCAGAGGTATTCCTCGCCGAGCAATCTCAATTACCAGGTCACCATATTTCCCATCCAGTTTCAGCGGACTTACGCTACAGGCTATCATCGAGACAATCGGCCGCCGCCGTAGTGCCTCCTCAGAACCAGCGATAATCTCTGCCATCCGAATTACCTGCTCCACCCCACCGATGGTATAAACCCCACCCATAATATGCTTGGTAGTGTTATCCAAGCCAGCAAAGAATCGGTTTACATCCACCTGCTCGACGGGCAACTCATTAGGATAGGTGCATAGCATAAACAGGTGGATATTATCCAGATGGTCAACCAGTTTAGCAAGGCGCTTCAGGTCAGCCAGATTAGCCAACCTCTTCTCATTGGTACTAATGTTATAGATATAAAGGGCAGTTCCTCCAGTTCCGGTATATACCCGGGAGCCACCCAACAGAGCATCATGCTTCTCATCCTGACCGCAGAGCCTAACCGACGACGGCGCCATAGCTATTAATTCCATAACCCTGGGTTGGGCTATACACACCCGTCGCTTTTCCCAATCTACATCAGCCCCCGCCTTCTTAAACAGGTCCAGTGCCGCTACAGAGTTTACCTCAAAGCCTATTTCATCGATTATCCGCATCACCGTGCGGTGTATCTTGTATACTGACTCCTCGCTAAGAGGCTTAAAGCTGCCCCCACCCAGTCCTTTTCTAATCATAGGCTCAGATTCTATCTCCTACCCGGACAATTAGGCTTCTTACAGGTTTTACAGGGGTTATAGTCCCCAGCCCCCTGATGACCGATACCAATAATACCCGAGATTGATTTACGGGGAAGCATCAGGTGTCTCTCCGTCAAGCGAACCCCGGCGAGATTACTATTCATCGCTCGAAAAACCATCTCCTGCTGACTTATATCCCAATCGCAATAGCCCGGGCTAAACCGCAGACTAATACTAAGTCCTTGATGCCTGACCCCTCGACTAATCTCGTCCTGCACAAAATCAGCTACCCTCTCCGCCGCCGCTGAACCGACCGCATCCAGCACCATCGCCCGCAATACCTGCCTATCCTTAATTAGCTGATGAACCATTCCCTCCAGCGACTCGCCAATGGTAGCGACCAACACCGCTACCTGGTCGCACTGCCTCAGCAGTCGAGCGATGACATTACTACGAAAGGTAATAGAATCATCAATAACCGCCCGCGCCCCCTGAACCGACCTGATATCCCGAATAACATACGAGTATGACGGTTGGATAAGGGGAGAAGCCTCCTCTATACACTCATCAATTAAAGTCATCACTCGAGACGGCGGCTGGCAATCAGCATCATAACCGATAT
>JAGGZY010000003.1 GCA_021161775.1 Dehalococcoidales bacterium
AAGCACTGCCTCAATTAGCTCTACTGAATAGGTGTGCTGTCTTAAATGCCGTAGTCGGCGAGAACGCTCCTCTAGGCTTTCTAGCCGGTGAGGGTTATAGCGTTTCTTCCAACGATAAAAGGTCTGGGGGCTGATGTCAAAGTGACAGCAGGCAAGCCGAGCATTGTAATTATGGGAGTTATAGTAATCAAACCACTTTAGTCTTTGCCTGGCTTTCTTTGATAGCCCAACCTGAAGCTTGGTCAGGCGAGAAGCTCCAGGGATTACTCCACTTATTATCCTCATAGTAACACTATTATAGCGTCACTAATCTATCTGAACGAAATCATAGCCCGTCAACACCTTGTCAACAGCTTAATTTCAAAGACTCACTAACAGATTAACATGCACAATACACCACACCATCACTCCCCTCGAGAGATAATTCTGGTTACCCGACGCTCAAAGACACTGCGGGAGAGAAAAACCCGATGGTGGCACTTAAGACATCGGATACCGATATCTGCCCCCACCCTCACCACCTGCCACTGGTAACTGCCACAGGGATGTTGCTCCTTGAGGCGAACTACATCGCCTAGCCTTATCTCCATAACCATATTTACTTCGCGATTATACCTATTCTTCAACAGCTAGGGCAGATAGGAATTAATCTGGTCACGCAAAGCTAACGCTGCCTGTCGTGCCGCCGGAGCAAAATCCCTCTCTGATGAGGCATATATAATCTGCCGTGATGAGCTAATAATTGTCTTCTCCCCACCAGCGTCAACCCCATAGCGGACGGCTAAGGACAGGTCTCCCCCCTGAGCCCCAATACCTGGAATCAGGATTAGCATCCCAGGGTAAACCTGCCGAATAAGCCTCAGTTCCTCAGGGTAGGTCGCCCCCACCACCAGCCCAACATTACCCTGGGTATTCCACTGATTGGCTTTTTGGGCTACCTCTTCAAACAGGGGCTGAGAGCCAGACTCCGTCTGACAGCGTAGTGACTGAAAATCCTCGGCCCCCTTATTTGAAGTTCGGCAGAGGACAAACACCCCCCGGTCGGTATAGCTAGTAAATGGAGCTACCGAATCGAAGCCAAGGTAAGGGCTAACTGTGGTAGCATCACAGTTAAGCCGAGTAAAGATAGTCCTAGCATAGGCTTTCGCCGTATTCCCAATATCGCCCCGCTTGGCATCACCAATTACCGGAATATTGTCAGGGATATATTCAATCGTATCCTTAAGGATATTAAACCCGCTATCCAGGGCTTCATAGAAGGCAAAATTAGGTTTATAGGCACAGACTAAATCGGAGGTAGCCTCAATGATTGCCCGATTAAACTCCAGAACACCCAAATCCCGAGGCATACGCTCCGGGTCAGGATCAAGCCCTACGCAGAGCCGACTGTTATTCCTACGAACGGCACCAGTTAGCTTTTGATTAAAATTCATCTCCCCTTAACTAGATTATCAGTCGCCACAGGTAGCGTCAAGTGCTAGAATAGTTATTAATGAAATATCTAGAGGCATTAGACTATATATTCAGCTATCCCGATTACGAAAAGGCACTGGTTCCTCATAAGCTAGCTTATTATGACCTGAGGCGGGTTGAGGAGCTACTGGCTCGGTTAGGTAATCCCCACCGGAAAGCCAACGCCGTCCATATCGCCGGGACTAACGGCAAGGGCAGTATTGCCGCGATGATTGCCTCAGCACTTACCGCCGCCGGCTACATCACCGGACTTTATACCTCCCCCCATCTTAATACTATTCGGGAACGTTTTCGGGTTGACGGGAAGCTAATTACTGAAGACGAGTTTACCATTATCGTAGGTCAGCTTAAGCCTGAGGTAGACATCGTAAACCAGCAAGCCAACTATGGGAAACTGACTACCTTTGAATTGCTCACCGCCTTAGCCTTCAGCTACTTTGCCCTGAAAGGAGCTAATTTTCAGGTGCTGGAGGTAGGGATGGGAGGCAGATTTGATGCTACCAATGTAATCCAGCCTGAGGTCAGCGTGGTTAGTTCCATCAGCCTTGACCATACTCAGGTATTAGGTAGTTCGGTGGCTCAAATTGCCGCCGAGAAGGCTGGCATTATTAAACCCCAGACTACGGTGGTGATTTCTCCCCAACCCAACGAGGCTACCCGAATAATCAAGAAAGCCTGTCTCCAGCAGAAGGTAAGGCTAATCGAGGTCGGTAAGGATATTACCTATCAGGGCATTCATTTTGACTACCGAAAACAGTTACTACGGGTTAATGGTAGGCTGAGCAGTTATGAGCTAACCATTCCCCTGCTCGGTGACCACCAGCTGGAGAATGCGGCTACTGCCGTAGCCAGCCTGGAGGTATTAGCCGATCGAGGATTTAATATCTCCCGAGATAACATCACTGATGGCTTAGCCAGAGTAAACTGGCCAGGTCGGTTTCAAATCCTCCACGAGCACCCTCTACTGGTCGTTGACGGCGCTCATAACCCCGATTCGGCCGCTAAGTTAACCCAGGCAATAACTCAATACCTTGACTTCAAGCGAGCTACCCTGATTATCGGGGTATCTATTGACAAGGATATAAATAGCATCGCCTCAGTACTACTACCTCGGTTTGATGAGGTCATTGTGACTCGCTCCCGCCACCCCCGGGCGGTAGCACCCCACCAACTTGCCGATAGCTTTGCACAATACGGAATAAAAACCCGCTTGACGAAAACTACCAGCGAAGCCCTATCCCTAGCACTGAGCCTGGCTAGAGAGTCAGACCTTATTTGCGTTACCGGCTCCCTGTTCGTAGTTGCTGAGGTAATGGAGGCAGTAACCTGAGAGCTTTATATCAACCTAGCCTACAGAGACACCTTTGTCGGTTAGTGCCTCCTTAGGCAACATACCATCCAGAATTCTCTCTAGTGCCATAGTATGACTGCAAGTCCCCCATTTGGAAAAGAAGTTGCAGGAGCAATGCCATTTTCCATCTTTATACTCGGTGATGTAATTATCGTTCTCTCCCCGGAATTCTACCGACAGACTGGAAAAGGTAACCCGGCCAGGTTCCTGAGCATAGCGCTTAGCTTTCTCAATCTTCCCAATCAAACTCGATTGCACAACTACACCTCCTTAAAATTAAAAGGCACTGAACAATTCTAATTCAGTGCTCCTTCTACCCGATTAATATAAATTAAATCTAAACGCATCCCTACCTCTCTGCTCTACTCTCTTATTTTACCCCCCCCTCGATGATAAGTCTAGGGAAAACTGAGTCAATTACCGCTCTTAACATCGACTAGCAACTCAGCTAACTTGCCTTAAAATGGCTATTTACTGTAGAATATTAGCGAATATTATCTTGAGGTGAGCTAAGTGCCTATCTACGAATATGAATGTGAGCATTGTAAATTCCATTTTGAAAAAAAACAGAGGTTCAGTGCTAAACCAATAGCAATATGTCCCAAATGTCAGGGGAAAGCCCAACGTATTATTCATCCCAGTACGGTTATCTTTAAAGGAAGCGGCTTCTATGTTACCGACAGTCGTAAAGGTAAGACTACCAAGAAGGCAATAAAGTAACTTAATAGAAAATTGAAGGGAAGTCAGGGTGAAAGCGCTGCTGCAGCGGGTTAGCCGAGCCTCAGTCAGCATTAATGGTGGGGTGGTGGGTAGTATTGCTCGAGGACTGGTAATTCTGGTGGGCATCGCCAGCGATGATACTGAAGCCGATGCGCAATATCTGGTAAGGAAAATCGCCGAGCTACGCATCTTTAGTAACGATACCAGCAAGCTTAACCTCTCGGTACAGGATATTAATGGTGAGCTACTGGTAGTAAGTCAGTTTACCTTGATGGCTAATACCCAAAAGGGCCGTCGCCCCAGTTTTAGCGAGGCGGCACCGCCAGCTCAGGCAAAAGCCCTATTTGAACATTTCGTTGAGCAGGCAGGCGCTACCGGCCTCAGGGTAGCTACGGGATGCTTCCAGCAACATATGCAGGTCGAGATTCATAATGATGGACCAGTAACGATACTGCTCGACAGCCGACATAAATCTCCCTTCCTACAAGGATAATTAGTTACCCCAACAAAAAAGGAGACTTTATCTATGAAGAAGAAAGCAGTAGCCGCTATTGCTATTATGCTGGTAATCGCTACTGGTCTGATTGGCGGTTGCCAGGGAACTAGCCAATCAACGCTCAATGTGGTTACCACCACCTCCCTGATAGCCCAGATAGTAGAGAGGGTGGGGGGCGACAGAATTGATGTAGCCAATATTATCCCACCCGCTCAGTGCCCGGGGCATTTTGATGTCAAGCCGAGTGACATTCAACACCTAGCCAATGCTGACCTTTTCCTCCTTCACGGCTGGCAGGGGGAGAAGTTTTCGCAACAGCTAATCGACTCAGCTAATAATCCCAATCTGACCGTGGTTAGTCTTGATATTCAAACCACCGGAAACCAAAACTGGATGGTACCGACGGTTCAGATAGAAGCCACTGATAAAATAACCACTGCTCTGTGTCAGGTAGACAGCGAAAACAGTGTTTCCTACCAGCAGTCAGCTACCGAATACAAGGCTAAGATTTCAGCCAAGGAAGCAGAGATAAGGGCGAAGCTTAACCAGGTTAACCCCGCAGGGATAAATGTTATGTGTGCCGAAATGCAGGCTGGGTTTGTCCGCTGGGCTGGATTTAATGTGGTTGCTACCTATGGACGACCCGATTCACTTACTCCCCAAGTAGTAAAAGGGCTGGTGGACACCGGCAGAGAAACAGGGGTAACCCTGATTATCGATAACCTGCAGAGTGGCAAGGATGCAGGAAGGTCAGTAGCTGAGGAACTCGGTTGCCAGCGACTAATACTTTCCAACTTCCCCGGTGGTTTTGATAACACCGAGACCTGGGAAAAAGCCATTGACTACAATGTTGAAATGATACTGGAGGCAGTAGCTGAGTAACCATATACTAGAGTGGAAAACGAAAGACAATGGGATGAATCATACTGTCATTGATATTGAGGATGCGGTAGTTTCCTACCGAGAGGATGTTGCCCTCCGCGGGGTATCCCTCAGGGTAGCCTCCGGGGAGTTTATCGGCATCGTGGGACCTAATGGAGCCGGCAAGACAACACTACTTACCATCATCAATGACTTAGGTAAACTGCTCAGTGGGAAGGTATGGGTATTAGGCAATTATGTCACCAAGACTAACCGCCACTCCTTAAGGAAACAGATTGGTTATGTTGCCCAACTCCAGAATATCGACCCCAAGATGCCAATGAACGTTCGTGAGGTAGCAATGCTAGGCCGCTATGGGCTTTTAGGACTACTGCGAAGACCCGGGAGGCACGACTGGAAGATAGTAGATGATGTCCTGGAGCTAGTAGGCATGACCCACCTTGCCCAACGTCCCATTGGACACCTGTCCGGCGGGGAACAACAACGGGTCGCCATTGCTCGCTGCCTGGCTCAAGAACCGAAACTGTTTCTCCTCGACGAGCCTACTGCCTCCCTGGATTGGAAAGCCAAAACCGATATTATAGAACTGATAAAGTTGATTCACAATTCACGACACCTGACTACCCTGCTGGTAACCCATGAACTCAGCGCTCTGCCTGTTGCCTGTGACCGAATAGTATTGATGAAAGACGGGCTTATCTGGGGTAATGGTTCTCCTGAGAAGGTACTTACTGATGAAAACCTTAGCCAGCTATATGATATTCCTATCCCGGTAGTTAAGGCGAGAAGGCAGGAATCCACTCCCACCTAGGATTAAGGAGTCAAGATTTGGATTTATCCATCTTGGGCTACCAATTTATGCAGAATGCCATCCTCTCTGCCTTTCTCGGTGGCATTGCCTGCGGTACTATAGGCGTTTTTGTGGTGCTGATGGGCATGCCCTTTATTGGCGTATGTATGTCACACGCTGCCTTTGCTGGAGCCCTGCTTGGCTTATGGTTGGGATTTAACCCACTACTCGGTGCCTTTGTCGCTTGCCTTATAGCAGCCGCTATTATCGGCCCCCTTGCTGACCGTGGTGAGCTTAGCCCCACCACCTCAGTAGGGGTTATCTTTTCTCTTATGTTAGGGCTTGCCTTTCTCTTCATGGGGCTGATGCCAGGTAGTAAGTCAGGAGCCCTTGAATTACTATGGGGAAGTATCCTCACCAATACCAGAAGCGAAGTTATACTACTGGGAATAGTAGCTGCCGTAGTAGTCGGTCTGGTTATTGCCTTTTATAAGGAGTTTCAAGCCACTATTTTTAATCGTGATATGGCGCTGGCAGTTGGTATCCCGGCGACAGCTATTTTCTACGGCATCCTGTTTCTGACCGGAGCCACCATAACGGTATCACTCCGCCCCATTGGCGGGCTACTCATCTTCAGCCTGATTTTAAACCCGGCGGCGGCTGCCTACCAGCTTACCTATAATATGAAGCGGATGTTCTTCCTTTCCGCCGGCTTTGGTGTCCTTTCGGGATGGATAGGACTGATGCTCTCCTACCTGTTTAATATTCCCAGTGGTGCCACTATTGTCATTACCTCATCAGTAATCTTTGCCATTGCTACCTTCTTTTCACCCAAGCGAAAGGTGAAGCGATGGCAAAAGGCTGCCTCTAGATTCAACTAATCCAGCCTAAAGGTCTCTGGCTCAAATTCAAGGCTGATATCCAGAGCCCTTGGAGAATGGGTAAGCGCCCCGACAGAGATAATATCCACTTCAGTCTGAGCCACATCGCGAACATTATTTAAGGTGATGCCCCCTGAGGCTTCGGTCTTAATATAACTGGGGATTAGCTTTACCGCCCGACGCATCTCATCAACTGACATATTGTCCAGCAGGATAACATCCACCCCACCCTGAGCCACCACCGCTGCTTCCTCAACTGTGGTTACCTCAACCTCCACCGTCATTCCTTGAGGCGCCTGCTGTTTAGCCTTAATCACAATGTCCTTCAGGCTCATACCCAGAGAATATAACACCGTGAGATGGTTATCCTTAATCAGAATGCCGTCACCGAGGTGAAACCGATGATTATTTCCCCCACCAACCCGCACGGCATACTTTTCCAACTGTCTTAGCCCAGGAGTAGTTTTACGGGTATCGGTAATCTTCGCTTTAAACCCCTCGGCAGCAGCTACATATTGCGCCGTAGATGAAGCAATCCCGCTTAGCCGCTGCAGGAAATTAAGCGCTATCCGCTCTGCCTTAAGAATACTCGTTACCCTGCCTGAAATAATGGCGATAGTATCCCCGCTTTGAATTTTAGTCCCGTCTTTTACAAGCAATTCAACCTTAAGCGATGAGTCAATCCTGAGGAAAACCTTCTTAACTACCTCCCCACCAGCCAGTACCCCCTCTGCTTTAACCAATATGGATGCCTTCCCCTCAAGCCCCGGGGGAATCAGCAGCTGGCTAGTAATATCACCCTGGCTTACATCCTCTGCCAAGGCAAGGTCAATAATATTATCAAGTGTCTTATAAAGCTCTTCCATAACTAGCCTCTTACAATATTTTGCCTATCGGCGAGGTTATTTATCAAAGGTTGATTGAAGGAGAGAGGGACAAAGGAAGTGAGGTAGATAAATAAACCTCTAAGTAACCGCCAGCATTCGTTCCACCGCCCGTTTGGCCCCTAATCTTATATCTTCAGGAATAGTTATTATATTTCGTTTTAGTTCCATTGTTCTAGCGACTGTCTCCAGGGTAGTTTTCTTCATATCGTCACATATCTGACTGCCCGACAATAGATAAAAGGACTTATCCGGATTCTGCCGGCGTAGGCTATGAAGCAGTCCCTCTTCAGTAACGATAACAAAGCTCTGATGAGGACTTGCCTTCACATAGCGCAGCATCTGAGAGGTGCTAAGGGCAGCATCCGCCAGGGCAATAACCCCCGGTTGACACTCAGGGTGAACCAATACCTCGGCCTCAGGATGAAGTCTTCTTGCCATCTCTATCTGCTCTGGTTTAATGCGATGATGAACATAACAGAACCCGGGGTAAAGGATTACATGCTTTTTAGTTTGCGTTGAGACATAATGGCCCAGGTTCTGGTCGGGAACAAAGAGTATCTCATCATTGGGCAGCGACTCTACTATCTGGAGACCGTTAGCCGAGGTACAGCAGATATCACTTTCCGCCTTGACCTCAGCTAATGAATTAACATAACAAACCACCGCCGCATCAGGGTAGCGTCGCTTCCACTCCCTTAACTCGTCGGCGGTGAGCATATCTGCCATCGGACAGCCAGCATCAGCCTCACTCAGTAGAACAGTCCGCTCAGGATTAAGGATAGCCGCCGTTTCCGCCATAAACCGCACCCCACAGAAAACAACCACCTGGCTATCTAGCTGAGTACAACGCCGAGCCAGCTCCAGGGAATCACCGGTAATATCAGCGATATCCTGAACCTCGGGACGCTGGTAGTTATGTGCCACCACAACTGCTCCAAGCTCACGCTTCAGCCTGGCTATCCTCTGTCTGAGATTCTCGATATCAGTCATTTCTGCCACTACCAGGTTATTATGATGTCTCTTATAGTATCATTATATGAAGGCGCTTCATAACGGTAGTCTGGGCGAGGCTCTATACATTGCCAGTACCGTTTACCTATAACCGGGCTAACTTTGTCGTCAGTTTGCGGGTCAAAATAAACCATCCCCTGGTCTATGGTGTTAAAGGCGATAATAGCGTGAGCTGAATGGGGGAAACGAATATCAACCGAAGCGCATCGGATGCCCTGACTCTCAGCGTTGTTATTAACATCACGAGCAAAGTGAGAGCATACATACTCATCCTCAAGATATTCATTACGGTCGGTCTTGTCGGCTCGTAAGAACCTAACTGCTTCAGCAAATGTAGGATTATGCACATGGAACATATCAGCCGGTATAGCCGAAAGTATTAATTTAGCCTCCCCTAGCTCAGCTTGCACCCTTGATAGGCTATCTCTGGTATCCTCTAGCTCAGCCTCCATACTTGAGAGGTCATCTTTAGTATCCTGCAGTTCTGCCCTAGTCACTAATAATTCGTCATTCGTTCTGGTTAGTTCCACATTACTGCTAGCTAAAGTAGCCTGCGTATCATAGAGTTCGGTTCTGGTAGCATCTAAATCTTGTTGGGCAAGCCTCCAACTAGCAGCGGAGAAAAATATCCCTACCGCTAACACCACTATCGGCACTATAAAGGCGGCTTTTCGCTTTTTACTCATCACCACTCCCTTTTAGACTGAATTACCGGCCGGGTTCTTACCGAGTCTTACTGTCAAGACATGGAGACATCGTTAACATCTCAATATACAGAACCCTTTATGTCTTGCCGGCAATGCTATTCTTAGCCACCCTCATCGTAGCTCCTGACTCTATCTTCAGCACCACATCATCCTGATTAATGCTCTCAATCTGCCCGTAGATTCCGCCAGCGGTAATCACCCTATCCCCCTTCTGCAACCCACTCTTCAGCGCCTCATGCTCCTGCTGCCTCTTCTTCTGCGGTCGGATGGTGAAAAAATAGAATAACCCGAAAATTACTACCAAAAAGATAACTATATAGATTATACTTTTGCTATCGTCCATTTTACCTCCTTAATTTAACCAGTTATTAGTTCTCAACCTTCCCTTGTAATGCCCACGGGCTGGCTTTATCAATGTTCACCCTTATCAGTTGTCCCCGGTAATCATCACTGCCATCGAAGAAAACCAGTTTATTGGTTCGTGTCCGCCCCCACCATCTCCCCTTCTTCCTCCCTTCTACCAGAACCTCAACCGTCCTCCCCAGATGACGAGAGTTAATCTCCGTAGCTATGGCTTTCTGGAGCTGTTCAATCCTGCTCAACCGCGCCTTCTTCTCAGCCAGCGGCACATCATCCTTGAATCTTCTGGCAGCGATAGTTCCTGGCCGTGGTGAGTAAGCCGCCACATGAACAACATCAAACCCTATATCCGAGAGCAAGTCAACCGTCTGCTGGAACTGCGCTTCAGTCTCTGAAGGAAAACCAACAATAACATCGGTACTCAAGGCTACCCCCGGTATCCGGTGTCGTATCTCAACAACCAGACGACGATAGTCCTCTACCGTATAGCCGCGCCGCATCAGCTTAAGAATATCATTACTGCCTGACTGAACCGCCAGATTCATCTCTTCGCATACCTTATCCAGGGAAGCTACCGCCTCAGTGAGCCGGGAACTCATCTCCTGAGGATGGTTGGTTAGAAAACGGAGGCGACTTAAGCCATCGATGGTGTTTAATCGATAGAGTAGCATTGCCAAATCAGGACTTCCGGGTAGGTCATGCCCGTACGAATCCACATTCTGCCCCAGTAGGATTACCTCCTTTACCCCACGGCGCACCAATTCCTTAACCTCGCTTACTATCTCTTCAACCGGGCGACTTCGCTCCCGACCACGGCGATAGGGAACAATACAATACGAGCAGAAATGATTACACCCCTGAATGATAGGCACCAGGGCAGTAGATAACGGATGTTGCGGTAATACCATCTCTGGAGCAGCCGGCTTCTCCATCCCCGGTGGGTATCCCCCCGGCTTAAAGAAATAATCAACATAGGGGAACCTCTCCTTGAGCCGGTCCACCTTGGAGTTTACCAGACAACCGGTAACCGCCAAGGTTAACTGGGGACGCTGTTTTTTCAATGACTTAAGCGCCTCCAACCTACCAATAACCCGATTCTCGGCACTCTGACGCACCACGCAGCTGTTCAGCACTACCAAATCAGCCTCCTCAGCAATAGCGACTGCCTGATAGCCCTGCTGCTCCAGGTAGCTACCCAACCGCGCTGACTCCGCCTTATTCATCTGACACCCAATAGTCCAGATATAATATCGAGGCATACTTTTTAACCACAACTACTAAAATATAAGCCCCTCAATAAGGGGCAGGCTACCAAACTTGGCGGAGGGAGTGGGATTCGAACCCACGACCCCAGTTTCCCAGGGTAAGCACTTAGCAGGCGCCCGCACTAGACCACTATGCGATCCCTCCCCTATAATTAGGTTACATTGTAGCACTTTGTCCCCTATTTTATAAATCAATATTGCCGATTCAGCTAGCTAAATCGCCCCTTACCGAATAATTCTCGCCATCTAATCCAGTATAATCTACTCCTATCAAAGGGGCAAGCAACACTCCCCTAAATGTTGGAATAGTATTAATTGTTAGAATAATCCCAAATGTTAGAATAGTATTAATTATTAACATATGTTATAATGGCAATGCCATTATAGATTAACTTGGGAGATGATGAGCGACCACATTATCAAGGTAGCAAACCTGACCAAGAGATTTGGTAATTTGACTGCGGTAGATAATATCAGTTTTACCGTAAGTAAGGGGGAGGTATTTGGTTTTCTGGGGCCCAACGGAGCTGGAAAAAGCACCACTATTAATATCCTGTGCACCTTAGCTAAGCCAACATCGGGGCAGGCTACAATCAATGGCTTTGATGTGGTACGCCAGCAGAGTCAGGTGCGTCAATCAATTGGCTTGGTATTTCAAGACAGCAGCCTTGATGAACAGCTCACCGGGCTACAGAACCTATATTTTCATGCCCTGGTGTATAATGTGCCCGCTCCAGTGCGTAAATCGCGGATTAAGCAGTTACTCCAGATGACTCAGCTCTGGGATAAGCGCCACAACGCCGTGCGTACTTACTCCGGGGGGATGAAACGTCGTCTGGAACTGGCCCGAGGCCTGCTGCATTACCCCAAGGTATTATTTCTCGATGAACCTACCATCGGGTTGGATCCCCAGACACGTAACCGCCTATGGGAATATATATCGGAACTACGACAACGTGAAGGGATTACTATCTTCCTGACCACCCACTATATGGACGAAGCCAACAATGCCAACCGTATTGCCATTATAGATTACGGTAAGATTGTGGCTATGGACACCCCGGAGAATCTCAAGCATATCGTCGGCAAGGATATTATTACCCTGAAGACCGTTGACAATGACCGCACTGCCGAGGAAATCAAACATCTCTACCAGATTGAACCCCGGTATAATAATGATGAGCTCAGCTTTGAAATCGCCAACGGGGAGAAGTTCCTGCCTAGCTTCATCAGAAAATCCAGCACCAAAATACTGAGCGTCAGCCTGCGTCAGACAAGTCTGGATGATGTCTTTCTCAAACTCACCGGCCGGGAGATACGGGATGAAGAAATGAGTAATACATTCAAGAACAGCGCCCACGGACGACGCATGGGACGGAAATAGTGATGCACAATCTAGGCGGGGTATATATCATCTGGTATCGGGATATGCTCCGCTTCCAGGGCAATCGGATACGTATGATTGGCTCCATATTTCTGCCGCTCCTGTTCCTGTTTATATTTGGTAGCGGGCTGGGCAGCCAAATGGGGGCTATCGCCCCAGGGGTTAATTATGCCCAATTTATCTTCCCCGGCATCATCGGAATGACAGTGCTTACAAGCTCATTTATGGCAGGAATATCCCTAGTCTGGGACCGTGAGTTTGGCTTCCTGAAAGAGATACTGGTCGCCCCTATCAATCGAGCTGTAGTAGCTGCCGGTAAGACGTTGGGCGCTGCCACCGTATCCCTGATTCAGGGGGCAATCATCCTGATATTTGCCCCGCTGGTCGGTGTTTCTCTTTCTCCAAGTACAGTAGCGATACTGTTAGCCCTGATGTTCCTGCTGGCAGTGGCTATGAGCTCGTTCGGGGTGTTGCTAGCAACCCGCATTAAATCTATAGAGGCATTTCAGGCAGTAACCCAGCTATTATTATTCCCGATGATATTCCTGTCCGGGGTATTCATTCCTCTACAAGGAATGCCCCACTGGATGAGTATCCTCACCAAGATTAGCCCCGCCACATATGGGATTGTTAGTCTACGGCAGATAGTTCTGAGAGAGACCTCAACTACCATCCTGGGAATTAATCTGCTGGGACATAATATGTCACTATGGAACAATGTTGGTGTGCTGGCGGTATTTGGCGTTATAATGATTCTTTTGGCAATGTACTCCTTCAGTCGTCAGGAATAGCCTCGATTGATTTTCATACCTGATTTCTGTTTAAATAGAAGGCACTAGGAGGTGATCAATGAAGGGTCCAGAACTAAAGGCTACCACCAGAGATATATTAGGTAAGAAGACCAAGCAGTTACGTCGCCAGGGTATTACCCCTACCCACCTCTTCGGGCGTAATCTTGAATCCCTGACCCTACAATGTAGCACCACCGAAGTCAGCAATATTATTGCTCAGGTAGGAACCACCAAAATCTTTAACCTCAAGGTTAATCGTGAACAACGGCACCGCCGGGTGCTTATCCGCAAAATCCAACATGACCCGCTGGGCAGCGAACTGCTTCATGTTGACTTCTACCAGATAAGCCAAGCCGAGAAACTAAAGGCAGATATTCCTATTATTCTGATAGGCGAAGCCCCGGCAATGAAGATAAAAGGGCGTTCCCTCACCCAAGCTCTGAACAACCTGAGTATTGAATGTCTACCCGATAAGCTCCCCTCGGAGATAAGGGTTGACCTGAGCCCCCTTGGGGAGCTCGGGCAGACCATCCATGTCAAAGACATTATGGTAAACCCCGAGATTACGGTTATTACTGACCCCGAACAGCTAGTGGTCAAGGTCAGTGAGACTGCCGCCGCCAAGGCAGAAGAGGAAATCGAAGCTATTACTGAGGTAACCGCTGCAGAAGCCCCTACCCCAGAAACGGAGTCAGCAGATTAGCGATGCCGAGAACGATAGTCAATGATTATTGATTTTCACACCCATGTCTTCTCTCCTCAGATAAAGAGGAATCGTAGTCGGTATATCGAGGCTGACCCCTGTTTTGCCATTCTATACTCCTCAAAGGACACCAAACTAGCTACCGCTGATGAACTTATTGCCACTATGGACCGGGATGGTATTGACATTTCTGTCATCACCAACATCGGCTGGACTACCCACGAGATGTGCGTGGAGACCAACGATTATATACTGGAGTCAATTGCCCGTTACCCCAACCGCTTGATTGGCTTCGCTACTGTTCAGCCACAATCAAGCAGGGCAGCGATAGCCGAGATTGAACGCTGTGTTAAGGGAGGGATAAAGGGGATTGGCGAAATCAGGCCCGATACACAACTCCTCGACATCAACGACAGCGAGGTGATAGAACCCTTCATTGAGACCATCAGAAAATATAAACTACTCCTGCTCTTCCACTCCTCAGAACCGGTGGGCCACTCATATCCGGGAAAGGGAAGTGTAACCCCGGAGATACTCTACTCATGGATTACCCGCTTTCCCGATGTAACCATTATCGGCGCTCACTGGGGAGGCGGCTTACCCTTCTATGCTCTGATGCCTGAGGTAAAACAGGCAATGAGCAATGCCTATTTTGATACTGCCGCTTCACCCTTTCTATACCATCCTCAGGTGTATAATCAGGTTATCCAGCTGGTCGGCAGTGATAAGATACTCTTCGGTAGTGATTACCCGCTACTGCCACCGAGCCGACTGCTGAAAGAGATTGATTCCCTGAAACTCGCTGAGTCGGTAAAACAACAAATCCTTGCCACAAATGCTCAAAAACTACTTCGCTGCGGCTAGAATTTAGGTTATGGAACAGCTCCGTTCGTTTATCGCCATTGAACTACCCGACGAGTTAAAGTTACAGCTGAGCCGGCTGGAGACCAAACTAAAAAAAGGCAACTCACCCCGAGTGAAATGGGTTAATCCGACTGGTATTCACCTGACGCTAAAGTTTCTGGGCAATATTACTACTGATAGCCTTCCCGCCATAACCAAGGCAATAGAGATAGCTACCCGAGGGATAGCCCCCTTCCGACTGCAGGCTAGAGAGTTGGGGGGGTTCCCCAATCTGAAACGGACTCAGGTAGTCTGGGTAGGGATAGACGGGGAGATAAACGAACTTGCCCAGCTCCAGCAGCGGATTGAGTCTAATCTAGTTCCCCTTGGTTTTGCGGTTGAGTCACGACGCTTCTCCCCTCATCTGACCCTGGCTCGCCTTAGCCGTCAGGCGTCATCAGACGAACAGCAGAGACTGGGGGAGCTTATAGGTAGCACCCCATTTAACCCGTCGGGTATTATTGAGGTAACTGCCGTTAGCCTGATGCAGAGTCAGCTAACCAAGGAAGGAGCTAGGTATAACCGAATTAGTCTAGTTAGACTCAGCCATTAGCCAGATTATTAAATCAGCCCTTGTCAGAGACTAACTGTCTAGTGTATACTATAGGAGATTCAATTTTGGCTGGGAGGTGGTCTTAATGAATGAATCTGGTTTCCCCAAGTGTCTGAAGTGTGAAACAGGAGTTTTGGTGCCCCTATCCGATTTCGGTAGTCAGGGGGCAACCATTCATTACAAAGCCTGGGTTTGCACCAATCCCGATTGCGGGTTTAACCTGAAAATCAGGAACGGTGATATATATATTAATGAACCCATAATGAACGGGGCGCTCCACACTGCCCGCCCCCGCTAATCACCGAATAGCGGTAGTTCTACCCTGAACCAGAGTCGCAGGTGATGATGGTGCTTCCTCAGATAACTAAATTCAGCCAGGTAGCGCTGGATTTGCTGTTCCCCAAATGGTGTGTGGGCTGCGGTAAGGAGGGCTATTTTATTTGCCCTTCCTGTCGTCAATCGTTGTTGCGGATTGTACCCCCAGTTTGCCCCCAATGTGGCAAACCGCAACCTAGTGGTATGTTATGCCCTGACTGCGTGGGGCAACCAGTGGCTATTGATGGCATTCGCTCTCCATTTCAATTTGATGGGGTAATGCGTCAGGCTATCCATCAACTAAAATACCGTAACCTCCGGGCGCTAGCTAAACCACTGGCTAAACTGCTCAGCGATTATCTGGCAATTAACCCGATACCCGCCGAGTGGCTGGTTCCAGTACCGCTACACCAAAAACGACTACGAGAGCGGGGCTATAATCAGTCTCAGCTGTTGGCTCGGGAGCTAAGCCAGCTTACTGGGCTACCAGTAATGGATAATTGCCTCATTCGACAGCGGTATTCTTTTCCCCAGACACAAACCCAGAGCGTAACTGAGCGCCGAAGCAATGTCGCAGGTGCCTTTATCAGTAGCGACAGTCAATTAAAAGACCGAGCGGTATTAGTTATCGATGATGTCAGCACTACCGGCGCTACCCTTAATGCCTGTGCCATAGCCCTGAAAGCTGCCGGCGCCATCTCCGTTTGGGGATTGAGCCTAGCCACCGAGATTAAACAGAACTAATACAAGGAGCATCACCGATGGAGTTACAGATAACCGGCAAGAATATGAATATACCACCTGAGGTACATAACCATATTGAACGTAAACTAGGTAAACTCAGTCGCTACCTGTCCCCTACTATCAGCTCCAAGGTAGAGATAGCGGAAGAAAAGACCCGGTCCCCCCAACAGCGCTTTGTTGTTCAGGTAACCGTAGACAGTGGCGGTATCCTGCTCCGTGGCGAAGAGAGGGGGGCTGACCTGTTCACCGCCGTGGACAAGGTAGCCGCAGTAATGTATCGGCAGACAGAACGCTCTAAAGGAAAATTACACAACCGAAGAAAAAATAACTCATCCATTCGAGGTGAACTCGGCAAGGTAGCCAGTATCCAACCCACGGGAAAGGTGGTCAAGGTCAAGCAGTTTGCCCTTGAACCAATGTCAGTTGACGAAGCTATCTATCAGATGGAGCTTCTAGGGCACAATTTCTTTCTCTTCCTTAATAATGACACCGAAAAAGTCAATCTGCTATACTGTCGTAAGGACACTAACTACGGGCTTATCGAAGCCGAACTGGAGTAAAAAATACCCGTCGACTTTCTATTTTATGTCAACGGTAAATACCTTCGTTTCGGCAATCTCTTCTTCCCAGGGCCGCTTGTAGTTCAGGGTTATCTCTGCCCTGCCTGAACTCAGTGCCTTAAACCGGAAATACTCGGTGCCCCCAGCCCCTACTAAACCCTGGCTATGCTGGCTCTGCTTATAGGTGTTGCCGACCAGTTCAACCAAGGCTTCATCATGGCTTTCCTGCCAGGAATAGCCAGTAGTGATATTTGACTCCAGCGCAATAACAAACTCCTGACCAACCCTAACCTTCATCTGCTGCCCGGGGTCGGTATAGGTTGGGACTGACCGACAGCCCCCGCTACCAACCACTAACCCCAAGCCGGCTACTAAGGCTATCATCATCAACACTCGGTTCATTATTATCTTTCTCATTATTTTATCTCCTTGAGGTTAAACCTGACGCCGGGATTTCATTCTCAGGGTCAAAAACTGCTCCTCGTATTTTTCAATCAGCCCCTCCCCGGCGAAGCTGAAGTAGGTATTATCCCCGATTATAATATGGTCTAAAACCTTAATCTGCATAATACTTGCCGCATAGACCAGGTCCCGGGTAACCTCTCTATCATCCTGGCTGGGTTGAGGATTACCTGAAGGATGATTATGGGCAAAAATTAGCGATGCCGCATTATGCCGGAGCGCCCCTTCCATAACCTCACGGGGGAAGACAACGCTGGTATTTACCGTACCCCGGGAGAGGTCACCAACATCAATAATCTGATTCTGGCTATTCAGATAGATGACCTTGAATACCTCTTTCTTGAGGTCCCTCATTGAGAGGTAGAGATAGTCAAAAATCTCCTGCGACGACCGAAAAACCGGCTTATCAATAAGCCTCTCCTTGAGGAACCTGTTGGCTACTTCCTGAACTAATTTAATGCCGAAGGCACTATGGGAACCAATGCCATCTATCTCCTGTAGCTCTTCAGAGGAAGCCGCCATCACCCTCCTCAATGTCTTAAACCGTTTAATGGCTTCTTTGGCTTGTGGTTTACAGTCCCGGCGAGGCGAGCCCAGGGTTAACAATAGTTCAATAATCTCATAGTCGTGAAAGCCACTAAGCCCCGACTTGAGGAATCTTTCCCGTAACCTTTTACGATGCCCCTCTGATTTATTATCTGCTGTCACTAACTTGACCCCAAGGTGTTAAACAGGATTTATTCTATCACTTTCTATACAATGGTCAAGATTTCTTACTTTCACTAAAAATTACCCCTTAAACTCTTCTAATATTTCTATCCTTACTCCATCCTCACCCACCAGCTCTATTAGCTGCTGGGAAAGCTGGGGACAATAGTTAACTGACCGATTAGCCAGCCGGAGGGTGCTTACCCTAGTCTCACTGGTTATCTGAAGATTAACCTCATCCTCCCCGGGAAACTCCTCAAGGATACCAACTATCTTCTCTAAATAGGCAATATCACTAGTCTCATCCTCCGTCTGGGTGATACTGATTATCAATCGGCGGGCAGGGGTTGATACCGGCGGGTTTGCCTCCTCAGCCTTGTTGGGGGGTGTTTCTAGCTGATAGTAACGCACTGAGTCACAGCCCAGCTGCACCTGTCCATTCCTCAGCTTCACCCTACCCTTGACCAGCAATATATTCCCCTCACGCCACAATTCTTCAGTAACGGCATAGACCTTGGGCCAAACCATTACCTCTATCCTGCCATCAAGGTCCTCCAAGCTAGCCGCGGCAAAGGCTTTCCCATCCTTAGTAAACAGGTAACGCACTGAGGCAACAACCCCTGCCACTACCACCGTCTGCCCTACCCGGCCAGCATCAATCTGGCCACACATAGCAGTAACAGGCGATGTCCCTTTACCTACTATTGAGCTGAAGGGATGCTCCGAGAGATATACCCCCATCAGTTCCTTCTCCCAGACCAATTTTTCTCTGAGGGGAACCTCCATCCCCTTTAGTTCGACACCCGGCATCGGCACTGGCATTGTCTCCCCCCACAGGTTAAACATTGCCGATTGCCCTGTGGCTCGCAGACGCTGCTCCCGCTGTGCCATCGACAGAATACCACTAACATTCTGTAGTAACGCCCCACGAGCACCCAGTGAGTCCATTGTCCCCACCTTAATCAGGCTCTCCAGCATTCGCCGGTTCATCCCGCTCAGATCAGCACGACGGCACAAATCATCAACCGACCTGAAGTCGCCCCCTCTATTCCGCTCAGCAATGACAGCCTCCACCGGGCTAAGCCCCACATTCTTGATATCATTTAGCCCAAAACGGATAGACGAGATCCCACTACCATCCTTCTCAATGGAAAAGTGTAGCTGACTTCGATTTATATCTGGCGGCAACACCGAAATCCCCAAACGACGACACTCTTTAACCGCACTAGCCACCTTATCCGCCTGGCCGGTATTAATAGTCAGGAAAGCGGTAATATACTCTGCCGAGTAGTTTGCCTTAAGATAGGCAGTTTGATAAGCAATCAAGGCATAGCTTACACTATGCGCCTTGTTGAAGGCATAGCCGGCAAAGGGCTCAATCAAATCAAAGACCTCTTTAGCTACCTCGCCGGGGAATCCCTTTCGCTTCGCCCGGGTGATAAAATTGCGCCGCTCCTTCTTCATTACTGCCGCAATCTTCTTCCCCATTGCCTTACGAAAGATGTCAGCCTCCCCCAGACTATAACCACCAAACGCCTGAGCAATAAACAACACCTGCTCCTGATACACCACTACCCCATAGGTTTCCTCAAGAATGCTAGCCAGCACCGGATGGGGATAGTGAATCGACTCAATACCGTGCTTGGCATTAATAAAGGTCGGGATATGCTCCATTGGTCCCGGGCGATACAGAGCGACCATTGCCGCGATATCACTGAAGGTGGTTGGTTTGAGTTCCTTAATGTAACGGCGCATACCCGCCCCCTCTAACTGAAACACCCCCGCTGTTTCACCCGACGACAGCAGGTCAAAGGTTTTAGCATCATCCATCGGGATATGAGCTAGGTCAACATCAACCCCACAACTCTGCTCGATAATCTGTCGCGCCCTTCCCAGAATAGTAAGATTAGCCAGACCGAGGAAATCCATCTTGAGCAATCCAATACGGGCAATACTTTCCATATTAAACTGGGTCATCAACAATTCTTGACTGTTAGTTTTACCCGCCTTCTGTAAGGGTACGCAGTTAGTCAACGGCTCTTTAGCAATAACTACCCCGGCGGCATGGGTACTGGCATGACGAGAGATACCCTCCAGCTTCCTCGCCGAATCAACCAGCTTACGCACGATAATATCCCCATGGTAAATATCCTTAAACTCACTATTCTCATCCAAAGCCCGGGATAAGGTCATCCCTGGGGCCGCCGGAACCAGCCTAGCTACACGGTCAACATCACTATACGAGAGTCCTAATGCCCGCCCCACATCCCGCAACACCGCCCTCGCCCCCAGTGTACCGAAGGTTATAATCTGAGCCACATGGTCCGGCCCATATTTTTGGGACACATAACTAATAACCTCATCACGACGGTCATCCTGAAAATCTAAATCGATATCGGGCATCTCCTTACGCTCCAGATTGAGAAACCGCTCAAAGACCAGCTTATGCTTAATCGGGTCAATCACGGTGATGCCCAGACAGTAAAGCACGATGCTGGCGGCGGCACTACCCCTCACCCCAAACAGGATATGCTGTTTTCTAACGAAAGAAACAATATCCCAGACAACCAGAAAGTAATTAGCAAAGTGGGTCTTGGCTATCACCTCCAGTTCGTACTCCAGCCTTTGTCTTATCTCCGGGGTAGGCTCAGGATAGCGCGGGGCAAAACCCTCCTCACAGAGGCTAGCCAAAAACTGGTCTGAGGTTTTTCCTTCGGGCAGGGCTATCTCCGGGATATTAAGGCGACCAAACTCCAGCTCAAGATGGCACATCCCCGCAATACGCTCAGCATTCTCCAACGCCTGAGGAATATCCCGGTAAAGCTCAGCCATCTCCTGAGGACTCCTCAGGTAAAAGTAATCCCCCGGCATCTTCATCCTTTTGTCATCACCGACCGTATCGTTTCTCCCGATACACACCAAAAGGTCGTGGGCAGTAGCATCTTCACGACGTATATAGTGGACATCATTGGTAGCTACCATCGGGATATCCAGCTCACTGCTCATCGGGATGAGGACCTGGTTTACCAACTCCAGTTCTTTAGTGGGATGTCGCTGTATCTCCAGATAATAATCATCGCCAAACACCCCTTTATACCACCGCGCCGCCGCCTTCGCCTCCTCAACATAGCCTCCTAAAATAAGCTGGGGCAACTCTCCTGCCAAACAACCAGAAAGAGCTACCAAACCCTGGTGATATTGCTCGAGGAGCTCCTTATCTATCCGGGGCTTATAATAAAAACCCTCCAGATTAGCTTTGGTAATCAGTTGGAGCAGGTTCTGGTATCCCTGCTGATTCTTGGCTAGTAGCACCAGGTGATAGTTTGTCTTATCCTTAGCAGTACGGCTAAAACGGCTACCCGGGGCTACATAAACCTCACAACCAATAATAGGTTTTATCCCTGCCTGCTTCGCTTCTAGATAGAACTCGATAACCCCGTACAAAACACCGTGGTCGGTTATCGCCAGACTATCCATTCCCAGCTCTTTAGCTCGGGCTACTAGCTCAGGAATACGACACATCCCATCAAGCAAGCTATACTCGGTATGAACATGGAGATGTGTGAACATACTAACCCCTAACAATGAAAATTCGCTTAATATTATAGCACAGGGCTAGTCTGACGGTGTAAAATCTAGCTACCAACTATTAGGGGGTAAATCTTGAAAACTTCGGGCGCGGTGACTAAATGGCTATTTATACTAACTCTGCCAGCACTACTCATATCGGCGACTATTGCCGTTGAATTCAATAGCCACGAACTGTATAACCGCGGCTACCAGAAATACGGGGTTAGCCAGACTACCGGGCTTAGCCAAACCGAGCTGGAAAAGGTAACCACCGAGCTAATCAACTACTTTAACTCCAACGAAGAATACCTTAGCCTGACCATCATTAAAGATAGCCAGCCGTTTAAGCTATTTAACCAGCGTGAGATAGCCCATATGAAGGATGTTAAACGACTGGTCCGCATGGATTACCACCTGCTGCTGGGAACCGCTATCTATATCGGAGCCTATGCCGGAATCTGTCTCCTCTGGCGACGAAGAAGATATTGGCGCCGACTGGTATGGGGGGTAGCTATCGGCAGTAGCCTCGCCTTAGGCGTGATAGTGGCTATGGGGCTAGCCTCAACAGTGATGGACTTCGACCAGCTATTCCTGAAATTCCACCACCTTGCCTTTACCAACCAGCTATGGATGCTTGACCCGACTAAAGACTATCTGATAATGCTCTTCCCCGAGGATTTCTGGTATGATGCCACAATGCTCTTCGCTAAGATAACTATCGGGGTATCAGCTACCCTGTGCGGGCTATCCTGGGGATATCTCAGACTCAGTAAACGACAGTCTAAAAACTAGTCCCCAATACATTGTTGCATACACTGGGGGTCTAACTTCTCCCCACACAGTGCCTCATAGCGCTCTACCCAAGCTGTCCCTTCTAGCTCGTCACCATCACATATAAAGTAACAAACAAGGTATAATTTCTTTCCCGAACAGCTCTCATAGGCTTCCTTATCTTCCATAGCTTCTTTAAGGTCAGTTTCTGTTATTGCATCCCCAGCTCTCACAAAATCACGCGCATCTTCAGCCTCATTAAAGTAAGGAGCTAAACCAAGACCTTGCATGAGGTCATCAATGTTGGCTGCCCGCCCTGATTGCCCAAGGTCATCCGTAATTCCTTGATAAGGCTCAGTAGAACCTTCTCCCGGAGACGACGGGGCAAGCACCTCAAGATCCTCACCCTGGGCCAATCTTTGCGTATAGTCCCTCAGAAGGGCAGTATTATCCCGGCTCATCCAGTCGGTGACTTCAAAGTCATTGGTAGCATAAAATGTATCCTGGGTATTGCCCCCTGTAACCTTTGAGGTAGCATCCTCAATAACCCACTCCCCGTTAAGATAAACCTCAACCCAATAGTGGGAGGGGGTTTCTTCAGCCACCAGATTTACTGCTTCATAAGGATAACCAGCATTATTCTTGTCTAACTTTACTTTCAATCTATTATATTCCTCCGGGGACATACCGGTTGTCAGTTGATTATCGTTAGCCGTTTCGCTTGGCTTAGACTTTGAATTCATCACCCGACATTTAAGCCCGTAATATTCAGCAATAGAACAGTATACAATTGCATAATCAAAACAAACACCATAAACCTTGCCGTTATCCACTCGCTCATAGATTATCTCTCTGGAGGGAAATATCCCAGGTAGAAAGTAGTTCCAACGGATCGGATCAGAAAAATCCACATAAGATGTGCTCGGACCAGCGTATATCATGTTATTTTCCTGCCATTTTTCTATACATTCGGCAATCTCGGTATCGCTACCGGAACAAGCTATACCAAGATAATCAATATCCTCCTTGGAAAAGGTTGAGACCGGACTTTTCGCTTCAAATGAGGGCACTACCGCTGTTGGCTCACTGGCTTTGCCTCCCTCTGCAGGGCTACCCCCAACATTCCCTCCCGCTATTGGCTCACTGGCTTTGCCTTCCTCTGCAGGGCTACCCCCAACATCCCCATTAGTACAGCCGAAAGCCGGGAGCAGTAATGCCAACATAAGAACTACTACTATACCTCGTTTAATCATCTTGAAACACCCCTTTAACCTATTTAACCCCTCAACTTAACCCCTCAACCGCACCTAAAGTATGCTATTCGTTCACCTTTTATTATAGAATATTAGAACATTCCCATCCAACTATAATAGCAGAATACCCATCTCAATATTAGCGTATTCTTGACCCTAACTAATCAAAAGACTATTATAGATTTAGTAATCTGGAAGTCTGGAGGAGATTGACCCGATGGTAATAACAGTTACTGACCAGAATTTTGAGACCGAGGTGCTAAAATCTGATGTACCGGTAATGATTGACCTGTGGGCACCCTGGTGCGGACCCTGCCGAATGGTAGCCCCGGTAGTAGACAAGCTAGCCGAAAAGTATGATGGCAAGGTTAAGTTTTGTCGGCTAGATGTCGATGAAAATCAACAAACCGCAGCTAGGTACCGAATTATGTCTATCCCTACTCTAATGTTCTTTAAGAATGGTCAGGTAGTCGATACTGTTATTGGAGCCGTCCCTGAGCGAGTCCTTCAACCTAAAATCGATGCCCTTCTTTAATCTGCCCAATGCCCATAAGGAGGTATCAAAATGGCCATCGCTGAGATTAACATCATCCCCCTCGGCACCAAAACCCCGGGGGTCAGTAGATATCTGGTACCAGCACTCAATGTCCTGAAGCAGGAAACGAAGGTAAGGTATGAGCTAGGCTCAATGGCTACCATAGTGGAGGGAGACCTAGACGATATCCTTGAAGTGGCAAAGAAAATGCACCAGAACACCTTCGGGGATGAGGTCAAACGGGTAGTTACCACCATCAAGATTGATGACCGTACCGACAAAACCCTGAGTACCAGAGGCAAGATGGCATCCCTAATGAAGGAACTGAAACGCTAGCTAATGATGGATACCCTTAGAAATTATATTTGATTTGATGTATCCAGCCGGCAAGAGATTGGGTATGGCATTTGATAATCAGCTAGCAGCTAAGTATGACCGGTGGTATCAGGAACCCAAAGGGCGATACTGTGACGCCATGGAAAAGGAGCTTTTCCAACGGTTAGTCCAGCCCCGGCGGGGAGAGAGCCTGCTTGAGGTAGGCTGTGGAACAGGACATAATCTGAAATTCTTCCGGGGGCTGGGGCTAGATATTACCGGCACTGACATCTCCGATGCGATGCTCCAGATAGCAGCCCACCAACTCGGCGCCGAGGCTAGGTTATCCCGGCAGCCCGCTAGCCATTTATCATTCGGTGATAATTCCTTTGACATCGTCGTCTTGATTACCGCTCTGGAGTTTATGGCTGACCCAATAGCCGCTCTGAAAGAGGCAGCCCGAGTATCCCGAGACCGGCTGTATATCGGTACCCTAAACAAACTATCCACCCTCGGTATTAACCGCCGCCTCAAGGGGAAACTTAAGCCGAGCGTGTATAACCAGGCTCAGTTTTACAATATTGGGGAAATAAAAGGGATGCTGAGTAAGGCATTAGATAACGCCCGGTTTGACTGGGCAAGCGCTCTATTCATCCCCCTCCGCTGGTATCAGCACTGGGGGCGTTTAGACCGTTCTCTCTCCTTCCACCACAACCCTCTGGGAGCCTTCCTTGGTATCTGTGTCGTAAAACCCCGCTAAAAGCTCACTCCTCCTCGGTTAACCGCCTGACCCAGAGCCGGGGTGATGTCGAGATAACCTGCTTTAGCGCTGTCAGTTTTTGCCGGAATTCCTCAGCCACCGTTTCGTCAGCCGCCAGTTGTTTCAGCTTGGATGAGTCAAGGCTCAATACCCGGTCCCACAGACCCTCCGGCTCAAGCAGCATCCTAACCTCATCCGGATTAAAGCCGATTTTCTCCACCAGCTTATAGGTAATGGCATGCTTCCTGCTGAATACCCGATTTAATTCCCTAACCTGACAGAAATCAATGACAGTCTGCTTTATCTCTTCCAGTTCGAGCTTTAGCTCTTTTATTTGAGCCTGCAAGGAAACATAACGCTCAACCGTATCGGCGACATTCAGCTCGGAGAGGGCATGCTGAAGCTCAGGCTTAACCTCCTCATATTGCTGCCGAAAATAGGGGCAATGCTCAGCGAAATCACAAGGACAATACTGGTTCTCCAGCGCCGGAAACTGCTGTTGGGCAATACCCTCAGCAACCCCCACTACCAGACGTCGGGCATTATCCAGCTGAATCTTGCTTCTTGGACCACAGCTACAAGGGGTATTTGACCGTAGGTGATACAGGGTAAGTCGGTCCACAGGGAGCGACCACATCTGCTCTACGGCTAACTGATACAGGGTTAACTGAAGATTCTTCTCCAGATTGTCCTGAGTAAACAGCTCCCGACTTGATTTATAGTCAACAATGGCTATCCCACCGCTAGACAGCTTATCTACCCGATCAATAAACCCCCTCAGCTTCACCCCTTCAATATCAATATAGAACAGCTTCTCCACCGCCAGCGGCATTCTGAAATCAGCATGATGAATCTGCCAGAATCTGGTGAGTATATCCCGACCGTAAACCCGATATTTGGCTTCCTCCTCAGCCGAGCTATAGCCTTCAGCAAGCCACTTCTTCTCATAATAGTCCAGTAAGTCCTCCAGCGACGGTGGGAATGGTACCTTAACCTTAAAGAAATACTCAGCACAGATATGCAGGGTTTTACCAAAGCTAAAATACCACTTATCCTTGGGCTTTAGCCCATCAATATACTGCAACCTATACTGCAGGGGGCAGGTCTGATACAGGGCAATCTGAGTATAACTTAACGGTCTCATCTAGCCTCCACTTTAGTCTAAGTAACCTACCGGTGATAGTCAATACCTGGGGTCAAATTGATTAGCCATTAACCCTTGTTATATAATACGACAATGGAAAATATATCAGCCCCGGCCGCTTTTATTGCTGGGTTGCTCTCTTTTCTCTCGCCCTGCGTCTTGCCTCTGGTCCCGGTATATCTGGCTAGTCTGGCTGGTCCTGAGATACTCGACGATAAAGCTGATAAGAAGAACGCCCATATCTTTCTCCACTCTCTTAGTTTTGTAGTCGGTTTTTCTATAGTCTTCGTTATCTTAGGCGCCGGGGCGGGTCTAGCTGGATTAGCTATCAGTGCCCATCTCGATGTAATCCAAAAGGTAGCTGGCATCTTGCTTATTGTCTTCGGTGGCCTAATGCTGCTTTCCCAGAAAGTACCCCAGCTGAACTTCCAAAAACGCCTAACCCCGTCCCAGAGTCGAACTACCGGTTACCTGCGTTCTCTGGCAACAGGTAGTATCTTTGCCTTGGCTTGGACTCCCTGTATTAGTTATACCCTAGGCGGTATCCTGATGCTAGCCATGGCTTCGGAAACAGCACGACAGGGGGCATCACTGCTCGCCATCTATTCTCTGGGGCTGGGGATTCCATTTCTGATAATTGGTGCCGCCTTTGATTCAGTAGCCCCGCGGCTGCGGCGTATCCAGCGTCACTCCAGGGTAATCTATATCGTTAGTGGTATCCTGCTTGGGGTGCTGGGGATACTTATCCTGACCGGCAGGCTTAGTTTATTATCCACCTAGTTTAGTGTTAAAATAAAGATTGAGGTTTAGAATGAGCAAAACAGTAAGGGTAATACTAACTGTAATGTTAGCTTCGCTTAGTCTAGGACTGGTAATAGCCGGTTGCTCCCGAGACTCAGCGCCACCAAAGGCAATAGTCGGTCAGCAGGCTCCCGATTTCCAGCTACCCGACATCGACGGGCAAATGGTCTCCCTCAGCGACTTTAGCGGCCAGCCGATATTAATCAACTTCTGGGGCACCGGTTGTCCTCCTTGCATCAGCGAGATGCCCTCCCTGCAACAGGTATATGAAGACACGCAGGGGAAAGAGCTGGTGATGCTGGCTATCCACGTCGGGGGAAACCCAACCTCGGTAAGGCAGTTCATGGAGGAATACAATCTTTCCCTTCCCGTGCTGATTGACGCCAAGGGCACCATAGCTCAGCAATATAACATAAGAGGCATTCCGACTACTTTCCTTATCGATAAAAATGGTATAATTCAGGAGAAGCTAATTGGTGCCTTTCCTAACTCGGCAGCGATAACCAAGAGGATAGCCAAGATTATGCCCTAACCAGCAAGCTACTGATTAAACCAACCACCCATCAATTCACAAGGGGTTAGATATGAGTGATATTTTAGACGAAGCCCACAGCATAATGCAGTGTAAGGAATGCCCGTGGTATAAATCCTGCGTAATGCCAATGAGATTTACTGCCGAGGATATCCGGCAGCAGATAGAGCAGTCAGCCCCCGCAATGGGGGCGGGGCAACCGCTTGACCCTAATATGCAAAACCTTATGTCAAGTCTAGCTACATCCGCCCAGAACTCACTGGTTGAAGCCTGCCCGATATTCATTGAGCGACTGCGCGCCAATCCCAAGCTTACTCAGCGCATCAAGGAAATAATGCAAAACTGGGGTAAAGCAGAGGATACTACGGACTAGTCCTTCATTAGAATCTACGATTTAGGAGGAGAGATTTAGGTGGGGTTAAGAGCCTACTTACTGGTTGATGTTGTAGATAATATGGGGCCCGCCGATTTTGCCAAGGCAACTCAAGAACTGGAAGCAATACCCGAGGTAGACTTGGTTAATCCTGTTATTGGCTCTCACGATATAGTTGTTATGGTAGATACCTCTACCACGGTAGAAGCTGTCGCCAGCCAGATTCAGCACCAGGGTTGGGTGAAGAACATGGAGATCTTAAGGATTGAGAGCCTGTCGGAACGCCACCGAACTTCACCATGATAGCTAAATCTCAAGGATAGCTTCAAGGAAGCGGCAACCAGCAAAAAGAGGATAACTTATGCCTAATAAAGCTATAGCTGAAAAAGGACCAGAGCCTGTTGCCATTGATGCTATTATCCACCGACATAATCTGGAGCGTGGTGCAGTAATCCCTATTCTACAGGAGATTCAACAGACCTACGGTTATGTATCTAAAGCTGCTATCCAGCGCATCGCCGAAAACATAAATGTCTCCGCCAGTGAGATATTTGGCATCGTTACCTTTTACGCTCAGTTCAGGCTTGAGCCACTGGGTAAAAATCTGATTAAAGTCTGTCACGGTACCGCCTGTCACCTGAGTGGTGCCGACATGGTAACCGATACACTGGCTCAGGTTACCGGGGCTAAGGAGGGAGAAACCAGCCAGGATGGCTTGTTTACTATCGAGCGGGTTGCCTGCCTCGGTTGCTGTAGTCTGGCTCCCGTAATGATGGTCAACGGTGAAGTTCACGGACGGCTTACTCCGGAAAGAGTAAGCAAGATAATAAAAAACATTCGCAAGAATGAAACAACATCTCCTGCCGAGTAATTTAGGAGAGATAGATGTCATCACCAAGAGATGAAGGTTGGCTTATCCGGGTAGGACTGGCTTCCTGTGGTATCGCCGCCGGAGCCAAAGAGGTATATAACGCCCTAAGCGCCAGACTGGGTGATAAGGGGCTAGGGGTAACCCTCAAGAAGACCGGCTGTATTGGGATGTGCTATAACGAACCCTTAATTGAGGTGGTATCCCCCCGAAAGGAACGCACCTTCTACAAGCAGGTTACCCCCGACAAGATAAACCGCATCATCAGTGAACACCTTATCCAGGGTAAGCTGGTTACCGAATGGGCAGTGCCCGATGAGGAGATAAACAGACTACTCGCCAAACAGCAGCGAATTGTACTGCGTAACTGCGGTATTATTGACCCCGAATCCATTGATGATTATCTGGCGGTAGACGGCTATAAGGCACTAAAAAAAGCCCTGAGTACGATGTCTCCCGACGAGGTAATTGGTGAGGTTACTAAATCTGGGTTGAGGGGACGAGGGGGAGCTGGCTTTCCCACCGGGGTTAAGTGGGGCTTTGCCCGAAAATCCTCAGGTGAGCTGAAATACTTGATATGTAACGCCGATGAAGGCGACCCCGGGGCATTTATGGACCGAAGTGTCTTAGAGAGTGACCCCCACAGCGTTATTGAAGGCATGCTCATTGCCGGCTATGCCATTGGCGCCTCTCAAGGCTATATCTATGTCAGGGCGGAATACCCGCTAGCCATCAACCGATTGGAGCTCGCCTTAGCTGATGCTAAAAAGGCGGGATTTATCGGCGAGACTATCCTCGATTCTAATTTTAGCTTCGATATCAAAATCAGGCAGGGAGCCGGTGCCTTCGTCTGCGGGGAAGAAACCGCCCTGCTGATGTCTCTGGAAGGGCGCCGGGGGATGCCCCGGGTTCGCCCCCCCTTCCCTGCCCAGTCAGGATTGTGGGGCAAGCCCACTAATATTAATAATGTAGAGACGCTGGCTAATATTGCCTGGATTATCCTTCATGGCGCCAGCGTCTATAGTAAATACGGCACCGAGAAGAGCCGAGGAACCAAGGTCTTTGCCCTCGCCGGTAAGATAGTCCATGGTGGGCTGATTGAGGTTCCCATGGGAATAACCCTGAGGGAAATTGTCTTTGACATCGGCGGGGGAACCTCCAGCGGACTGGAACTCAAAGCCATCCAGATTGGTGGTCCCTCCGGCGGTATTATCCCCGCCAGTCTGATGGATACCCCAGTAGATTACGATTCGCTAACCCAGACGGGGGCTATTATGGGCTCCGGCGGGCTGATAGTAATGGATGAAACCAGTTGTATGATAGATATCGCCAGGTTCTTTCTTAACTTCATTCAGAAAGAATCCTGTGGTAAGTGTCCCTTCTGTCGCATCGGCACCCGGCGGATGCTGGAAATCCTAGAACGAATTACCGAAGGTAACGGCAAGAAGGGGGATATTGAACTCCTTGCCGAGCTAGCTCAGAATGTAAAGCGAGCGTCACTATGCGGGCTAGGCCAGACTGCCCCCAACCCAGTATTGACTACCATCAGGTACTTCCGCAATGAGTATGAGGAGCATATCTATCAAAAGAAGTGCCGCGCCAAGAAATGCCACGCCCTAATTAATTATACTATCATCCCCGAAAAATGTACCGGATGCGGGGTCTGTGCTAAATACTGCCCGGTAGAAGCTATCTCCGGAGAGAAAAAGCAACCCCACCTTATCGACAGCAACCGGTGCATCCGCTGTGGACTATGTATGAAGGTATGCCGTTTTGATGCGGTATCGGTAGGCTCAAGGGAAGAGAATGCCTAGAATTTCATTTACCCTGGACGGGAAGAAGGTTGATGCCACATCGGGAAGCACTATCCTTGAAGCTGCCAGCAAGCAAGGAGTAGCTATACCTAGTTTATGTCATGACCCTCGCCTGAAACCAACCGGCGCCTGTCGTCTTTGCCTGGTAGAAGTCGACGGGGCTCGTGGACCGGTACCTGCCTGCACCACCCCGGTAACCGAGGGGATGGTAGTCAAAACCCGAACCGACAACCTCATTAACCTTCGTCGTATGAATCTGGAACTACTTCTCTCTGACCACTATGGTGATTGTATCGCCCCCTGTAAGCTAGCCTGCCCGGCAGGGATAGATATTCAGGGCTATATTGCCCATATTGCTAATGGTCAATATCGGGAAGCCATAAAACTAATTAAGCAATCGGCTCCACTCCCTCTGGTTCTGGGTAGGGTCTGTCCTCGCTTCTGTGAAACCCAATGCCGCCGTAATCTGGTTGATGAGCCAGTAGCCATCAATGCTCTGAAGCGATTTGTCGCCGATTATGATATGAATAGCGATAACCCCTACATACCTGAACCCAAGCCAGCTACCGGACACCGGGTAGCCATTGTCGGTAGTGGTCCCGCTGGCTTAACCGCCGCCTACTATCTCGCCCTTGACGGGCATGAGGTAACCATCCTTGAAGCTGCCCCTAAGCTTGGTGGAATGATGCGATACGGCATCCCCGAATACCGCCTTCCCCAAGCAATCCTGGATAAGGAGATAGCCAGTATTACCCGCCTCTGTCATCAGATTCGCCGTAATGCCTCGCTAGGCAAAGACTTCACTATTCAGAGCCTCAGGGCGATGGGTTACGAAGCCATCTTTATTGCTATCGGAGCTCAACTTAACCAGAGAATGAGGGTTGAGGGCGAAGACCTGCCCGGGGTTCTCTCTGGGATAGGCTTCCTAAGGGACATTACCCAGGGCAAAGAGATAACCCTAGGCGACCGGGTAGCTGTCATTGGGGGAGGTAATACTGCCATCGATGTTGTTCGCACTGCCCTCCGTCGGGGAGCTAGAGAAGCTACCATCGTCTATCGCCGGTCAAGAAATGAGATGCCGGCTAATAAGGATGAGATAGAGCAAGCCGAAGAGGAAGGGATTAAATTTAGATTCCTTACCGCACCACTAGCCATCCGTGCCCACAATGGTCGGGCTGACTCTATGGAGTGTATTAGAATGAAACTGGGCGCGCCAGATAGCTCCGGCCGACGCCGACCGGAGCCGATAGATGGCTCATCATTTACCATGAAGGTAGATAGTATAATTACCGCCATTGGCCAGACCATTGATAGAACCTGTCTGGCTCAGGATAGCCAACTGGAGTTAGATAAACGGGGCTACCTAGTTGTTAACGACCAAACCATGGAAACCTCGCTAGACGGCGTCTTCGCTGGTGGCGACTGTAACTCCGGCCCGGCCACGGTAGTGGAAGCAATAGGTGCCGGGCACCGGGCAGCAACCTCAATCAACCAGTATCTTGCCGGTCAGCCAGTTATCCCCGAGCTCAAACCCTATAACTGCTCCAAGGGAAAGCTGGATGAGATTGATGTTAGCGATTATGATGACGTAGCGCGCACCCCGCGGGTACCACAACCTATACTTAGCCCGGAAGAGAGACAGGATAACTTCAGCGAGATTGAATCCAGTTTAACTGAGGAAAAAGCTAAATATGAGGCAGAGCGCTGTCTAGCCTGTGGCTGTCAGGATGTCTTCGACTGCCGACTACGCCAGCTAGCCACCGAGTATAGAGTAGATGATACCCACTATGCTGGCCACCGGCGTCATCTGGGTATCAATAAGGATGAGCACCCCTATATTTTGCGTGACCAGAACAAGTGTATCCTGTGCGGGCGTTGTGTTCGAATCTGCGACGAGGTTCAGGGGCTGGGCATTTTGGGCTTTACTAATCGCGGTTTTGAGACCAGAGTTGAGCCAACCCTGGGAATGCCCCTATCCGCCACCGGGTGTGAATCCTGCGGGCAGTGTATCTCTACCTGCCCGACGGGAGCATTACTTCCCAAGGCAGACCTGCCCAAGCCGGGTCCCTGGGAACTCACTAAGGTAGCTACTATCTGTCCCTATTGCAGCATCGGTTGTAATCTGGAACTGAATACCATCGGGAATAAGATAGTTAAGGTTACCTCCCCAACTGATTGTCCGGTAAATAACGGCAATCTCTGCCGTAAGGGAGCCTTCAATCCCGGTTCTCTTCACCAGCTAAAACGACTCACTACCCCCCTTATTAAACGAAACGGTAATTTAACTGAAGCCAGCTGGGAAGAAGCCATCGCCCTCGCCAGTCAGGGATTAAACCAGGTCAGAAAGCAAACAGGAAAAGGATTAGCTGTTCTGTCCTCCCCCCAGCTAACCAATGAAGCAAACTATCTAGCGCAAAAGCTGGCTCGATTGGCTCTAGGAACGAATAATCTCGGCAGCCTCAGTGTTCCCCGGGCAAGTGAGGAATTAGCCCAAAGTCTGGGGAAGAATGCTTCTACCGGCTCTTATGGCGATATCCTCACCAGCGACCTTATCCTTATCTTCGGCAGTGACCTTACCGAGGACTATCCGGTAATCGGGCTAAAGGTCAGGACAGCAGTCGCTAAGGGCAGTAAACTGATTACTTTTAACCCCCGACCAACCAGAATAGACCCCCTGGCTGAAGCCACCCTGGAGGTCAGTCCTCAAACCACCCCCGGATTACTCAAGGCAATACTGAATTACATCATTGTTAATAACCTCACTGATGATAGCTTTATCCGCTCCCGAACCACCGGTTTCGAAAAGCTCGCCAGGGAGATGGAAAATTACCCCCTAGAGAAGATTACTTCCTCCCTGTGGATAAAACCGGCTAAAATCACCAGGGTAATAAATCTCTACGCCAAGGCTAAAGAACCGATAATAATACTGAATGCTGATACTATTACCCCAACTGAGCTTACATTAATTACCAATCTAGCACTAATCACCGGAAATATCGGGCAGGGAGGGATAATTGCCCTTCATGCTACTGGTAATGCTCAGGGATTGATTGATATGGGGATGACCTCCGATTACCGGCCCGGACACCAGCCAATTGCCGAGCCAGCTACCCGACAGAGATTAGAAATCGCCTGGGGCCAGCCGCTACCTTTAACGACGGGTAAAAACAGCGATGAAATTATTCAGGGAATAAAAACTGGCGATATTCGGGGCATCCTCGTTCTGGGTAGCGAGGCAAACCGGAGAAATCAGCTATTTGATACCCCAGCTTTCTCGGTGCTGGTAGATAGTGTCGTTCCCCAACCCCCCTATCCCGATGTAGTGCTTCCCGGAGCCACCTTTGCCGAAAGCGAGGGTAGCTACACCAATGCTGAGCGCCGGATACAACGTCTGAACCGCGCCTTCCCTCCCCCCGCCGGCAAGGAAAACTGGGAGATTATCTCTGCCCTATCCACCGCTCTGGGCTATCCGATGGACTATAAAACAGCGTCAGCTATTGATGACGAAATTACTCAACTGGTTCCCATCTTTAAGCCAGGAACACAGTGGGCATTCCTGGATAACGGTAAATTTAATCTTAAGGACGGACTGGCTCGGCTTCGGCTGTAAACCGATATACAGAGGCTACGATGGAAACCGGCACCGCAAACAAGCTCACCCAAAACAGGAAGCTACTGGCTTTCTTGATAATTGTTATTGTGGGAGCCGTGGTTATGTTAGGCTATACCATTGCCCACCCCAGGTCAGGAGACAGGTTTACCGAATTCTATATTTTAGGACCTAATGGTAAGGCTAATGATTACCCCCAACAACTAGTAGTCGGCGAGGAGGCCAGGGTAACCGTCGGTATCGTCAATCGAGAAGGCGAGATAGTAAGCTACCGCCTAAAAACACTAATGAATAGCGAACTAGCTAATGAACTGGGACCAGTAACCCTGAATCAGGACGAAAAGTGGGAGGGGGTAGTCAGCTTTACCCCCGACACGACCGGGGACAACCAGCAAGCTGAATTCAAGCTCTATTCACTCAAGGATGGAGAACCCGCCTTAAAGAATACCCTTTACCTGCGACCAATCAAGGTAACCGAAGCTAAATCTGAGGATTAAACCTTAACTTGACACCTACCAATTATAGTGCTAAGCTATGTTATAAATGTTGATTTTTAGTAAAATATAACTAAACTAGGTAATAGCTTATGGGCCGCAAATCAGCTCAAGACTATACTACCCGGCACCAACAAATCAGAAGTAAGCTACAGCAAATGTCGGCTAGATGTCAGTGTGGCTGCTTTAGTATTTCCCAGATAGCCGCTGAGTTAGGGATGGACCAGAGAACTATCCGAGCCCACCTCAAAATCATCGAGCTTGACAAGGGTGGGGTGTTCCTTGACCCTAAGGAAAAGGAATTCTGCACTCAAGAAGGACTCAACCTACTAGCCAAACGGCTAGACCAGGATAAAACCATCGCCAATCCGCCGGCAGGTTAGTTTAGATAGTAATCCCAGTGATAGCCAGATAAGTAAATTACGCTGAAGGGGGTATTAAGATGAGCGCAGCTCCATGGAAAGCCAAGGTAGATGATATTATTACCCAACAGGGAAGGGTAAAAGAAGTCTTGTTACCCTGTTTGGGAGCCATACAGGAGGTATCGGGATATATCCCACAACCAGCGATTAGCTATCTACAGGAATGCCTTGATGTCCCTTCAGTAGATATCTACGGGGTGATAACCTTCTACGGTATGCTCACTACCAAACAACAGGGGAAATATGTTATCCGATTGTGTAACTCCCTCCCCTGCCACCTCAACAAGTCGGAGAACATTCTCAGGGTAGTCGAGAGGAAACTGGGAATAAAAGCCGGCGAAACATCACCCGACGGGAAATTTACTCTGGAAACAGTAGCCTGTTTGGGGCTATGTGATAAAGCCCCAGCAATGATGATTAATGATAAGAGTTATGGCAACCTGACTGAGGCGACCACCCAAGAAATCCTCGCTGAATTAAATGGGTAAGGAGTCAACATGGAAAAGATATTAACCAAGAATATTGACAAACCAAAGGCCTCAGATATCGAGGTATATCTAGCCGGGGGTGGCTATCAGGCACTGCCGAAGGCACTCAGCCTGAAGCCAGAGGGAGTTATTAGCGAAGTTAAAAAATCCAAGCTGGTGGGCAGAGGAGGTGCCGCCTTCCCTGTTGGCTTAAAATGGGATTTCACCCGGAAAGAAAGCACCCAGCCGAGATTTATCGTATGTAACGCTGATGAAGGCGAGCCAGGAACCTTCAAGGACCGGGTTATCCTGAAGAATGACCCTCATCTACTCATTGAGGCAATTATCATTGCCGGATATGCTATCGGTGCCGACAAGGGCTTTATCTATATCAGAGGGGAGTATTACGACGAGATTGAAGCAGTAAATAACGCCATCCAACAGGCAAAGCAGAAGGGCTACCTGGGGAGTAATATCCTTAGCTCCGATTTCTCCTTTGATATCCAGGTCTATCGAGGCGTCGGGGCCTATATCTGCGGTGAGGAAACCTCACTGATTCAATCAATGGAGGGGAACCGACCCTGCCCCGATGACCGCCCCCCCTTCCCCACCCAATCAGGCTTTATGGATAAGCCTACTGCGCTAAACAATGTCGAGACGCTGGCTAATATTCCGTCTATTATCAATAGGGGTGGCGACTGGTACTCAGGGATTGGCAGTCCTGATTCTCCTGGCACCAAACTATTCTGCCTATCCGGGCAGGTAAATAAACCAGGGCTATATGAGCTTCCATTGGGGATAACCCTGGGCGAGCTTATTGAGAATTACGGGAGCGGAGTAAACGGAAAACTTAAGGCCGTCCTGCCCGGTGGTGTTTCCAGCCGCCTACTCACTGACCCTGAGGTGAAATTGGATTACAAGGACGTCGCCCGGGCTGGCAGTATGCTGGGCTCAGCCTCAGTCATCGTGATAAATCAGGACACCAGCATTGTCGATGTTGCCCGAAACACTGTAGAATTTTTTACTCACGAATCCTGTGGTAAGTGCTCTATATGTCGTGAGGGGACCCGACAGGCTAGAGAAATCCTTACCCGGATGGCTAATGGAAACGGCAGCGCTGGTGAGATTGACCTGCTGTTGGAGCTGGGGGAGGTAATGTATGATACTGCCTGTTGCGGGCTGGGACAAGCAGCAATGAATGTCCCTACTAGTGCCATAACCCTATTTAGAAATGAATTCGAACAGAAGGTAAGGTAATAAGGAGGCACAATGGTCACATTAACTATTGATGGCGAATCGGTCAGCATTGCTGAAGGAACCAGCATCATGGATGCTGCTGAACAAGCGCATATCCATATTCCTCGCCTCTGCTATTTGGAAGGGCTTGACGCCTATGGTGGCTGTCGGTTATGTGCGGTTGAGATTGAGGGAGAACCCCGGCTAGCTGCTTCCTGTATGCGCCAGGTAAGTCCCGGGATGAAGGTGCTTACCCACTCGCCACGGGTAAGGAAAGCCCGAAGAATGATTGTTGAACTCCTGCTAGCGAATCACCCTACGGAGTGTTTTACCTGCGAGCGAAATCAAATCTGTGAACTGCTCAAACTAGCCTTTGAACTGGGGGTAACCGAGGTCAGATTTAATAGCCTAAAACCAGTCTACGAACTAGATGAGACCAGCTCGGCTATCATCCGTGACTCCAACAAGTGTATTCTCTGCGGCCGGTGTGTTCGCGTCTGCCATGATGTACAGACGGTGAGCGTTATCGGTTTTATCAACCGTGGTCCCGATACTATAGTATCTACCCTCATGGAAAATGGGCTGGGCAATGTAGAATGTACCAATTGTGGTCAGTGTATCCAGGTTTGCCCGGTAGGGGCAATTAAGGAGCGGTCGGCAGTTGATGAGGTCTGGGCAGCCCTTGATGACCCCACCAAGCATGTCGTGGTTCAGGAAGCCCCCGCCATCAGAGCTGCCCTGGGTGAAGAGCTAGGGCTATCCCCGGGAACCCTAGTTGCCGGCAGGATGCACGCCGCACTACGAAAATTGGGCTTTGATGCCGTGTTTGATACCAACTTCAGCGCCGATTTAACCATTATGGAAGAAGCTAGTGAGCTGGTAAAGAGGGTCACCGAAGGTGGTGTTCTACCCCAGATTACCTCATGTTCTCCAGGATGGATTAAGTTTGTAGAACATTTCTATCCCGACCTGCTGCCCAATGTCTCCTCATGTAAATCCCCCCAGCAGATGTTTGGCCCACTGGCGAAGACCTACTATGCCGAAAAAGGCAGTATTGACCCGGCAAAGATTGTCTCGGTGTCTATCATGCCCTGTACCGCCAAGAAATTTGAAGCCCTGAGGCCTGAGATGACCGATAGCGGCTTTCAGGATGTTGACTACGTACTGACTACCAGAGAGCTTAGCCGAATGATTAAGGAAGCCGGGATTAACTTCGCCAGCCTGCCTGATGAGCCCGCCAGCGAGCTGATGGGGCTTTACTCAGGAGCGGGGACTATTTTCGGGGCTACCGGCGGGGTGATGGAAGCTGCCCTGCGTACTGCCTATAAGCTGGTCACCAATAAGGAGCTGGAAAATCTGGACATTTTACCCGTAAGGGGGCTTAATGGCATAAAAACAGCTACGGTGGATGTGGATGGCTTAGAGGTAAAGGTTGCCGTGGCTCATGGGCTGGGTAACGCCAGAAAGCTCCTTGACGAGGTTCGCGCCGGTAAGTCACCCTACCACTTCATTGAGATTATGGCTTGTCCCGGGGGTTGTGTCGGCGGTGGAGGACAGCCGATTAGCTTTGACCTGGCGCTAAGGGGAACCCGTGGCCAGACCCTCTATAATGAGGATAAGGCACTTCCCTACCGCCGTTCCCACGATAACCCATCCATCAAGAAGATATACCAAGACTATCTGGAAAAACCACTCGGCGAGAAATCACATCACCTTCTACACACTAAATATACCGCCCGAGGGATGAAATAGCCTGACTTGATAACTAGATGAAAGGAGACATAAGATGACAAGTAAGATAAAAGCCGCCGTTTTCCCCAACCGACTAGATAACCTGACGATGACTAAGGAAATGGGAGCTACTCTGGCGATACTGCTGGCAATCGCCGTTGCCGCCCCCTTAATCGGCAATCAGTTTATTACCGGACCTATTGTTAATGCCACCCTGATAGTTGCCACTGTGCTATTAGGGATGAAATACGGGATTTTGGTAGGACTAGTCCCCAGCACCATCGCTATGGCTAGCGGACTGCTTCCTCCCATCCTTGCCCCTCAGATCCCCTTTATTATGGTGGGTAATGCAATACTGGTAATAACCTTTGGTTACCTCAGGCAGAAAAACTACTGGCTAGGACTGGTTACCGGGAGTGTGTTAAAGTTCGCTTTCCTTTATGGCACCTGTAAACTAATCAGTAACCTGTTTGTTAACCAGCAGGTAGCTACCAATATTGCTCAAATGATGAGCTGGCCCCAGTTAGTTACCGCCCTGGTCGGAGGTGTCCTTGCCTACGGCTTCCTGCGTGGCACCAAGAAACTCAACCGGAACTAACCCTGCCTAAAATTTAATCTAACCGAGACTCCTCATTAATGGGGGGTCTCTTTATATTTAATCCGTTAATCCTAAATCCGACCTTTCTTGCTATGCCAAATAAACAATAGTAAAATATAGGTAGTGATTTACTCCAGATCAAGGAGAGAAAGATGAAGAACGGTACCCTGAAGGTTAAAATCGGGCTGGCTCAAATGCTAAAGGGCGGGGTAATTATGGATGTGGTTAACTCTGAGCAAGCTAAGATTGCCGAGGACGCCGGCGCCTGTGCGGTGATGGCACTGGAAAGAGTCCCAGCCGATATTCGGGCTATGGGAGGTGTGGCTCGTATGGCTGACCCCACCATTATTGAAGCTATTATGAAAGCTGTCTCCATCCCGGTAATGGCGAAATGTCGTATTGGCCACTTCGTGGAGGCTCAGGCACTGGAGGCGCTGGGGGTAGACTATATTGATGAGTCCGAGGTGCTTACCCCGGCTGATGAAGCCCACCACATCTGGAAGCACGATTTTAAGGTCCCCTTTGTCTGTGGCTGTCGTAATCTTGGTGAGGCACTACGCCGCCTTGGTGAAGGAGCCGCCATGATACGAACCAAGGGTGAAGCTGGCACCGGCAATATCGTGGAAGCCGTCAGGCATATGCGAGCCGTAAGCGATGGCATCCATCGGGCAATCACTACCCCTCAAGAAGAGCTAATGGCGCTGGCTAAGGAAATGGGAGCCCCCTTCTCCCTGGTATCCGAGGTGCATAACATCGGCAAGCTCCCAGTGGTCAACTTCGCCGCCGGCGGGGTAGCTACCCCGGCTGATGCCGCCCTGATGATGCAACTGGGGGCGGATGGTATCTTTGTCGGCTCCGGTATCTTTAAATCCACCAACCCCGAAGCCCGAGCCAAGGCTATCGTCAAGGCAACCACCCACTATCAGGACCCCGCAATCATCGCTGAGGTTTCCAAAAACTTGGGCGAAGCTATGCCTGGGCTAGATATAAAACAGATCCCCACCGAGGAGCTACTGGCATCTCGAGGATGGTAAGATGAAAATAGGTGTCCTTGCGGTGCAAGGGGCCTTCGCCGAACACATCGCAATACTAAATAAACTAGGGGTAGCTGCCTTGCCCATTCGCTTACCCCCCGAAGTTGTGGGTCTGGACGGGTTAATTATTCCTGGTGGAGAAAGCACCTCAATCAGCAAACTAATCCGGGACTATCACCTATCAGACGAGATAACGAGCCTGGCAGGAAACGGCTTACCTATACTGGGTATCTGTGCCGGGATGATACTAATGTCCCGAAGGATTACCGATTCCAGCATCGAACCCCTGGGACTAATGGCTATCACGGTGCGACGGAATGCTTTTGGTCGGCAGCAGGAAAGCTTTGAAACCGAGCTTAGCCTACCCGTCCTGGGTAATCAGCCCTTCCCCGGGGTATTCATTCGTGCCCCCATTATTGAGCAAGCCGAAAGCACGGTAGATATCCTCGCCAGACTCAATAACACCATCATTGCCGCCCGACAGGGGAATCTGGTAGCGTTAGCCTTCCACCCTGAACTAACTAATGACCTGAGATTCCACCAGTATTTTCTAAGTATCGTAGCCGAATCCGATAGATTCAACTTAAGAGGGAGCGCTGTTGCCAAAGGTAATTAGTGATGACCTGGACGCCCTGCTGGATATCCTACCCCCTGGTATTCGCCAGTCACTCTGTCAACAGCAGGGTAATGGTGAATTGCTGGAGGTCATTCTCGACCTGGGGCGTTTTCCCGAAGCCCGCTTTCCCCATCGAGAGATAGTCCTCAGCAATGAGGAGGTGAACGAGGCTGACATCGACTATATTGCCTCCCGGGTAGGTAGCTTCGCCGACGATAATCGGGCGGGTATCGAACGCACCTTGCACCGTATCTCGGCTATCCGCAACCGCCGGGGGCGCATTGTAGGGCTTACCTGTCGGGTAGGGCGGGCAGTCTATGGCACCATCAAGATTATTGAAGACCTGGTTCAATCGGGCAAGAACATCCTGCTGCTGGGTCGCCCTGGGGTAGGCAAAACCACTATGCTTCGCGAGGTCGCCCGGGTGCTGGCGGATGACCTTAAGAAACGGGTCATTATTGTCGACACCTCTAACGAGATTGCCGGCGATGGTGATATTCCCCACTCTGCTATTGGCCACGCCCGACGTATGCAGGTAGCTACCCCTACCCAACAACACGCGGTAATGATTGAAGCCGTGGAGAATCATATGCCCGAGGTGATAGTCATTGATGAAATCGGCACCGAGCTGGAGGCTCAGGCAGCACGAACTATCGCCGAGCGTGGGGTACAGCTAATTGGCACTGCCCACGGTAACGAACTACAAAACCTGATTATGAATCCTACCCTCTGCGACCTCATCGGCGGCATCCAAACGGTAATCCTGGGCGATGAGGAAGCCAAACGGCGAGGCACCCAGAAATCTATACTGGAACGCACCTCACCACCCACCTTTGATGTTGTGGTTGAGATTCAGAACTGGGACCGGGTAGCTATCCACCCCGACGTTAGTCAGGCTGTGGACGCTATCCTACGCGACCAAACCCCGATTACCGAAATCCGCTGGTGGGATGAAACCGGCGAGGTAAAAATAACCAAGCCAACCCCCACCAGACCCCAAAGCCGCCGGAAACCACTGCTAAAGGCTAATGAGCCGGTGAAGCTCTACCTGTTTGGGATAAATCGAGGACGGTTGGAGCAGATAGCTCAAGAAATGAAATTAAAACCGGACATTATAAATGACCTGAATCAGGCTAATCTATTTGTCATCCCCAAGAACTACTACCATCGCAAACCCCCGAAACTCAGGGAGGCAGAGATGGCTAATCTACCGGTTTATGTGCTGAGGAGTAATACCCCCCACCAGATAAGGCAACTGCTCAGCGACATATATCATACTGAGGGTTCCAATAAAGCTCCCTCAGTCAAGCAGGCTATCGGTGAGGCTGAAGAAGCTATTACCCAGCTAAAAAATGGCGAAGAAGTGGTAGAACTCAGCCCCCAGAGCGCCTATATTCGCCGTCTCCAGCACCTCATCGCCGAACGAAATAATCTAGCCTCACAAAGCACCGGTAAAGACCCTGACCGACGGGTGAGGATTTATAAGTAAAAAGGAGAAGGGAAATGTCATTACGACCTGAAACACTGGAAAAATATGTAAAACAAGCCAGACTGATACTTGGAGATGCTGCCAAGAATGGGAAAACTATCACCTATGGAGAGCTGATGAAGAAAATGGGGGGTCCGGGACGAGGCTACATCGGGGAGGTTTTGGGAGAAATCTGCACAATGGAACGTGAAAACGGTCGCCCCCGGCTCTCGGCGCTCGTTGTCTGCCGTCGCAATGGGTTACCGGGAGAGACATTCTGGAAATCAGGCATCCTCCCACCATCTATCAAGAATGTCTCGATGGCAGAGAAGATAGGTTACTGGGAAGAGGAATGCTCCCGGGTTTGGAAATTCTGGGGAAGGGAGTATGCGAAAATCAAAGATGACTAAAATTTGAGGGTTAGTTTATGTCGCTATTCATTACCTTTGAGGGTGGCGAGGGAAGTGGTAAGAGTACCCAATCCAGAATCCTCTATGAGAAGCTGGCGGGGTTAACTCTCCCTGCAATCCTGACCCACGAACCCGGCGGTACCTCGCTGGGTAGCCAGCTAAAGAACTGGCTAAAATGGATTGACGATAAGGATATACCACCACTGACTGAGCTACTGCTGTTTAATGCCTCCCGCTCCCAGTTAATTACCGAGGTTATTAGGCCTAACCTAAAAAGCCATAAAGTAGTTATCAGTGACCGTTACGCCGATTCTACTATCGCCTATCAAGGCTACGGACGAGGGCTAGACCTAGCCACCGTAAAGGCAGTTAACGATATCGCCACCCAGCGGCTCAAACCTGACCTTACCGTGCTACTGGACATCCCGGTTAACGACGGTTTCACTCGCAAGAAGGGCGATAAACATGACCGCTTTGAACAAGAAACTCTAGCCTTTCACCAGCGGGTAAGGAAAGGGTTCCTTAAACTAGCTCAACAAGAACCGTCACGCTGGTTAGTAATAGATGCTACCCAATCTAAAGACAAGATAGCCCAGATTATCTGGCAACGGGTAAACCAATGCTTAACAATAGGGAGGTAATATGCCCAGATTAATCAACATACCTAACCTACCACTACCCCCAATATCCCGCAAGAAAGTCTTTGTCGCTATGAGTGGTGGGGTAGATTCATCACTGACTGCTGCCCTGCTAAAAGAGGCTGACTATGAGGTTAGCGGGATTTATGCTAAGCTATGGGCTAACCCTAAACAATCGGATAATATCTCTGCCCTGGAACAAACCTGCCAATTGCTTGATATCCCTCTCCATAAACTGGACCTCACTGCTGAATTTCAACATCTAGTTATTGACTACTTCTGCCGGGAGTATAGCCGGGGGAGAACGCCAAACCCGTGTATCGTTTGTAATCAGCATATCAAATTCGGACTGCTGCTAAATAAGGTGTTGGAGATGGGGGCTGACTACCTAGCCACCGGCCATTATGCCCAAATCATCTGCTCGGCAAAAATCCACAGCCCGCTAAAGCCAGCTGAACTAAGCTACAGCCTGCTAAAAGCGACTGACCTAACCAAAGACCAATCCTATTTTCTGTATATGCTGGGGCAGACAGAGTTGGAGCATCTGCTCTTCCCCCTGGGCGGCTTACTCAAAGCTGAGGTAAGAAGGCTAGCTGCCGAAGCAGGTCTGGTTACCAGTAGCCAGCGCGATAGCCAGGATGTTTGCTTCATCTCGAATAATGACTATCGGGCATTTATTGCTAAATACCTCGCCCCTAGGTCGGGAGATATTGTCGATGGGGATGGCAAAATCCTGGGCAGGCATAATGGCTTAGCCTATTATACGATAGGTCAGCGACGCGGGCTAGGGCTTAGCTTCGAAGAACCCTGGTATGTAGTTAAACTCGACGCCGCCAGTAACCGACTGGTAGTTGGCACCAAAGACCAGCTTTTCGTTAATCGACTTGCCGCCAGCCAACTAAGCTGGGTATCAGGAGAACCGCCATCGGACAATATTACCGCCAAGATTCGCTACCAATCACCTGAGGTGCCAGTTACCCTCCAGCTTAATAACGACACCGCCGAGGTTCAATTTGAAACGCCCCAGTGTGCGGTTACCCCGGGGCAGGCTATCGTCTTCTACCGAGGGGATATTGTTCTGGGTGGCGGAACTATAAATGATAGCTAGCAATCTAACATGGTAAAATCAATAACTAAATCCCTAAAACCATCCTTTGATGAAGAAAGCCGGCTTATAGCACAGGGTTGTCGGTTTATTGCCGGGATTGATGAAGCTGGGCGAGGCGCCTTGGCAGGCCCAGTAACTGCCGCCGCCGTTATTATGCCCTGCCAGCTAAACGCCCCCTGGTTAAATCAGGTAAGAGACTCCAAGCAATTAACCCCTGCCAGGCGAGAAGCCCTATTTTACCATATCCATGAAAGTGCTATCTCGATAGGAGTTGGTATGGCGTCGCCGACAGTAATCGACGCCCAAAATATCGTTAATGCTACCCGACTGGCGATGAAGATAGCAATTAGCCAATTTCTACCCACCCCCGATTACCTTCTTATCGACTATATGAGCCTCCCTGAAATACCATTACCCCAGAAAGGGATAACCCATGGTGATAGCCTGTGCTTCTCCATCGCCTGTGCCTCCATTATTGCCAAGGTAACCCGAGACCACCTGATGATTCATCTTGACCGAGTCTATCCCGGTTACGGATTAGCCCAGCACAAAGGCTACGCTACCAGAGAACACCTCAACAGTTTATCCTGCCTGGGACCATCTCCCATCCATCGCCAGTCATTTAGCCCGGTCAAGGAACTGCTTAAATGAACCGCCGTGATACTGGCATCCTTGGCGAAAAGCTAGCTCAAAACTTCCTGAAAAAGCGTGGCTATTACATCAGGGAAACCAACTATCGCTGCCCCTATGGCGAGGTTGACATTATCGCCACCCGTAATGACTACCTAGTCTTTATTGAGGTGAGAACCAAAAAAAGTCTCCAGTTTGGTAGTCCTGAGGAATCGGTCACTCAAGCCAAGAAGGAGCGACTTAAGGCTACCGCTCAGCATTACCAACAGAACCATGATAATCTACCCTCCCTGTGGCGCATTGATTTTGTAGCTGTAGAATTGAATCAACCGGGGGATATCCAGCGAATTGAGCTTATCGAAAACGCCGTCAGTGAAGATTAACCAAGTTTTCCTCTTTACCTCCTAAGTCAGGCTATGCTAAAATTAATCTCAGCGGTTATGGATATAATCCCAACAGAGGTATTGCGCATTATTGATGTTAACCTGAACCGTGTTAGCGAAGGGTTGCGGGTTCTGGAAGACATCGCTCGTCTAGCACTTAATGACCCTTCGTTAAGCCAGCAGTTAAAGAATATGCGTCACCAGTTGGTGGAGACCAACCAGTCGTTTCAGCAGCAACTTATTCAGGCTCGTGATGCGGAGTATGATATTGGCCAGAATATGGTTGCCCCGGGACAGGAAAAACCCAAGGAGCTATCAGTCGTGGTAATAGCTAATGCTAGAAGGGTTCAGCAATCCCTCAGAACTATTGAGGAACTAGCCAAGACCAAACCCCTAGCTTCTAAGATGGATGCCGAAAGGTTCAAGCAATCCCGGTTTGAGCTCTATTCCATAGAGCGGGGGCTACTGTCCCGACTATTCCGCCGGGATAAGCTAGAGAATATCCGCGGGCTTTATGCCATTATCGATACCCAAGCCCTGAGGGGGCGTAATTATATTGAGGTCGCTCGACAGTTAATCGACGGTGGCACCAGGATAATCCAATTGCGGGACAAAATATCAACTAAGCCAGAGCTACTGGTGATTGCCCAACAGCTCAAAGGGCTATGTAGTAAGCATCAGGTGCTGTTTATCGTGAATGATTATCTGGACTTAGCCCTGGCTAGCGATGCCGATGGACTGCATCTAGGACAACATGACCTGCCTATCAGGGTAGCTCGTCGGCTACTGCCCATAGATAAACTCATCGGCAGCTCCACTAATACCGTAGACCAGGCAATTGCTGCCGCGGCTAGCGGAGCTGACTATATTGCCGTTGGCGCTATGTATACCACCACCTCCAAGGAAAAGCCGATAATTGTCGGCCCCGACCGGCTACGCCAGATTCGGCAGGCGGTAGCCTTACCCCTAGTAGCTATTGGTGGTATCACTAAAGATAATGCAGTAGAGGTTATTAACGCTGGGGCTAATTCGGTAGCTGTGATTAGTAGTCTACTTCAGGCAGAATCTCCCCAGGCGGCTGCCCGACAAATAGTATCTCAGATTGAGGCATTGGATGAGCCAATTAATTGATAATTTAGACCTGATTGTCGCACAATTCAGGCTTGCGTCACACCACCAGTATAGTTTATAGTATTTCAGTGAATTCGTGGTGACCCCACCCTGGTTATTTATCAAAACTACAAAAAGTGACTAGAGAAAAAACTAAATCCTAACCCTTGACACTAAAAACTGAAAGGAGCTTTGATAAACCTAATGTCAATTGCAGCTAACCCAATGACAATCGCCATTATTTGTGGGGCTATCGGGCTGGGTGTTGCCGGTGCGATGGCACGTTATGTCCTGAAGCAAGACCAGGGCTCCGGCCGGATACGACAGATATCTACCGCCATTAAGGAGGGCGCCCTCGCCTTCCTTGGCCGGGAATATAAAATCCTGGCAATATTTGTGGCTGTAGTTGCCGTTATTCTGGGCATTATCCCCAGTCTCGGTTGGTGGGTAACCCTAGCCTTTGTTGGTGGGGCTATCTGCTCAGCACTAGCCGGCTACATCGGGATGAATATTGCCATCAGAGCCAACTCCCGAACTGCCGCTGCTGCTCAGCAGAGCCTGAATAGCGGCCTACGTATCTCCTTTCGCAGCGGGGCGGTAATGGGAATGACCGTGGTCGGTATCGGTATCTTGGGTTTAAGTGTCTTCTATTTCGCCTTTAACCAAAGCCCCGATTTCCTGAAGATTATCCCTGCCTTTGGTTTTGGGGCTTCGTCAGTAGCTATCTTTGCCCGGATTGGTGGGGGAATATTCACCAAAGCCGCTGACACCGGGGCTGACATTGTGGGTAAGGTAGAGAAGGGAATCCCCGAGGATGACCCTCGAAATGCTGCCGTCATCGCCGATTTTGTTGGCGATAATGTTGGTGATGTTGCTGGTATGGGTGCCGACCTCTTTGAATCCTATGTTGACTCCATCATTGCTACCATGGCACTGGGCACCATCGCTGTTTTCTCCACCAAACTGCTGCCCGATATGAAAACCGCCTGGCTCTTGCCGATGATGATCGCCGCCGGTGGTATCATTGCCTCCATTATCGGCATATTTGCTGTCAAGGTAGGGAAAGCCACCGCTAAGATGAAAGCCTTGCTTAATGCCCTTCGCCGAGGGACTATCCTATCCGCGGTGCTGACGGCAGTCTTTGCTTTCCTATCGGTTCACTTTATGTTCCATCTCGATAACAATGTCTTCTGGGCTATTCTAGCGGGCCTCATTGCCGGGGTTGCCATCGGGGAGAGTACTAACTACTTTACCTCCTACTCCTACAAACCAACCCTTAACATCGCCAAGTCATCTCAGACCGGCGCCGGGACACTTATTACCAGTGGTTTTGCCAATGGACTAATGAGCACCCTGCCCCCTATCCTGCTGGTCGTCGCCGCGATGTTAATCGCTCACCACTTCGCCGGCATCTACGGTATCGCCATTGCTGGGGTAGGTATGCTATCCACCCTAGGGATGCAGGATGCCACTGACGCCTTCGGACCAGTGGCTGATAATGCTGGCGGTATTGTGGAGATGTCCAACCTGCCCCCGGAGGTCAGGGAGCGAACCGACGCCCTGGATTCACTGGGTAACACTACCGCCGCTACCGGTAAGGGGTTTGCTATTGGTGCCGCCGGGCTCACTGCTTTAGCCCTACTCCTCGCCTACACTCAGGCAGCCGGCATTAGATTTGCCGATATCAGCCTGCTTGACCCCAAGGTGATTGCTGGCATCTTTATCGGGGTGATGATACCCGCCATCTTCTGCGCCCTGACCCTGAATGCAGTGGGTAAAACCAGCTTTGCTATCGTTAACGAGGTTCGCCGCCAATTCCGTGAGATAAAAGGGCTGATGACAGGAACAGCTAAACCCGAATATGGAAAGTGTGTAGATATCTGCACCCGGTCAGCCATCAAACAGATGATAGTTCCCGGTATAATGACCATTGTTGCCCCTATCGTAGTCGGTATCGTACTCGGGAAGGTAGCTCTAGGAGGTTTCCTTATCGGAGCAGTAGCCTGCGGCTTCATACTGGCAGTTACCTTCTCCAATGCTGGTGGCTCCTGGGATAATGCCAAGAAATGGATAGAGACCGGTGTCTTCGGCGGCAAAGGTTCCGAGGCTCATAAAGCCTCGGTGGTTGGTGATACTGTGGGCGACCCGATGAAGGATACCTCAGGGCCATCGCTGAACATCATGATAAAGCTAATGTCTATCGTGGCACTGGTACTGGCACCGGTGTTCGTTACCTTTGGCAACGGCTTACTCTAAATAGGGATTAGCTCGCTCGGCACCAATAGTGGTCTCCGCACCATGACCGGGGTAAACCGCGATGTTATCCGCCAGCACCATAAGTTGGCTTCGGATGCTGCTAACTAGCTGACGGAAACTACCACCGGGAAGGTCGGTTCTGCCTATGCTACCCCTAAACAGGGTATCCCCGCTAAAGACGACCCCCTCCCCCAGAAAACAGACACCCCCTGGGGTATGACCCGGGGTATGTAGCACTGTAAACCTCATCCCGCCAATATCAAGATTATCCCCATCCTCAAGCAACCGGTCGGGGAAGGGTGGCCGTGGGTAGAAAAGGCTAAAGGCGATAGCTAGAGCCGGGTTATAAAGTAATCTGGTATCGCCGCTATGCATAGCTACCATTGCCCCAGTGGCTTCGCTGACCTCCTTTAAGCCACCAACATGGTCAATATGCCCGTGGGTTAAGGCAATAAGTTTTATGTCAAGTTCTAAATCGCTGACCCGTTGTAGAACCCGTTTAGCCTCAGCCCCAGGGTCAATTATCATCCCCACCCCAGCTACCCCCACAATATAGCAATTAGTCTTAAAGGGACCTACTACCAGTCTATCAACAATCACCCCTCACTTCCTAACAAATATCCTTTATATTCTAGCATTAAGCCAAATTAGCCACAAGAATAAGCCTAACTTTGCAATAACCTCTATTTTTAGCTACAATAATTATCAATACAGACTGTTCGGCAATCAGATTAAGGGAGGATAAAGTGACCCAACCAACACCAGCCAAGGTTGATATGGAAAAAATTATCTCCCTCTGCCGGCGACGCGGTTTCATCTTCCCCAGCAGTGAAATCTACGGGGGATTAGCCAGCTTTTGGGACTATGGTCCCTTGGGGGTAGAATTAAAAAGAAACATTAAGCAAGCCTGGTGGCAGAATATGGTCCAGGAACATGATGATATGTTCGGGATTGACTCCAGTATCCTGATGCACCCCAGGGTCTGGGATGCCAGTGGCCACCTCCAGGAATTCAGCGACCCTTTAGCTGAATGCAAGAGCTGTCATAAGCGGTGGCGGGTTGACGACCTTGAGGGTAACCGATGCCCGGAGTGCGGTGGTGAGCTAACCAAACCCCAGATGTTCAACCTGATGTTCAAAACCTTTGTCGGACCGGTGGAGGATGCTGCCAGTACCGTCTATTTACGCCCTGAGACCGCCCAGGGGATGTTTGTCAATTTCCATAATGTCCTCAATACTACTCGCAAGAAGCTGCCCTTCGGTATTGCCCAGATAGGCAAGGCCTTCCGTAACGAGATTACCACCGGCAATTTTATCTTCCGCTGCCGCGAATTTGAGCAGATGGAGATTGAATACTTCATTAAACCAGGAACTGACGAAGAGTGGTTTGATTATTGGCTGAAGGAAAGCCACCACTGGTATCTGAAATGGGGTATTAAACCAGAAAACCTCCGACTACGCCAGCACACCAAAGGTGAGTTAGCCCACTACGCTATAAACTGCTATGACATTGACTATCGGTTCCCGATGGGCTGGGCAGAACTGGAGGGGGTTGCCAATCGCGGCAACTTTGACCTTAGCCAACACGCCAGGTATAGCGGTAAGAGCCTCGCCTACTTCGATGAAGACACCAAGGAATCAATTACCCCCTGCGTGATTGAGCCATCAGCCGGGGTTGACCGTGCCTTTCTAGCCTTCCTCTGTGATGCCTATAGTGAGGAACCGGATAAAGAAGCCATCCGAGTAGTCCTTCACCTTCACCCCCGTCTAGCCCCCATCAAGGTGGCGATACTGCCACTGAGTAAACGAGAGTCGCTAATCTCAATCGCCAGAGAGATATATACCGAGCTACGCCACAGCTGGATGGTAAGCTATGATGATGCCCAGAGTATTGGCCGCCGCTACCGACGTCAGGATGAGATTGGCACCCCTTATTGTGTTACCGTTGATTTTGAGTCGCTGAAGGATAAGCAGGCTACTATCCGAGACCGCGACACTATGGAGCAGATACGGGTTCCCATCAAAGAACTGAAAACGATACTGACCGATAGACTTAGCTAGTTAGAGGAGAAGGTTGAAAATCATCCATTTTGCCGACCTGCACCTCGGGGTAGAAACCTATGGCCATATTGACCCCCTAACCGGGCTGTCCTCCCGGCTCATTGATTTCCTCGCCGCCTTTGACCAGATGGTAGACTATGCCCTGGAAAATCGGGCTGACATGGTACTTTTCTGCGGTGATGCCTACAAGAATCGTGAACCAACCCAGACCCAGCAGCGGGAGTTTGCCAAGCGTATCCAGCGGCTATCCTCTAATGACATTCCAGTTTTCCTCCTTGCCGGTAATCACGACCTGCCCAATGCCGTCGGTCGGGCAACGGCTATTGAGATTTTCGGCACCCTGAACATTAAGAATGTTTATATTTCCAACCGCCCCGATGTCTACCGCATTCCGACCCCCAGTGGGGTCATTCAGATAGTCTCCCTGCCCTGGGTAAGACGAAGCGCCCTGCTCAGCAAAGAAACAACCAAAAATCTTAATTTCTCGGAGCTCAACCAGAAACTGGAGCAGAAATTAGCCGACATTATTGTGACTTCAGTCTCGAAGCTTGACTCCGCCCTGCCAGCGATACTCGCCGCCCATATCTGGATAACCGGGGCTCAGCCCAGCTCGGAGAGGCTAATGACTATCGGGCAGGAATATAGCCTGCTGTTAAGCAACATTGCTAACCCCGCTTTTGACTACATTGCCCTGGGTCATATCCATAAGCATCAAGTATTGTGCCAGCATCCCCCGGTTGTCTACTCTGGCAGTCTGGAGCGGCTGAATTTTGGCGAAGAGGCTGGCGACAAGGGATTCTATGTGGTAGATATTGAGCCGAATACAGAGACCTCTAAATGGCAGGCCACAGCTAAGTTTCATCAGGTAATTGGCCGCCGCTTCCTCACCATCAAGGTTGATATTGAGCCTCAGGATATTAACCCTACCTTAACTGTGGTTAAGGCTATCAGTGAATCGGATATCAAGCGCGCTATCGTGCGACTAAACATTAACCTACCCGCCGAGCTGGAGGGCCAGCTCCATGACAGTGACATCAGGAATGCTTTAAAAGAGGCTGATTACTTTACCATCGCCAAGGATATCCAGCGACCGTTACGGCTGAGACTGGGGACCTCAACCGCTGAAGAAGTAACCCCCACTGACGCCCTGAAAGGCTATCTCAAGTTACAGAAGCTAACCCCGAAGCGAATCCAAACCCTGCTTGACTATGGAGAAAGACTGATTCAGGAGCAACTGGCAGAACCGGAACAGTAAGAATGTATAGTATAACATCACCAAAAACCGACCCCCAGCTAATCAAGATGCTGCCCCAGAAGACCACCGAAGTTGAGGTTAAGATTAAAACCCCCACTTAAATTAGACCAGGGAGCCTACATGAAGGTAGTTATTGTTGGGGCGGGGCCAGCCGGATTAATCACCGCCCTGAATCTGACAAAAAAGGGAATAAAACCCCTCGTCCTGGAGAAAAACCGAGAGCTCAAGTCAACCGCCTGCGCTGAGGGTTGTAGCCTCATCTGGCTAAATAAGGTGCCGTTTGACTCCAAGCCGTATATCGCTAAAAAGGTCAGCGGAGCCAAGATAATTTTCTCCGGAGGGGCAGTTGACCATATACCCCGAGCCTGTGCAGTTCTAGACCGAACCCGGTGGCTTAATGGCATAGCGAGGGAGGTAGAACTGAATGGCGGCGAGGTTAGATTAAATTCAGCAGTAGTTGCCGTAGACAAAGACCACCTGAGATTGAAAAATGGCAACCATTTAGCCTATACCACCCTAATTGATGCTAGTGGGCCTAACTCTATTGCAGCCAAGTATCTCGGCATAAAGTACCAGTATATTACTGCCTCTCAGTACCGGCTCGCCGCTAACACCTCAAACATGAACGAGTTGGAGTTTTATCTGGATAAGAAATTCTCCTACGGCTATGCTTGGATATTCCCTAAAAATGGGGTTATCAATGTCGGCTTAGGAGGGGATTTTGCCTTGCTTGATGACTTTTTAAGATATCGGGGGCTGGATAGTTACCCCATAATAGACCGGGGAGTCGGGATTATCCCCGCCTCGGGAATTCAGCAACTGGTGGAGGCTAACATTGCCTTAATCGGAGATGCGGCGTCGATGCCCAACCCTCTGTCTATGGGGGGGTTAGCACCCATTATCTGTGCCAGCCGGATACTGGTCGAAAACATCAATAATCTAGCCAACTACCAGCGGGAGATTAAACGCCACCCGATAGCAAACCCTATTCTGCTTGAAGCCGCCCGCAACCTGGTTAAACTCACTGAGCCGGATATTGCCCATATCGGACGGTTTCTCTCCGAGATTAAACCAGGAACCGGAAGGTCCCCATCGCTAAACCGAATTGCTAAATACCCCCGGCTAGTACTAAAGCTTAATCAGTTAAAAACCCTCTATCAAGCAGGGAGAATTGCCGTGGACTACGGCTGGTAACAGAGCCCTCGATGGATGCTATCGCTGCCGCTCATCAGTAATCCCGCTCAATGCCCTTGGTTCGGTTTTGCAATAGCTCAATATTGAACTCAAACCGCCGCACCCGCCATTCTCTAAGGCACTTAAGCCCTTCAGCATCGCTTAAAACATGCCAGTAACGATAGAAATCAGACACATAGAAGCGAGGCATAAACCCAGTGGTGACCGTTACTACGCTATCCGCCATCTTGGTTAACTTCCCTACTGCCACCGCTGATGCCGCCGGTACCGCTACTACGACATAATCCGGTTTACGGCGGCGCACCGATTCCACCGCTGCCATCATCGTATAACCTGAAGCCAGCCCATCATCGATAATTATCGCTGTCTTGCCACTGATGATGGATAGCGGCTTATTCCCCCGGTAGAGCAGGCTCCGCTGGCGAATATCAACCCTGACCCGATTAACCTGATAATCTATCTGCTGCTGAGTCAGGCTGATTTCCCGCAGTACATCCTGATTGAGGATTACCGCTCCGTCGTCAGCAATCGCCCCAAAACCCCCTTCAGGACGAAGCGGAATGGGGAGCTTTCGCGAGATAACCACATCAAGCTCAGCATCCAGCGCCAGCGCTACTGGCAATGCCACCGGCAAGCCACCATTAGGAATCGCCAGTACTACTACCGATTGCTTCTTATACTCCTCCAGTCGGCTAGCTAACTGCCTCCCAGCATCATACCGATTCTCAAAAATAGGTCTCTCTCGAGGAAAGTACACATCACCTCTCAATCAAGCTAAATTGGTTAACATCCACCATCCCTAAATCAGTAAGCCTAAGTTCAGGAATAACCGGTAGTGCCATAAAGGAAAGGGTAGCCCAGGGTGATGGCAGAGTGGTTCCCAGTTCTTTAGCTATCCCCTGTAGTTGCTCCAGTTTAGCCGTCACCACCGCTAATGGCTCATCGGAGAGTAGCCCGCAGATAGGTAATGCCAGACTAGCTAGTACCTTGTTCCCATCAGCAGCTACTAGACCCCCCTGTAGTCGCTCAATCTCCCTGATAGCGGTAAAGATAGCCTCATCACTAGCGCCAACCGCCACAATATTATGCGAATCGTGAGCCACCGATGACGCCATCGCCCCCCTTCTCAAGCCAAACCCCTTAACCAACCCCAAGCCAATATTACCCGTCATCCGATGCCTTTCCACCACCACCAGCTTCAGGATATCCCGCTCCGTATCCGATAGAATAACCCCAGCGGATGTTTTAACCCTCTCCAGCCTCCGCCGGGTGACTATCTGATTGGGGATAACCTCAATAACCAGTCCCCTTTCCCCTGAGGCAACCAGCCTGAGCGACTCTACAGTATAGGGCTTGATATTTACCGTATGGCAGAGCTTCTCATCCCTGACCTCAGGTAACGAGAATAAGGGCTTGCCTCCCCTAGCCACTAGCCGACCCCGGTAGAACACCTCATCTATCTGCAGGGTGGACGGGTCATCAATAACTATCAGATTGGCGATATAACCGGGGGCAATAGCTCCCCATCCGTCCAGTCGAAAATACTCGGCAGGATTGATGGTCGCCAACTGGATCGCCCGCACCGGGTCAAGCCCTCGCCGTATCGCCTTACGCACCACGGCATCAATATCACCATCGTTAAATAGGTCAACAGCACTACGGTCATCAACCACCAACATACACCGCTTATAGGTCTTATCGGTAACCAATGGGAGCAGGGCATCCAGGTTCTTTTCCGAAGAGCCTTCCCTAATCATAATATACATCCCCTGCCTCAGCTTCTCCCTCGCCTCAGCCAGAGATACCGATTCGTGGTCAGAACCGATGCCGGCGGCAAGGTAGGCAGTAAGCTCCTTTCCCCCTAGCCCGGGGGCATGGCCATCGACCACCTTTCCCCGCGCCGCCTTAATCTTAGCCAGCATCTGGCTATCACCATTAATTACCCCTGCGAAGTTCATCACCTCCCCCAACCCGATACAGCCCCGCCACCTCAGCACCCGCCGTATGTCATCAGGGCCAAGATTAGCCCCCGAGGTCTCCAGATGAGTCGCTGGTACGCAGGGAGGAGCCATCAGGAAAAGCTCCATTGGTAAACGGCGAGCCTGATTCAGCACATATCTAATGCCATCCAATCCGCAAACATTGGCTATCTCGTGGAGGTCAGTTACGATAGCTACAGTACCCCGCGGCACCACTGCCTGCCCATACTGACCCACATCAAGCATTGAGCTTTCCAGATGGGTATGCCCGTTAATTAACCCCGGGGCGATATATCTACCATCTAAATCCACCACCTCTCCTGCCTTAGTGTAATCCCCCACCCCAGCAATCCTATCCCCACAAATAGCTACGCTGGCTGATTCTACTTCACCAGTAAATACGTTGAGCACCCTGGCGTTAGCCAAGATAATATCCGCCGGGAGTTCCCCCTTCGCTACTGAGATTAGTCTGCTCAGCGTCATCTACTCCTCCAGATAACCTATATAGGGCAGATTGCGAAACTTCTCGTCCCAATCAATGCCATAGCCCACCAGAAACTTGTCGGGAACGGTAAAACCCAGATAGTCGATGGTAACCGGAACCTGCCGCCGGGAGGGCTTATCCGTCAACGCACATAACCTCACCGAGGCGGGCTGTCGCTTCTTCAGATAGTCAATGAGGAATGAGGTAGTAAGCCCGGTATCCACGACATCCTCAACAATTACCACCTCCCGACCCTTAACCGAAGCAGTTAGCCCTCCCACTACCCTGACTTTTCCTGAGGTCTCTTTGCCCCGGCCATAGCTGGATATCTTAATAAAATCTACCTCCACCGGAAAATCAAAGCTTCGGATAAGGTCAGCCATAAAGACAAATGACCCTTTAAGAACACCAACTAGCAGGGGATTTTTACCCTGGTAATCTCGCTTAAGCTCTATTGATAGCCGACTAACGCAAGTTGCTATCTCATCTCGGGCAAATAGAATTTGGGGCTTAGGTTGAGAATTCATCACTACGAGAAATTATAATCTTTATCCTCAGGACTGTCTAGCAATTGTATGTACTCGTTCATATGATTAGTGACACATGACCTCCCTTCTTTTTGTTGATATTGTTCCAGAAACTCCAGTGGTGTGAGATATCCCAGGGCTTGATGAGGTCGGATAGTATATTATACACCTCCTCC
>JAGGZY010000032.1 GCA_021161775.1 Dehalococcoidales bacterium
CTCTCCATTCCGCCCATGCTTTTTCTGCCCCCCACCATTACCCCCATTATCGGCCTTAAACCGCCTCTGGGGTTGAAATTTACCCAGATTAGTCTCTCTGGCATCAGCCACAAAAATTACATCGCCACCCTTCCCACCATCCCCACCATCAGGACCGCCGAAGGGAACAAATTTCTCGTGACGGAAGCTTATCGCCCCATCGCCCCCGTTACCTCCCTGTACCCGAATCTTAACCTTATCTAACATTTCACTACTTAGTTTAGATTACTATAATACTATATTAAATCATATAAGCTTCAGTTAGTGGAAATAGTAATTATAATAAGCATAATCTAGACAGGATTTGTCTTGGAAGAGTAGTAATCTGAGTTAAATTTTGGGAAGAATGTGTCTGACTGGGGTTAGGGTTATCAAAAACTTAGGGGACTTGTTAAAAAACAGGGTGTTGTTTTGCAAAATCGGTGTCGATTCACCGAGGCTTACTCTGAAAGGACCTGATGGCGAATGTCAGCGGCACGGCGACGCAGTTGAGGGTTAATGTCGATTTCGGCGGCTATCCTTTCACAGGCATACTTGACCGTTGAGGGGTTTCTCTTCCCTAACTCCCGGCCAATCTGAACCAGTGGGGAGCGAGTCTCCTGACGAATAAGATACATCGCTAGCTGGCGAGCCAGGGCAACATTCTTATCCCGTTTTAGTCCCTTCAGGTCAGCCGGGGTTAGCTGGAAACTGTTAGCTACCGCCTCTATCCACTGGGATGAGATTACCCTCGCGGTCGGCTCATTAGTAATATTCCGCAGTGCCTCGGTAGCTAGCTCTGGGGTCGCGGCTCGCTGCAGTAACCTGGCGTAGGCAATGACCCGGTTAAGGTTACCCTCCAGCTCCCGAATGTTTTGCTGAAGCTGCTGGGCGATAGTCTCTAGGGTGTCCTGAGCTATGGCCTCCCCTTTCTGCTGGGACTTGCTCTGGAGGATAGCCAGGCGGGTTTCGAAATCGGGTGGCTGGATATCGGTAACCAGCCCCCCCTCGAAGCGGGAGCGCAGCCGCTCGGTAAGTCGTGGTATTGATTTCGGGAGATGGTCGCTGGTAACCACAATCTGGTGGTTAGTGTTATATAGCTCGTTAAAGGTGTGGAAGAAACACTCCTCGGTCCGCTCCTTGCCACTGATAAATTGGATATCATCCACCAGCAGGATATCAATCCTGCGGTACTTGCTGTGGAAGAGCTTAAGCTGATTCTCTTGGAGGGCAGTGATAAACTCATTGGTGAACTGTTCCCCGCTAACATAACACACTCGGAGGTGATTGGCTAATGCTTGCTGCCCGATACCGTGGAGGAGGTGGGTCTTACCCAAGCCTACCCCCCCGTAGATGAACAGCGGGTTGTAGCTCGCTTTGGGGTTGTTAGCTACCCCGGCCGCGGCCGCATAAGCCAGCCGGTTACTGTCACCAGTGATAAAGGAGTCCAGGGTATATCTGGGATTGAATGGAGAAGATGCTGGTAGAGAGGTGGGAGACGTCTTCTCATCCGCGTGGTGATAACCATTGTTTATTCGGAAGACGGGGTTAACCTGATGGTGGATAATTCCAATAAGGGTTTTCTTAATCAGGGAGCGCTGATTCTGGTCGAGGTATTCGGCAATGAAGGAGTTCGGGACGCCGATGACAAACTCCTTATCCTGATAACTGATACCGGTAGTCTTCTCTAGCCAGGTTTGATAGTTATGCTTGCTGACCTGAACCTGTAGCTCCCCGAGTGCAGTTTCCCATATCTGTTGTGCTGGGTTGTCATCCATTGCTTGTTTCTCATCTCCTCTGTGCCAGTTATCAACTTAATCTTTCCTGTTGGCAACCCCCTTTGGGGAAAGACAAACCACCCTTAGTGAAGCTGGGGGGGGTAGAATCAGGGGTAACCAATTAATGATAGCAGGTGCTGGGATTGGGATGGCAAGACTTTTGGCATGGATTGAGGGTCGTTTTCATATCCTATTTTCCGTTGCAAGGTCGGTTATACTGGCTCGTTTACCCAATATTTGCTCCTTAGCTTGAGGAAGTTTGGTTGTTGGAAAATGCTTTTGATGTTAAGATTGAGTCCGAAGGAGGCGGGATTTGCGGGTTGTTTTTATGGGCACCCCGGAGTTTGCGGTACTGCCTCTGGAGTGTCTGATAGGTAGTAAATATAATGTGGTGGCGGTTTATACCCCGCCGGATAGGCCGTCGGGTAGAGGACGTAGCCTGAGAGCCTCCCCGGTAAAGAGGGTTGCCTTAGCCCGAGGATTACCGGTATTTCAGCCGACTAGTCTCAAACCGAATACTGCGGTGAACGAATTGGCCGGGGTCTCTCCTGATGTTATCGTGGTGGCGGCCTACGGTCAGCTACTTCCGGCGGCGATTTTGAGCCTGCCTCGCTACGGGTGTATTAATCTTCACCCCTCGCTATTGCCCCACTTTAGGGGCGCCTCACCGGTGGCCGCCGCTATTCTGGCGGGGGCTGAGTTTACCGGGGTTAGCATTATGCTGATGGATAAGGGGATGGATACCGGGCCAGTATTAGCCCAGGCACAGATTCCGGTGGCGGCGAAGGATACTACCGGCTCGCTTATGGCAAAGCTGTCCCGACTTGCTTCTCAGTTGCTGCTGGAGGTATTACCGAGCTGGCTAAGGGGGGAGCTTTCACCTCGGCCCCAGAATGAAGCTGAAGCCAGCTACTGCCCCCGGATAGCTAAGAGCGATGGTGAGATTGATTGGCAATTGCCGGTGGTGGAGATATGGCGGCGGGGACGTGCCTTCTCTCCCTGGCCAGGGTGCTATACTCGATGGCGGGGGAAGCAACTCAAGATTATAGAATCCCTTCCCCTGTTGGGGGGGGGGGAATCTAAGCCGGGTCAGGTAGTGGCGCTGATGGGGAAGGAAGCTGGCTTTGGTATTGGTACCGGGGAGGGGATTTTGGGAGTACTTCGGGTGCAGATGGCGGGGAGGCAGGTGGTGTTGGCGGCTGACTTTGTTCGTGGCCAACCACAGTTTATCGGTGCGCAATTACCGTCGAGTTAACCCTGATAAGGAGATTGATTTGTCGTTACCGCAAAATCTGGACAAATTTGCTACTTTAGTGGCTATTATTGCCCGGCTTCGCTCCGCTGAGGGTTGCCCCTGGGATAGAGAGCAGACCCATCGCTCACTAAGAAAGAACCTGCTTGAGGAGAGCTATGAGGTGCTGGAGGCTCTGGATAGGGGAGACTCCGCTGAGCTTTGCGAGGAACTGGGCGACCTGTTGCTTCAGATTATCTTGCACACCCAGATTGCCACTGAAGCTGGAGAATTTGAGCTGGGGGATGTGTTACGGGGTATCAATACCAAGCTGATTCGTCGCCATCCCCATGTCTTTGGCGCTCTGAAGGTCAAGGATGCGGCTGAGGTTACCCGTAACTGGGGGATAATCAAGCAGGAGGAGCGGGGAGCCGGGGGCTCCACACTGGCCGGGGTGGCTGAGGGGATGCCAGCGCTGGGTTACAGTCAGGCTATCCAGCAGCGAGCTGCCCAGCTTGGTTTAAATGTGGAAAATGGTGCTGAGATAACGGATAGGGTTGAGGAGCTTAAGCAGGCGGGTAGCTCTGAGGAGAGGGCATCACGGTTTGGTGATTTGCTGTTTGCCTTGGCTGACCTTGCCCGTCAGCAGGGGATTGACCTGGAGTCGGCACTCAGGGAGACGAACCATCGGTTTTATAAGTGGGTTAGCTATCTGGAGGAAGCCTGCCGTAAGCAGGGGCTGAGCTTAAGCGAGCTATCCGTTGATGAGAAAAAGGCTCTCTGGGAGGAGGCAAAAAATAGGTAGAGAAGTGTATAATATTTATATGGATTTTATATGGATGTATCTTGTTAAGCCTCACATGAGACTTAACTGTAGCCCAGAGGTTAGAGAAGGAGGAGTAGGGTGAACGAAGTTTTCTTACAACCGAGGATTTCCCCTTTATTAGTAGCTAGGATAGAAGACTATTTGCTTAAGACGCGGGAGGATAGAGAAGATATACATGAGGGATTGAAATCCCTGGCTGACGAGAAGGGCACTATTAGCTGGGAGCAGTATCAACAGCAGAGAAAAGAGCAGGAGCTTCGGGGTGAGCTATCAGGTTAGGCTGAGGCGAGCCACCCAGAAGCAGTTAGATAGGCTTACTGGGCGTGATTATGAGGTTATTGCTGGTGCTATCTCAGCTTTGGAGCAGGAGCCCAGACCGCGAGGGGTTAAGAAGTTGGCTGAAAGTGGTCTCTGGCGTGTGAGAGTAGGCCAATGTAGAATTGTATATAGTGTGAATGATAAGGAATACTTAGTTGTGGTGGTGCGGCTAGCTAGGCGGACAGAGGATACCTACAAGAGACTATAGCAAATCGGGGTGAGAGGATTTGAACCTCCGGCCTCAGCGTCCCGAACACTGCGCGCTACCAAACTGCGCCACACCCCGTAGTGGTATTATAGACGGATTTTAATTGGTTAGGCAACCAGAGGAAGTAATGAAATATGTTGTGGTAATAATGGATGGGGCGGCCGGTTGGCCTATAGCCGAGCGGGGGGGTAAGACCTCTCTGGAGTTGGCCCGTACCCCTAATCTGGATGCGATGGCGGAGGAGGCTACCCTGGGACTTACCCGCACCGTGCCTGAAGGGATGGAGCCCAGCAGCGCCTGTGCCTGTATGTCCTTGCTCGGTTATGACCCCCGGGTGCATTATCACGGCCGGAGTGCTATTGAAGCCCGCAGTATGGGGGTCCCCATTAACCCCGGGGAGGTGGCATTTCGCTGTAATCTGGTGGCAGTTCGTGATAATCGGATGTGGAGCTATAGCGCGGGTAATATCAGCACTGAGGAGGCGCGACTCCTGATTGCCTCTCTGGAAGAGACGCTGGGTAGTGATAAGGTTCATTTCTATCCCGGGGTCAGTTACCGACACCTGTGCAAGATAAGGGGGCGAGCTGATGCCCTTCAGGCGACCTGTACCCCCCCTCACGATATCCCCGGTAAGCCGATTAAGGATTTCTTACCCCAGGGCCCAGGGAGTGATATATTAGGCGACCTGATGGAGCGCTCTAAGGCGGTGCTTGAGGCTCACCCGGTAAATGTAGCCCGGCAAGCCCGGGGGGATATTCCAGCAACGATGATATGGCTCTTCTGGGGTAGCGGTAAATTGCCGGAGATGCCACCATTTAGCCGTGTTTATGGGATTAACGCTGCCTTGACCTCAGGGGTGGACCTTCTCCGGGGGTTGGGGCAGATGATGGGGATGGACATCCTTTCGATTTCGGGGGTAACGGCGGACTCGGATAACGACTATACGGCTCAGGTAGATGGTGCCCTTAAAGCCCTGAGGAACCATGAGCTGGTGGTTATCCATATTGAAGCCACCGATGAGGCGGGGCATGCCGGCTCGGTTGATGATAAGGTATCCGCGATTCAGGCGGTGGATAGTGAGGTTATCCAGCGCCTTCACTCTTGGCAGGGGGATTCCCTCAGGGTACTGGTAATGCCGGACCACCCTACCCCGATATCGATTCAGACCCACACCCCGGAGCCGGTACCGTTTATGCTCTGGGGGCCGGGATTTAAGGCTAACGGGGCAAGGAGATTTACCGAGGCAGAGGCGAAAAGCACTGGTCTTTTTGTTGCAGAGGGGTATAATATTATGGGTAGGTTGATAGGGAAGTGAGATAATCATGCCCAAGCGGGAAGATGAAACCGCCCGACAAGTGTTTTATGGTGGTCATCCACCAGCATGTACTTGTGCCGAGTGTACGAAGAGAAGGCTAAGGGAGTTACAGCTACCCGAGCGGAGTTACAGCTACCCGAAGCGTAAATCCTTCCTAATCTTTCTTTTGGTTGCTTGTCTTGGAGCTCTAATATATGCTGGCTATTTACTTTTTACACATAAAACTGACCCAGTTATTGGAACTATCATACTTGCGGCAGATATCGGAGTTTTAATTTGGAATATCTCGGTTCTAAGGAAATGGAAGGTAGGGGCTCGAACTATTGTCGCTATAGCCGTGGTTATTGCAGTTTTAGGAGCTACAACTGGTGCTTTTGCTGGTATTCAGCCTTTCTCGACAGCTAAGAATGAATTAGTTACTTGGTTCCAGAAAGCTCCCAGTCAGCCCTCTGAGCAGCAGTTGCCACCATCTGCTGTGCCAATACCAAGTTCTACACCTACTCCACCAGCTTCAGAATGCCCTGCTGACATAAGTGCAGAAGTGATAATTACTAATACGGTATTATGGAGAAACTTTAAATTAAACAAGCAAAATGAAATGATTCCAATAGGGGAAAATAGGGCCTTGTGGGTTGTAGAAATATCAGTAAAGAATAACAGCTATGAAAAGCCTATTACTGCTGTATGGGATAAATCTTTATCTTTATCTATGCCTGTTGGCAGAGAATGGGCAATGTGGTCTGTTGTTGTTGATGACGAAATCGTTGGTGCCCCAGAGGGGGTCGATATTCACATTCCACCACCCATGAGTGTTGATA
>JAGGZY010000020.1 GCA_021161775.1 Dehalococcoidales bacterium
GGCTTGGGGTGGGGAGGGGGGTAAGCAATCTTATCTACCTTACCCTGGGTACCGGTATTGGTGGTGCTATTATTATCGATGATAAACTATATATCGGTGCCTCAGGTAGTGCAGGCGAGCTGGGACATATGACCATTGATATTAATGGGCCAAGGTGTAACTGTGGTAATATTGGTTGCTGGGAGGCTATGGCTTCAGGTACGGCGATAGCCAGAGAGGCTGTAGCCCGCATTGGTTGTGGTGAACCATCGGCACTGACTGATATGGTAGAGGGAAAGCTAGAGGATATTACCACCGAAAAGGTGGCTAGGGCTGCCCGGCAGGGTGATCGGCTTAGTCAGGAGGTAGTCCATAACGCTGCTGTCTATCTGGGGATAGGTATGGTAAATCTGGTTAACATCTTTAATCCGGAAATGATTATCGTTGGTGGTGGGATGGCTCCAATGGGAGACCAGATGCTTAACCCCGCCCGGCAACTGGTAAGGGAGAGGGCCTTCCCTATATCAGCCAGGGCAGTGCGAATAGTGCCGACTAAGCTGGGTAACGATGCTGGTATGCTGGGGGCAGCCAGTTTCGCCTTTCAGCAGAGTGATAAAGAGTGATAACATGAGGGAGCATTATGAAGGTTCGTAAGGTAATTATTACGGTGGCGGGTCGGGGAACCAGATTCCTGCCGCTTACCCGTTCCCAGCCTAAGGAGATGCTACCCCTGATTAACAAGCCCCTAATCCAGTATGCTGTAGAGGAGGCGATTGGCTCTGGTATTGAGCAGATTATTTTAATTACTGCGTTAGGTAAGCATGCTATTGAGGACTATTTTGACCGCTCTCTAGAACTAGAGCATGTTCTAGAGCAAAAAGGAAAAACCAAACTGCTTCAGGAGATGCGGGAGCTATCCAGTCTAGTTAATATCTGCTACATCAGGCAGAAGGAGCAATTGGGGTTGGGCCACGCCATCCTGACTGCCAGGGAAATTATCGGAGATGAACCCTTTGCTGTTATTCTCCCTGATGATATAATTGATAGTCCGACTCCGGTTCTAAGGCAGATGATAGCCATTTATGAACACTACCGGACCAATGTTATTGCTGTTGAGCCAGTTAACCATCAAGATACGGTAAAATATGGTATCATTGAGCCTGAGGAAATCTCGCCACGCCTATACCGGGTGTTGAGCCTGGTGGAGAAGCCCCGGCCATCTCAAGCTCCGTCTAACCTTGGGGTGGTCGGTAGATACATCTTGATGCCTGAGATATTTGATGCCCTGACCGCCACTCCACCAGGCAAGATTGGAGAGATTCAGCTTACTGATGCCCTGCAATTATTACTCGGGCAACAGACCATAAATGCCTATGAGTTTGAGGGCAAACGTTATGATACCGGTAATCCCTTAGGCTGGCTAAAGGCAAATGTAGCCTTCGGGCTGAAAGAACCTGGTATCCGGGAAGAGCTAAAGAAATACCTGGCTCAGCTAGAATAATTCTTGCCTCTTTGACAGCCAGCATTGCTTAAACTAGAATTGTGGAGTAATTAGGTTAACCAGTGGTGAACAAATACGTAACCGGTGATGAAATTCGGGCAGCTTTCCTGAAATTCTTTGCGGAGAGAGGGCATCGGGTTATTCCCAGCTCCTCGCTGCTACCTCAGGGTGACCCCACCTTGCTGTTTACCAGTGCCGGGATGGTGCAGATTAAGCCCTACTTCTTGGGTGAAAAACTACCACCCAATCCTCGTTTAGCCTCCTGCCAGAAATGCTTTCGGACTACCGATATTGAATCGGTAGGTGACCTTAATCATCTTACCTTTTTCGAGATGTTAGGCAACTTTAGTGTGGGTGACTATTTTAAGCAGGAAGCTATTAGCTGGGCTTGGGAATTTGTTACCCGGTGGCTAGAAATTCCCCCGTCGCGTCTGTGGATAACCGTCTTTACTGATGATGGTGAGTCCTTTAGCTACTGGCGAGGATTAGGAATTCCCGAAGACAGGATAGTAAGGCTAGGAGAAAGGGATAATTTCTGGGGACCAGTGGGTAATTCTGGGCCTTGTGGTCCTTGCAGTGAAATTTACTATGACCTGGGGGAGGATATTGGTGGTGGGAAGCCTGACAGTAAGCCTGGTGATGACAGCGGTCGGTTTACTGAAATCTGGAATCTGGTGTTTACCCAGTATAATCAAGACGAGAATGGCTACCGTAGCCGACTACCTAAACCCAATATTGATACCGGTATGGGGCTAGAGAGGGTTACTGCCGCCGTGCAGGGTAAAAACTATGTCTATGAGGCCGACCTGTTTAAGCCACTGTTAGACTGCATCTCCAAATTAGCCCACCGGGAATATGGCGCTAGTAGTGATAGCGATTATGCCATGCGAATAATTGCCGAGCATGGTCGGGGGATGGTATTTCTTATGGCCGACGGGGTAATGCCTAGTAACGAGGGAGCAGGTTATGTATTGCGTCGTCTGTTACGACGGGCGATGTTATTCAGCCGCCGTCTGGACAGCGATAAGCCATTCTTGACTGAGGTAGCTAGAGCTACTGTTCGTCAGATGGGGCATATCTATCCGGAAATAGTTAGTAAAGAGGATTTCATTATCCGGGTTATTCAGAGTGAACAGATCAGATTTCAGGAGACCCTTGATATCGGGTTGGAGTTACTGGACGGCATAATGAAAGAAACTACTGATAAAAAGCGACGGGAGATTTCAGGTACCGATGCGTTTCGGCTCTACGATACCTATGGCTTTCCCATCGAATTAACCCGGGAGATTGTATCCCAGTCGGGCTTCTCGGTAGATTCGGACGGCTTTGAGAAGGAGATGGCTGAGCAGCGTGCCAGAGCCAGGGCAGCGCATCGGTTCACTGCGGCAATAGCTGATAAGGGGCTGACTTCTCTTCCCAAAACCACTTTTGTGGGTTACGACAAATTTGAGCATAAATCCATTATTGTTAGCCTGATGGTGGATAATAAATCGGTTGAAACTATACCCAAGGGGCAGGAAGCTAGCCTGATTTTAAAATCCACCCCGTTCTATGCGGAGAGGGGGGGGCAGGTGGGTGATACCGGGGAGATAACTGGTCCCTCAGGCAGATTCTCAGTTACTAATACTACCCCGATAGCATCGGTTATTGTCCACCAGGGGGTAGTTATCGAGGGTAGCTTAGCTACTGGTGATGAAGTTAACGCCGTGGTGAATAAAGAACGGCGGTGGGATATTGCCCGCAATCATACTGCTACCCACCTGCTCCAGATGGCATTACGTCAGCTACTGGGGAAGCATATCCATCAACGGGGGTCATTGGTCACCCCGGAGCGGCTCAGATTTGATTTTCCTCATCCAACGGCGCTGACCACCGCCGAGATACAGCAACTAACCCATATCATTAATGCTCGGATTCGCCAGAACCTAAAGGTATCTACTAAGGAGACCTCATATAAGGAAGCGCTAGCCTCGGGGGCAATAGCCTTGTTCAATGAAAAATATGGGGATATGGTTCGGGTAGTCAGTATTGGGAGTCCCCCCATCAGCGTTGAATTATGTGGAGGCACTCATGTAGCCTCAACCGGAGAAATTGGTCTTTTTTTGATTATCAGTGATAGCAGTATTGGTGCCGGATTGCGCCGTATTGAAGCTGTTACCGGTAGAGCTGGGGAAGAACTAATCCATCAGCAGTCATTAAGTTTACATAAAATTTGCAACTTTCTGGGAACTACCCCGGAGAATATCTCGGGGAAGGTAACCGAGTTGGTTACCGAGCTAGGAAGACAGCGACGGCAGGTTATGGTTCTGGAGCAGGAACTGTCTAAGCAGGTGGCAATGTCACTGTTAAGCCAGGTAGCCGAGGTGGGGGGGGTAAAGATAGTAGCTGCCAGGGTGCCAGCCTATCATCAGGAAGCGTTGCGGGAGATGACCGACATACTGCGTCAGCAGTTAGGCAGTGCCGTTATCGTTTTGGGCACCATCTATAATGACCGCCCCTTTTTCCTGGCGGCGATAACCCCGGATTTGGTTGGTAAGGGCTATCACGCTGGCAGGTTGGTTAATCGGGTAGCTAAGATAGCCGGTGGTGGGGGAGGGGGGAAGGCCCGGTTTGCTCAAGCAGGGGGCAGGGATAAGAGCAAGCTGGATGAAGCTCTTCAATCGGTAAGTAGTCAATTTCAGGTTTGATAAATGCGTAGTTTAGGTCTTGATATCGGCGACCGGCGGATTGGAGTAGCTCTCAGCGACCCGATGGGTATCCTAGCCAACCCGCTAACCATTATCCACCGTCAGGAGGAAGTCGCAGATATTACGGCTATTACTAACCTTATCTACCAGCATCAGGTAGAGCAGGTTATTGTTGGTCTACCCCGCTCGATGAACGGTAGTCTTGGTCAGCAAGCAGAGAAGGTAACCAGTTTTAGCCAGAGACTGGGTAGTCAGATTAAGATTCCCCTAGTTTTCAGAGATGAGCGATTATCCACCGTATCTGCCCAACGACTGATGCGTAATACTGGCATTAAAAAGGCTAGTTATGATGATGCTATCGCCGCGGCGATTATTCTGCAGGGCTACCTTGATGAGAAATATCACCAATGGCGCTAACAAAGCTACCGGGTCCAGTAATACCCCAGCCAGGGTGATTAGTTTCTTAGCCATGGTACTGTCTTCGTTTTCGGGCAACTAATACCCCGACAATTACCCCGGCAATTACCACTATCACTATAATCCCTGTCGTAGCTGAAGAAAGTCCCTTAATAGCTACCTTAACCGGCACCTTTACCCCGGCACCAATACTAAGCCCAGAATTAGGCGACAGTGATACAACACAGATAGTAAAATTGTGCTTTCCCGAGGTATTATTGGGTGGGGTTACGGCTATTTCTACATCCTTACCTTGCTGTGGCGGCAGGGTGAACTCGGCGGGGGTGATGGTAAACCATTCCGATTCCTCCTCCACATATACCTTGAATGATGCTTCTGCCTCTGAGGCATTTATTACCTTCAGGGTCTGTTTAGACACTTCCCCGGGGATCGTCTGAAAATTTAGCCGTGCTGGAGTTACCCCAAGTCCCCAAGCCAATGCCGGGATGGGAAATATCACCATCCCGACGATAACCAGTAACCCTAGCCTAGTTAGTTTGGATAACATCGTGCCTCAATAAGTCTTTAAACTATGGTGTTCCTACTGCCCAGAAAATAATGGTTCCATTCTGCTCTCCCGATAGGGTATAATCCCCGAAAACAGTAAGGGTAGCTTCGGTAGCTATCGATGAATTCCTTTCCACTATATCATTATATAACCCCCAGGCTTCTTCATCCAGTTTGATACCATTTACATAAAGACCCTGGGCATTATCAGCTACGGTACAACTTAGCTCTAGAGCTAGGGCACCTTGGTTGGTGATGGTTATGGTATGTGGGCCACTGGTATCACCAGGCCCCAGTTCACCAAAATCGATGCCGGTCGGACTGACATTAAAGCTTACCGCCGGAATAATATCCGCCGTCAAGCCAACCTCCTGGCTTTGGGTAATCACCCCGGTGCCTACGGTAACAGTTTCCCGATTACTACGGATAAACCCATCTTTATCGGCGAAGAGATCAAGGGTCATATCCCTATCTATAGTGATGGCTACTGTACCATCACCACCGGTGGTATAGTACTGGTCGGCATGAACTGTAGCTTCGGCGCAGGGTGTCCAGCCGCCGGTGTCATCACTATATTGGGTTACGGTAGCTGTAAACTCCTCACCTACCTCAGGCTCGGTATTATCTACCACTATCTTAAGTGGGGATTGCCCATACGACCCATAGTAGAACAGAACATCACTGTGTGGGGTGGGGGGGGGTGTCGTCTCATCTAGAATAAAGTCACCGGCGCCAACCATCGGGCTGGTGTAATCAATCCGGTACATCCAGCCACTCGTTCCCTCAGCATCCTCACCATCCACTGAGAAAATGTAGAGCCCGTAGGCGGAGTCCTTAACTACATAGGGGAAATCTCCATCCTGAGATGCTTCATCTAAGGCACCGAGAGCTGTAGGCTGGTCAAGATAGTGTTCGATGCTTGCATCATCAATTATCGTGGAGTCAGATACGCTAACCGTTCCGTCCCAGATAGTGCTGTGCTGCCCCTCAATCCTGATCCCAATAGTTATTTCAGCCGGGAGTAACCCTAAGGTAACCACCGGATAGGGACTGCCTAATAGTGCCGGGATGGCATAGGCGGTCATCAGTGCCTTGTTGGATGGTGTTGCTGCCGTCCAGTTAAAAGAACCATCTGTGTTCTGAAAGGTCAACAGGTCATCAACCGGGTCTCCCAGGGCAGCTGTCCAATTAGCGCTAGAGGGGTCCTCATCACCGGCGACAATACCGCCAATACCCCAAGAATCGGTAGCCGAGTTGGTTGACCCCCACGACTCGAAGCCACCACTCTCCATCTGAGTAGAACTAATGTAATCCAGGGCATTAGTAATCACTGATGAAGTGGGAGACTCTCCGGCCGCTACCAGCGCCATTATCGCCGCTGCAGTATCATCAACATCACTAGCCTCTCCTACTCCCCAGCTCCAGCCACTATCGTCAGCACTTTGATTGTTCAGAATAAAGTCTACGGTATGAGTAATAATCTCTGAATCTGGATTCTCCCCGGCGGCAATTAACCCCATCACCCCCCAGAAGTCATCATTCAGTAGCGCAGCATCGCCAATCTGGGTGCCATCATACGCTGAGCGTACCAGGGAAACAAAATCCCGCCCCCCAAAATCCTGGGGGTCTTCGTCAGCAGCAGCAATCGCCAGCAGCATCCGGGAATAGTCATTGGTAGTAGTAGCACTGGCAGCGTTAGAGCTAAGATAATCTACCAGCGAAGGTTTACCTGTCTTCTTCCAATCATGAGGGTCCTCGTCAGCGGCCGCTACTGCCATTACCACCCAGGCTGAAGTGGCAAAATCACTGATACTACCATCATCATTCTGCTCGCCAGCAAGATAATCTAGGGCACCTGCTACCTCAGAGTCAGTTTTAGCCAGCGGATAGGAATCGACTGCTAGTACCGGGGCAGCCAGTAGCGAGAATGATAAAATAATGGTACCTAAAATGGTAAACAGCCTTGGATTAAGTCTTTTCATTGGTTCGGTGTATCCTCCTTATCGTAATAAACTTCACTTGATATAATTCAAGTGAAGTTTATTATAATCAGACAGCTGATAATTGTCAACTGGTTTCAGGGATAAATGACCAGGGAGTTAATAGCTCAAGCTCGGTCAGATTGGGGATTACTACGATTTTCCAACTTTTTCAATATCGAGCAGCTGGTAGTCGATAGTTTCCTTTTCTAATCTCTGAAGCAGGTTAGCAGTCTCGTTATCAACACAAGCCACCACCGGATTAAGCCCGCGCTCAGCCGCCTCAACCACTGCTTCGGTAGCCCCGTAGATATAATAGAAGGGAGTATCGGTTTGCTTTAAGGCAATTAATGCCTCAATACCTATTACCGCAATAACCGATTTTCCTCTAATCTCAGCCTGTAAGCGGTTAAGGTCAACCTTCCTTGAGCCGCCTTTCTGGATACCCGGCACCCTTAATATTGTTACCCGGCCAGTGGTTAGCTGAATTATCCCTTTTACATTAGTGATGCCAACATCCTCACCCTGCTTGGCACGACTAACTACGATACCACTGGCACCATTACCCGGCTTATCCACCGCTATTAGCCACCCATCTCTCATTTCCAAGCCTACCGGTTGCCCCTTGCTTAGATTGGAACTGGCGACCGCGGTAGACACCGAAATATTGGTAATGACCTTCCCGATGAATTCACTATAGCCTTTTAGCTCCCGCATCACCTTTATTATCCAGTTTACTGCGTTAATGGTTACCCGGTATTTAGAGCGACCCTCCGAGGTAAGCAGACCCTCCTGCAGCAACTGCCTGATGTAATCCGATACCGCCTGCGGGGTAATCTTTAGCCTTCGGGCGATATCCTGTTGTTTTATATTCGGTCCCTTATCAGCTATCTCGACGAGTATCTGAAATCGGGTGGCTAGATTCTTGTTCTGTAGTATCTCTACCATTAGCTTAACTCTTACTTAGCAGATAAATCAAAGCGTCCCTGGAGGGATTCGAACCCACGACCCGCTGCTTAGAAGGCAGCCGCTCTATCCAACTGAGCTACAGGGACA
>JAGGZY010000010.1 GCA_021161775.1 Dehalococcoidales bacterium
TCGTTAAAGATATACACATACATTGGGGTAAGTATGAGATTAGCTTCACTGTCAAATAATAAGAGCTACAGATTGCGCTTTAGCTTATTATAGGTTTCAGCCAGAGCTTCAGGAACGACGCGAGTATCAGCCACTACCGGCATAAAATTGCTGTCTCCCTGCCACCGGGGAACGATATGAGTATGAAGATGCTTATCTATTCCGGCGCCAGCCATCTTTCCAGTATTCATCCCGATATTAAAACCATCGGGGTGAAATGTTTTCTTAAGTAGACGGATACCCCTTCTCACCATCTCAAAATGCTCGTGAAGCTCGTTATCGGTTAGTTCCTCCAGACTGGCGATATGCCGGTAAGGGGCGACCATCAGGTGCCCGGGGTTAAACGGGTAGGCATTCAGTATAATAAAATTTTTACTCCCCCGATATAATATATAGTTCAGTTCATCGCGGTTTTGCTGTGGTTTGTCGCACAGGATACAGCCCTCAGGCTTAGCCATCTGAATATATTGTATCCGCCAGGGTGCCCAGAGTCGCTCCATCTCAATCTCCCGATAACTATTCTATACCGAAAGCACCAAAATTGTAAAAAGGACGACTATACTTTATAGTTAATTCAGCTATGAAAGACAACACTTCCCGGGATACTATTACCTTTCTGGGGACCGGAGGAGCCAGAGTAATGGTATCTCAACAGATTCTAGCCTCGGGGGGACTATGGCTCAACCTCGACGGTACCGAGATACTGATTGACCCCGGACCCGGCAGTATTGTTCAGTCCACCCGGCGAAGGCTTCGCGCCCGCAGGCTTGAGGCTATCATCCTGTCCCACCGTCACCTGGACCATGCCGCAGATACCAACATTATGGTGGAAGCAATGACCCAGGGGGGATTTAACCGACACGGCTGGCTATTTGCCCCCGCCGATGCCCTGGGTAGCGAGCCGGTTCTCTTCTCCTACCTGAAAAGCTATCTGGAGGGGGTAGAGACCCTGGAAGCGGGCAAGACCTACTCGATAGGTAAGGTCTCCTTTACCACCCCGGTAAGACATATCCACCCTGTAGAGACCTACGGTATGGTGTTTACCACCCCAAGGCATACCTTCTCCTATATTGCCGACACCGCCTACTTCGACGGGCTATGCCGTAGTTACAGCAGTGAACTACTGATAATTAACGTGGTCTTCGTGGAGCCTCACCCCCCCGTCGCCCACCTGTCAGTGCCTGATGTAAAACGCATTATTACTCAGATATCGCCCAAGGTAGCTATTATCACCCACTTCGGGATGTCGATGTGGCGGGCTAAGCCGTGGCAGATTGCTCAACAGCTATCCCAGGAGACTAGGGTCAGGGTAATTGCCGCCCGGGACGGAATGAGGTTTGACCTATCAACGCTGGAGGAGCCGGTTGATTAACCTCGATGATATACTGTATCAGGTTACCCGCCCGGCTCGCTATACTGGCGGGGAGTGGAACAGCATCCAAAAGGACTGGGACAAAACCCCTATCAGGATTGCCCTCAGCTACCCCGATTTATATGAAATCGGTATGTCCACCCTGGCTCTGCCCATCCTCTACGAGCTACTTAACCGCCAGCCGGATGTTCTCGCCGAGAGGGTCTATGCCCCCTGGCCTGATATGGAAGCCGCCATGCGCCATAGCGGCATCCCCCTGTTCAGTCTTGAATCCCGACATCCCTTAAAGGATTTTGATATTGTTAGTTTCTCCTTAGGCTACGAACTCACTTATACCAATGTGTTAAATATGCTCGACCTGGCCCAGATACCGGTCCTTGCCGCCGCCAGGAGCGATGCCCATCCCCTAGTAATTGCCGGCGGTTGCTGTACCTTTAACCCCGAGCCGATGGCTGATTTTATTGACCTCTTCGTCATCGGGGAGGGGGAGGCGATATTACCCGAACTGCTCAGTGCCTTCCGGGATAGCCGAACCGCCACTAAAGTGGAATTGCTGCGCCGACTAGCCACTATCCCTGGCATCTATGTCCCCAGTCTGTATCAGGTAGACTATGAAGCTAACGGACAGTTTAAGAGCATCACCCCGATAGCTACTGAGGCTAGCCCTTGTATCCAGCGGCAGCTGGTAACCGAGCTACCGCCTCCACCGACCAAACCTGTGGTTCCCTACATTGAGGTTACCCACGACCGGGGAGCAGTGGAGATTCAACGGGGGTGTAGCAATGGCTGCCGCTTCTGTCAAGCGGGAACTATCTATCGTCCGGTACGCGAGCGTCCCCTGGAAGAGCTGCTGCAGGCAGTCGGGGAGCTTATCACCAACTGCGGTTATAATGAAATCTCACTGGTATCACTAACCACCAGTACCTATCCCCATATTGACCAGCTGGTTGCCAAACTATTCCAGCGCTATGAGGCTAATCACCTTATCCTGTCTCTACCCAGCCTGCGCACCGAAAAGCTATCGCCAGAACTACTCAACTCGCTGGCAACCCACAAGAGAACCGGGTTAACCTTCGCCCCCGAGACCGGCAGTGAGCGACTACGACGGGTCATCAATAAAAATATAAGTAACGATGACATTCTGAACACCGCCAGTGAAGTCTTCAGCCACGGCTGGACCAGCCTCAAGCTCTACTTTATGCTCGGTTTGCCCACCGAGACCACCGACGATGTCGAGGCTATAATCGGGCTGGTAGATAGTATTCGCGCCAGCGGGGGAAGGGGCCGAAGCAAGCCACAACTGAAGATTAGCCTGTCAGCCTTCGTCCCCAAACCTCACACCCCCTTTCAGTGGGTGGCTCAGCAGAGCGAAGCGGAACTTGTCGCCAAGCACGAGCTTCTGCAACAGGGGTTAGGCCGCAAGGGCATCAGACTATTCTGGAATAACCCCAAGGTGCGTCGGTTAGAAGCAGTCCTCTCCCGGGGCGACCGTCGGCTAGGCAGGGTTATCTATCGCGCCTGGCAGTTAGGCTCAACCTTTGATGGCTGGAGTGAACAGTTCAACTACCCCAACTGGCTTCAAGCCTTCAAGGAGGCTAACCTTACTCCCGATTTCTATGCCCAGCGGGAGCGTTCGCTGGACGAAGCCTTACCCTGGAGCCATATTGATACCGGGGTAACTCTAGCCTTTCTGAAAAGGGAATATCAATACGCTCTGAAAAACCGGGTAACCCCGGATTGTCGTTATCACCCGTGTAATAGCTGTGGCCTCCAGCGCTGGCACCCGACCTGCCAGCAGCGATACCAGTCGCCTAATCAAAGCAGGCGATAGCTACTACCTTATCCTCGCCCTTCATCTTCATCAGCCTGACCCCCTGGGTGCGCCGACCCTGAATCGAGATACCACCCTGCCGGGGTCCCTTCTCCTTGATTAAGGTGCGGGTAATAATGCCTTCAGCTGAGATAATCATCAACTGCTGCGACCGGTGAACCAGCTTGGCATCAGTAATCTCGCCCGTTTTGGGGAAAACATTAAATGTCTTCACCCCGCTACCGGCACGGTGCTGCTCAGGGTATTCCCCAATCGAGGTGAGCTTGCCGTAGCCATTAGCACTGACAATCAACAGGTAACTCTCCGGGTAGGCAACCCCCATACTAACCACTCGGTCCCCTTTCCCCAGCCGGATACCACGAACCCCACCACTGGTTCGGGAACTGGAACGTAGCTCAGAAATGGCAAATTTGATGGACTGCCCCGCCTGGGTCACCAGAGTGATATAATCTCCTTTACTAGCCAGTTGCACCGATATCAACTCGTCACCCTCCGCCAGGTCCATAGCGATAAGCCCGCTGGAGCGCACCGAGGTAAAATACTCTATCGCCGTCTTCTTTACCTCACCCTGGGCAGTAGCCATTACCAGATAATCACCCGACTTAACATCACTGACGGCGACCATAGCGGTAACCTTTTCCCCTTCAGTAACCGGGAACAGGTTGACCACCGCTGTTCCCTTCGCCGTTCGGGAGCTATCGGCAGTGATTTCGTAAACCTTAATACAGAACACCTTGCCCCGATTGGTAAAAAAGTAGAGTTTATCATGGGTATCAGCTACCACCAGTAGCCTGACGGCGTCCTTCTCCCGGGTTACCATACCGATGATGCCTTTACCCCCCCGATGCTGCACCCGATACACCTGGGAAGGCACCCGCTTGACAAACCCCCGGTCACTGACGGTTACCACCACCCTCTGGTGAGGGATAAGGTCAGCTTCACTAAACTCAATCACCCCCTGCTGTCTTATCTCAGTGCGGCGAGGGTCAGCGTATTTCGACTTTAATTCAGCCACCTCTTCCTTTACCAGCATCAGTATCCGCTGCGGACTGCCGAGTAAGCCCTCCAGGTAGGTAATATTTTTCAATACTGCGGCATATTCATCCAGAATCTTCTGTCGCTCCAGATTAGCCAGACGCCGCAGAGGCATATCCAGAATAGCCTGTGCCTGAAGCTGGGAGAGACTAAACCCACTCATCAGGTTGCGGCGAGCGGCCTCGGCAGTCTCCGATTGCCGAATGGTCTTAATCACCCGGTCAATATTATCCAGGGCAATCTTCAGTCCCTCCAGGATATGAGCCCTCGCCTTAGCCTGCTTTAGCTCAAACCGAGAGCGTCGGGTGATAACCTCACTGCGAAAATTTATATAATACTGCAGCGCCTCTTTAAGGCTGATTACCCGGGGCTGACCATCAACTAGCGCCAGCATATTAATGAAGAACGCTGACCGCATGGCGGTATATTTATACAGGCTATTCAGCACCGGCTGGGGTTGAGCCTCCTTACGCAGCCCAATAACGATACGCATCCCCTGACGGTCGGACTCATCACGAATCTCACTGATGCCCCGGAGCTTCTTATCCTTAACCAGGGTAGCTATTCGTTCAATCAGGGTAGCCTTATTCACCTGATAGGGCAGCTCAGTAACCACGATATGCCGATGTCTCACCTCTAAGGTATCGGCAACATGGGCCTTCGCCTGAACCACCACCTTGCCATGGCCGGTAGCGTAGGCACTCTTCACCCCATCACTCCCCAAGATAACCCCGGCGGTAGGGAAATCGGGACCTTTAACAAACTGGGTAAGCTCGTTGACCGTCGCCTCAGGGTTATCAATGAGATAGCTGATAGCATCACAGACCTCGCCCAGATTATGGGGAGGGATATTGGTCGCCATACCTACGGCAATGCCGGAGCTACCATTAACCAGCAGATTGGGTAATCGGGCGGGAAGGACCATCGGCTCCTTCAGGCTGTTATCAAAGTTGGGCATAAAGTCAACGGTGTCCTTATCCAGGTCAACCAACAGCTCCTCAGAGATAGCTGCCAGCCGTGCCTCGGTGTAACGCATCGCCGCCGGGGGGTCATTATCCACACTGCCGAAGTTGCCCTGCCCATCAATCAGCCGGTAACGCATCGAGAAATCCTGAGCCATCCGCACCATAGCATCATAGATCGAGGTATCCCCGTGGGGATGATACTTACCCAGCACCTCACCCACGATGCGGGCACTCTTCTTATAGGGGGTGTTATGATGCATCCCCAGGTCATTCATCGCATAAAGGAGACGGCGGTGAACCGGTTTTAACCCATCCCGCACGTCAGGTAAGGCGCGGGAGATTATGACGCTCATCGCATAGGCAAGATAGGAATTCTTCATCTCGTCTTCGATATTTACCGGGGTAACCCTACCTAAAACCATAATTACTCAAACCCTCATTCATCGTTATCCGCCTCATCATCAACGTCGGTGACTATCTCCTCCTCATATTCCAATCTTCGCTCCTGCCTAATTAATCGGTCACTAATATAGGGACGATAGCCCTTAAACCCTTTTACCGGAAAGGAACGCTGTCCCCGTTGGCCTGGGGATTGATATACCTCCCTAATGATGATAGTCATCGCGGCTTCTGTTGAACTGACCACCACCGCCGTATACTGATTCCCTCCCTTAATTAATCTTGCCAGCCGCTGTCCGTAACGAGGGTCAACCCTGCCCAGATACTCACCGCGACCGTTTTCCACGATTAACGCCGCCCCTTCTGTCTTTAGACAGACCCTATCCCCGGCGACCATTTTAGCTACCACCTCGGGCGGTGCTAGATGGTCAAGCTCCACCACCCCCGTCTTCCCTGTTTCCTCAATAAAATGCTGGGGTACCAGCCGAGAATCTCCCCCGGGGGCAGTCATTGTATCCTTTAGATGAGCTAGGCGGTCAAGGTTCTTGCGGGCAATAGTGTTATACGGGTCAACCTCTAAAGCCTGGCGGTAGGCTTCCTCAGCGTGAGCAAACTCACCCAGCTCCATATAGGCTCGTCCCAACCGATTATAGGCAGAGACATCGGTGGGAAAACCCTCCACCAGGCTCTGATTAACCGCCACCGCCGCCCGCCACCTACCTTGCATCATCAGCGCAATAGCCTGCTTGGTTTGCTGCTGCCTCAACCCAACGGTTTCCTGTTCCATAACCGCTCTCACTAACCCCTATTGTAGCCCATTCTCACCCCTATAGCCAACAAGCCAATCGCTATCGCTACCCCATTTCTATCTCGAACGCTTGGTGTAAGGCACGAACTGCCTCCTTGACCCTAGCGTCATCAATAATACAGGTTATCCTTATCTCCGAGGTAGTAATTAGCTGAATATTAATCCCCCGCCGACTAAGCACCTCAAACATCTTGGCAGCATAGCCAGGGGTGTTCTGCATCCCGGTACCGACAATACTAACCTCACCCAACCGGGAATCGCTAACCCACTGCCTCGCCTTAACCGAACGGGCGATGGGTTCTATCACCGGCATCGCCTCCTCAAGGTCACCCTTAGCCACGGTAAAGGTTAAATCGGTAATATTATTAATACTGGCGTTCTGAACAATGGTATCCACGCTAATTCCTGCCTGAGCCAGGGACTGGAAGATGGTCGCCGCGATGCCCGGCTGGTCAGGAACACCAACGATAGTTATCTTAGCCACATTAAGATTATGCGTTATCCCCCTTACCTTATTTCTCACCTCCATACCTGATGCTCCCATAGACCCTCCTCCGTGAATTAGTGTTCCCGAACCCTGGGCAAAGCTGGAGGCGACCCGAAGGGGAATATTATACAGCTCCCCCAGCTCGACCGCCCGAGGATGGATTACCTTGGCTCCATAACTGGCAAGCTCCAGCATCTCATCATAGCTAATCTCAGCCAGCCGATGAGCCTCGGGAACCAGCCGCGGGTCAGCTGTATAGACGCCGTCAACATCAGTATATATCTGGCACACCTCAGCCCCCAGACTAGCCGCCAGCGCCACCGCCGTAGTGTCCGAGCCTCCCCTTCCCAGGGTAGTTATATCCATCTCCCCGGTAATACCCTGAAAACCAGCCACAATGACAATATTTCCCCTCTCCAGTTCCTCAACCACCCGCCTTGATTCCACCTTCATAATTCTGGCTCGCCGGTGGGCAGCATTGGTCTGTATCCCCGCTTGAGCTCCACTAAGGCTGATTGCCGCATAACCCATATCCCGAAGCGCCACCGCCAGTAAGGTGCTGGAAACAATCTCCCCGGTGGACAACAGAATATCCAGCTCCCGGCTGCTCGGCTGAGGGCTAATCTGATACGCCAACTTCACCAGTCGGTCGGTGGTATCCCCCATCGCCGAGACCACCACCACCACCCGGTCGCCGTGAGCCTTAGCCTGAGCGATGCGCCGGGCGACACCCTTAATCCGCTCGGCATCCGCTACTGATGAACCACCATACTTTTGAACGATTAACGCCATTTACTTCTAGACCCCGTTAACCTCCCACCAATTTACCCATAATATTATACCCCTCTGCAATAAAAAGACCAGTGCTTTTCGCCTCTGCCTCGGTAAATCTCCTTGCCCCGTTAGCCTTAAATCCCGGCCCCCAGAGCATAAACGGCACCGGCTCCGGGGTGTGGGTCTGAATCGATATCGGGGTGGGGTGGTCCGGCATTACCAGTACCCTGAGGGAATCCCCCTGCCAAGAGTGAAGGCGCTGGATAACCTCACTATCCACCGCCTGAATCGCGGATACCTTATCATCAACCGAGCCGGCA
>JAGGZY010000038.1 GCA_021161775.1 Dehalococcoidales bacterium
CGAGAGATGGCACAAAGGCCAGCCCCCCAACCCATCACCCCCAGGGAAGTAACCCCATCCCCAGTTACCTCGCCACCAGAGGAGCCGGAACGTCGGGTGGTAGCCCCACCCCCTCCACCAACCCCTTCTGCCAAGACCCCGGAAGAGTTACGCCAGGTAGCTCAGGAGGTATGGAAAAAATACGGCGAGTCGCCATCACTAACCACCGACAATGGCTGGCGACTACCACCGATTGATATCCTGGACAAATCCCCGGAGATTGAATTTGGCCAGGCTGACAATGTGGAGAGAGCCAGGCTCATTGAAGAAGCTCTAGCTAGCTACGGAGTTGAAGCCAAGGTAGTCCAGATAAATGCCGGACCTACTGTTACCCAGTTTGGAGTGGAGCCAGGGTGGGACCGAAAGACAAGGGAGATAAAGGAACGTGATAAGAACGGCAACATTACCATCCGCCAGCAGGAGATATCCAAGACCCGGGTTAAGGTCGATAAAATCACCTCCTTGGCTAATGACTTGGCGCTAGCCCTGGCTGCCCCCAGTATCCGAATTGAAGCCCCGGTGCCGGGTAAATCTATGGTCGGCATTGAAGTCCCTAATATCACTGCCGGGATGGTTAACCTGCGCGGGGTAATTGAAACCAGCGCCTTTCAAAAGCTCAAAACTAAAACCAGAATGGCACTAGCACTGGGTAAGGGGGCTGGCGGAGAAGCGGTGGTAGCTGACCTTACCAAGATGCCCCATCTACTTATTGCCGGGGCTACCGGAAGCGGCAAGACTGTCTGTCTAAACGCTACTATCTGTAGTCTGCTGTTACACAACTCACCCAATAGCCTGCGGTTCATTATGGTTGACCCTAAGCGAGTAGAATTAACCCCATTCAACAGCATCCCTCACCTAGCAACCCCGGTCATTACCAATGCCGAGAAAGCCGTCGGCACCCTGCGCTGGCTAAGTCGTGAGATGGACAAACGCTACCAGAAGCTAGCGTCCTGTGGCGCTCGCAATATTGAATCCTTTAACCGAAAGAAGGAGGGCGAGGAAAGATTACCCTATATTGTGCTAGTTATTGATGAACTGGCTGACCTGATGATGGCTGGCTTTGATGAGGTGGAGCATATCCTCTGCCGACTGGCTCAACTTGCCCGGGCTACCGGTATCCACCTTATCGTAGCCACCCAGCGTCCCTCGGTAGATGTGGTTACCGGTTTAATCAAAGCCAACTTCCCCACCCGCATCAGCTTCGCCGTTACCTCACAGGTAGATTCGCGAACCATTCTGGACATCGTTGGTGCCGAGAAACTGCTAGGCAAAGGGGATATGCTGTATATGCCCACCGAGGCCGCCAAACCCAAACGCCTACAGGGATGCTATGTCTCGGATGCTGAAACGGAGAGGTTAGTTTACTTCTGGGGAAGCCAGCGTAAGAAGCTAACCTCATCCCTGGAACTCAGCGACATTACCCTACCCCCCGCCGCCGCTAAGAAGGAAATACCTAAGGATGTTCTACTGGACAGCGCCCGACAACTACTGGAGGAACACAAGCACCTGTCAACCTCTTTCCTCCAGCGGAAACTACAGATTGGCTACCCCCGGGCGGCACGCATTATGGAACAGCTCGAGGAGGAAAAGGGAAGCGGTGAAGAGGAGTAAAGTGTTCTTTCCATCAGTTTTCTACGCTTTCGCTGAACTAGGAATACGAAATCCCTAACGGCACATCTGTGTGCCCTCAAGATATAAATAGGGGCTACCTTCCCGGGGGAACTCAACCCAAGTAACTCTAGTCTCCTGCAAACTGCCTTCAGAGAAGCCGAGGAGAAGATAGGTCTAAGAGCTCAAGACGTAGAGATCAGTGGGAGAAGTGGAACAAATTTTCTCCATTCCTCTACCAGTTCTAATGGGTAATGCTAATTTCAGAGAAAACTATCACCCTACCGAGGATAAAAGCGGACTTGACCATGCCTATAAGCACGAAGACCACACTACTTGGGAGCTACAACTAGAACTTTGAAGCAGTCCATTGAATTGCTGCGCTCCGAGAATGGGGCTCAGTGATAATTACTTTTTCTCTTTAGCCTTGACTTTAATTGTCTTAGGTTTGGCTTCCTCAGCCTTAGGTATGATAAGGGTTAAAATACCATCCTCCACAGTTGCTTCAGCCTTGTCTGACTGAAGTCCCCCGGGGAGAACTACGCTGCGAGAAAAGGCACCGTAACGCCTCTCCCGGTATAGGTAATCTTCCCTTTTAGTTTCCTGCTCCGATTTGCTCTCACCTTTGATGGTCAAGATATCACCAGCAATGTCAATACTGACATCCTCTGGCTTTATCCCTGGCAAACTTGCCTTTACCACTACCTCGTTGGAGGTTTGGTATACATCCAAGGCTGGCGTCACAACCTCACCAACGGTAGGTAAGAGACGGGAAGGACGAACAAAACTATCCTCAAACAACCTATCCATCGCCTGCCTTAAACTCATAAGTTCGGATAAAGGTTGCCATTTTTCTATCGCCATCTGTATCACCTCCTTTCCCTTTTATTTTATGTTATGCCCCGCCCCATTCTCAGAGCTCAACTAATATTATTAGCAAAACTACAAAAATTTGTCAACTTTCCTCAAAGCATTTGACAAAAAATATAAATGGTTTTATCCCAAATTATGCACGAAGCTTCGGGGCAGTGGATGGAGACTTCTCAAATCTGTGCAATGGCGATTTTCAACCTATCAGGTCAGTTTTGGCTCCATTAGCCAGGTAACTTTTAGCCCTGCGCACCCCCACCAAGCCCAATAAAACCAACATCTTGGAGCAAGTGGACTTACCTCCCCCTCAACCGCTTGAGAATAGCGTCCTTATATATTCTCGCTAGACCTCGCCCGTGCTGGGGCATCCTCTCCCGCTTTTTCTTGAGCCGTTTCTCACGGTGTTCTTGCCTCGTCTCTTCGTCCTCGTCACTCATTTCTTTATCTCCACCTAATCAAAACCTTTTTCTTAGCTCAATAATACGGTCACGAAGGCTGGCTGCTTTCTCAAAATCCATATTCCTGGCAGCCCGTTTCATCTGGGACTCCAAATCTTTAATCAGCCGAGTAATGTCCTCTTTAGCCACCGGAGCGGCAGCATAGCTAGCCCCGGCCTCGGCAATAGCCGATATCTGTGTGGCACTCTCCCTAACCATTTTACTAATCCCTCGCGGGGTAATGTTATGCTCCCGGTTATAGTCTTCCTGAATCTGGCGACGCCGCCGGATCTCATCTATCGCCCTAGCCATCGAATTAGTCATCGTATCGGCATACATAATGACACTTCCGTCAATATGGCGAGAGGCACGCCCCATCGTCTGAATCAGTGATTGCTCCGACCTCAGAAAGCCCTCCTTATCGGCATCCAGAATTGCCACCAGGCTTACCTCAGGCAGATCAAGCCCCTCCCGCAGCAGGTTGATACCCACGATAACCTCATGAACACCGAGGCGAAGGTCACGCAGTATGTCCATCCTCTCCAGGGTATTAATCTCCGAATGAAGGTAGTGAGCCTTCACCCCCGCTTCTATCAGATAGTCCGCTAATTCCTCTGCCATCCGCTTGGTTAGAGTAGTTACCAGACACCGCTCTCCCCTATCCACCCGAAGCCTAATCTGGTTAAGGAGGTCATCAATCTGATGTCGGGTAGGTTTAACCTCAATGGTCGGCTCTACCAGTCCGGTAGGGCGAATTACCTGCTCTACCAATTGCTGACAATGCTCCCCCTCATAGGTTGACGGTGTCGCCGAGGTATAGACAACCTGATTAACCTGCTCCTCAAACTCAGCGAAGTTAAGCGGACGGTTATCCAGCGCCGAGGGCAGGCGAAAACCATAATCCACCAGGGTTTGCTTACGGGCACGGTCACCATTATACATCCCCTGAATCTGGGGCAGGGTAACATGAGACTCGTCAATAATCATTAGGAAATCCCGCGGGAAATAATCCAACAGCGTCCAGGGTCGGCTCCCAGGAGCTCGCCCTGATAGATGACGGGAATAGTTCTCTATCCCACTGCAGTAACCCACCTCCCGGAGCATCTCAATATCGTAGTTAGTGCGTGCCTCCAGCCGAGCCGCCTCCACTACCTTGCCCAACTTCTTTAATTCAGCCAGTCTCTCGGTCAGTTCCTGCTGGATGCCCTCTATTGCCAGCGATAATTTATCCAGTGAGGTAACAAAGTGCTTGGCAGGATAAATATCTACCTCGTCTAACTCGGCTACTATCTCCCCGGTCAGCGGGTCAATCTCCACAATACGGTCAATATTATCACCAAAAAACTCAATCCGCAGTGCCAAATCCTCGTAAGACGGCTGGAGCTCCAGCGTATCCCCCCGCAAGCGAAACTGACTTCGGGTAAAATCAATATCGTTACGCTGATACTGCATATCTACCAGCTGGCGGAGCAACTTTTTCCGAGGGTAGTTACCCCCCCGCTTGAGGCTACAGACAAAGCGACGGTATTCCTCAGGCTCCCCCAGACCATAGATACACGATACTGAGGCAACAATAATCACATCAGGACGTCCTAACAGGGCACGAGTGGACGAGTGACGCAATTTGTCAATCTCCTCATTAATATCAGTTTCCTTCTCAATATAGGTATCGGTATGTGGGATATATGCCTCCGGCTGATAGTAATCATAATAACTAACAAAGTATTCCACGGCATTATGAGGGAAAAACTCCTTGAACTCAGCATAAAGCTGAGCTGCCAGGGTCTTGTTGTGGCTAATGACCAACGTCGGCCGGTTCATCTGAGCAATAACATTCGCTATCGTGAAGGTCTTGCCACTGCCGGTAACCCCCAGCAGTATCTGATGCTTAAAATTGTTATGTAAACCTTCTACTAGCCGAGCTACCGCCTGTGGCTGGTCACCGGTCGGCTTAAAATTGGAAACGAGCTCAAAGGCTGGCATAAGAATTACTCAACAAGCCTTCTGAAACGAGGGTCATCCCGAACACTATTAAAGGCTTTATTCGTTTTAACAATTTCACGGAACTTCTCATCTTTATCAATTACTCTTTTTAGATAACCTAAGGCATTATCGGTTTTCCCTTGAAGCAGGTCAAGGCATGCCAGATTATATAATATATTCGGGTTATTCGGCTTGAGACGAAGCACCCTGTCGTAGGCACTTTCGGCGTCTTCATATCGCCCAATATAATAACTGGCTTCTGCCAGCAGAGATAAATCCTCCGCCGATTCCAGTAGCGACCGCGCCTTTAAGCCATCTACCATCCCCTCGATACTGGCTATCTGCTGGGGGGTAAGCAATGTGTCATTACCCCCGATTAGTAATCCCTGAGCCGGTAGCCCAGCCCCCCCCAGCGTATTCTGAAGACCCCGCCGATATAGCCCCAAAAGCTCAGCCTTAGTCTCTTTTAGCCGTAACTGCAGCAGATTCCGGACAATAATGTTATTGGACTTAGCCTTGACCATCCGCTTTTCAAAAAATGCCTCCTGCTCCCGAAGCAGGCGAATTGATTCATCTACCGACCTTCGGCTTGTCTTACGCTCCGAAAACCGATACACCATCACCAGCACTATGGCAGCAACTAGCGTGGTAATAAACGGCACCAGCCAGCTATGGCTAACCGCACTCATCAACTACTCCCAAAATTACATCGGCGTAGGGCAAGACAGACGAGCTCAAGCGATGGCATAAGAATTACTCAACAAGCCTTCTGAAATGAGGGTCATCCCGAACACTATTAAAGGCTTTACTCGCTCTAACAATTTCACGGAACTTCTCATCTTTATTAATTGCCCTTTCCAGATAGGCTAAGGCATCATCAGTTTTCCCCTGTAATGAGAAGAGACAGGCTAGATTATAAAGAATGCCGGGATAATCAGGAATTAACTCTAAAGCCCGCTCGTAATCGGCTAACGCCTCTTTATATTTCCCAAGTTTACTGTAGATATTGCCTCGATTATTGAGCACCTCAGGGTAATCAGGGATTAACTCCAAAGCCCGTCCATAATCAGCCAAGGCTTTATCATACTTCCCGAGTTTACTATAGGCATTACCCCGATTATTGAACGTCTCAGGAAAATCAGGAGCTGACTTCGAAGCCTGCTGATAATCAGCCGGGGCTTCCTCAGATTCCCCAGATTTATCACAAGTAGCATCTCGGTTATACAGCGTAACAAGATCATTAAAATTTAACTCTAAGGTACGCTTATAATCAACCAAGGCTCCACCATATCCCCCGAGTTGGTAATAGGTAACACTCCGATTATAAAGCGCCTCAGGGAAATCAGGTTTTAACTCCAAAGCACGGTTAAAATCAGCCAGGGCTTCACTATACTTCCCAAGTTTGTAATAGATGTTACCCCGGTTATAAAACGCCTCAGGGTCGTCAGGCCCTAATTCTAGAGCCCGCGTACAATCAACCAACGCCTCTTCATGCTTCCCAATATCATCGTAGGTATTACCTCGATTACTGAGCGCCTCAGGGTAATCAGGTTTTAATTCTAAAGCACGATTAAAGTCAGCCAACGCTTCATCATACCTTCCAAGTTCTCTATAGATAACACCTCGGTTATTGAGCACCTCGGGAAAATCGGGATTTAGCTCCAAAGCACGACCATAATCAGCCAGAGTTTCATCATACTTCCCGAGTTTACTATTAATCTCTTTCTTCATAAATCATCTCCTTTTACTTTTCTCCAAAATTACATCGGTGTAGTGCAAGACAGACTATTTCAAGCGATAGCATAGATTTTCCTATAAATTATTCTAAAAGTAGTATATCCCTTTTAATATAATGGCTTCAATCAGAGATACTTATCTACTTCAAGTATTCTGTTGATAGCATTTTATATTAGTGCTGTAAGTGTAGACGATTATCATAAATTCATACAAAATAGGTATTGAC
>JAGGZY010000002.1 GCA_021161775.1 Dehalococcoidales bacterium
CTTATGAGTATTCTATCCTCAATATCAGGTAATATATCTAAAATATCCTCTGATAAGAGCTTAATTCTAGTGTGCTCAGCTTCGACAAAGGAGGGTAAGTCATCATTCTGCTCAAGAATCGCGAGCCAATAATTCCATACTTCCATAAACCAATTTCCAAGATAATATCTTCTTTTGTCATCTGGGGTACATATCACCTCTTTATAGGTAAAAGGAGAGACCGCCAACTGCCACGATGCCCTTTTACCAGTCAGAAAAATGTTGTAAAATGCGTTAATGTCCTCAACTGTTCGACTATTTAACATTCCAGACACGGCTACATTGTCAAAAATATATTCCCCATGGTCAAGAATAAAATTCAGAGAAGACGTGTCCAAAAATGCTCGACCAGGTAGCTCTTCAGAATTCATTGTCTAGCTCATTCTGGTTGCTCATTTATATCTCTTCACCTCAAAGCGATAGAGCTTTACCGGCTCATCAGGCATTATGCCAGCCTTTTGGCGGCAGATGTCAAGCTGGTAGTCTACTGTATCTACCCCCTCAAGGTCAGGTAGCAGCAATCCTTTTCGGAGTCCTGCTTCCACAATAGCCCCATATTTTCTGGGGTCTAGCTGGTCTTTATTACCAATCGGCTCAGGGGGGGTGAGAACATCCACACTGTAGGTAAGGTCATTAAGCTCATCGGGGGTAACGGGGGGAAATCTAGGATCTCGGGTGGCGGCACTTACGGCATTAGCCATAATCTCCTCAGCCACACTATCCCTGACGGGCTCAATGGTGCCAATACACCCCCGTAGCTCATCGAATTTGTGGATGGAAACAAACACCCCGGCTTTTTCCTTCATCTCCGGGGTAAGCTTGGTTGGTTGGGGAAAGGTGCCTGTTGTGACATAAGTCTCCACGGTTTCTCGGGCTAATTTCACCAGGGGAGACATCTCCTTTAGTATTACCCCGGCATAGCCGACCACGCTGGAATAGTCCCCGGTAGTATCGCCACTGGTCTGGTATCTTACTAGCTCGGCGCTGGTAGCTCCCAGTTCTTTAGCGGCGGTAATCATCGCCACGGTAGGGGCATAGCCGCACATTGATATATTAAATTTTTTAACCTGCTCTAGCAGTTCGTCGGCGTCTAGATTTAGTATCGCCGCTATTGCCACTGAGTCCTTCTGCCTGGCCGATTCCTGCGGCTCGTAATGGGTCATATCACTGGAGGCGATGATAATAGCCTTTCTGCCTAACTGCTTAACTGCGGTGGCGATAGCCTCACCAATCTCCTTATAGACGATGCTACTAGAGTAAGAGAATGTAATAGGCACCATACGGATAGCCTTTTTGAAATACTGTAGAAATGGTAACTGAACCTCGATAGAGTGTTCATACTGGTGGGCTTCGTAGTCCTCTTCTAGATATTGAGAATTAGTCAGAATCTGTTTAGCCAGTTCTGAATCAATCGCTACCTCACCTGAGGGTGTTTCCCAGCTACCCTCGGTCATAATGCTGAATGGCTTGCCCCTCCCGGTATGATTAGGTCCCATAATAATAAAGGTATCCCTGAATTTAATCCGGGAGATAACCGCCCCCGCCACTGGTCCTGAGTATATATACCCGGCATGGGGCGAAACTACGCCGATTACCTCTTCCTTCGTTGCCTGGTTATCGACCATTCCCTGAATCATTTGACTGAGCTGGGTAGCCGATTCTGGGTAGAACTGCCCGGCGACAACGGGTTTCCTAATCATAATTTTGCCTCGGTTTCAGATGTTCTAAAATTAAGCTCTGCCCCGCAATATTTACATCTTGAGCCTCGGAGCCCGACGACTCGGGTTTGGTAGCTCAGCCTTTCGGCAATTAGTTTACCACAGGATGGGCAGTAGGTGTTCTCATGCGAATTGCCGGCGGTATTGCCGGTATAGACAAATTTAAGCCCAACCCTTTTGCCAATATCATAGGCATGCTCTAGGGTAGCGATTGAGGTGGGGGGGAGGTGCTTTAGATAATGACTGGGGTAGAATCGGGTAACATGCCACGGGGTTAACTCCCCCAGTTTATCTCGTATCCAGCAGGCGATACCCTCCAGCTGCTGGTCGTCATCGTTCATAGTGGGGATAATATTAGTCACTACCTCAAGGTGCATCTTCCATTTATCTTTAGCCCGCTGGGCGACCTCCAGGATACCTTGCCAGTGGGGTATCTTGGTTAACTTCTGATAGAAGGAAGTGGTAAACCCCTTAATATCAACCCGCCAGGCATCCAGGTAGGGCCCAATAGCATCCAGTGCCTCAGGGGTAAGGTAACCGTTGGTAACATAGACGGTATATAACCCATTCTCTTTAGCCAGCCTGGCGGAATCGAGGGTATATTCAAACCAGATACTGGGTTCGTTATATGTCCAGGCAATACCACCACAGTGGCGGCTTAGGGCAATATCTATCGCCGTCTGGGGCAGAATTTGATGAGACTTACCTTCCAGGTCTCCCGGCTCAGGGCAGGAAATCTCCCAGTTCTGGCAGTGCTGGCAGTGAAAGTTACATCCCCAGCTACCCAACGATAGGGCAGAACTGGCGGGGAAGAAATGGAACAGGGGTTTCTTCTCGATAGGGTCGATGGCTACCGATGATGTCTGGGCATAGTTCAGGTTATATAACACACCATCTCGGTTCTGGTACATTCGACAGACACCAAATTCACCGGGGCTGATAACGCAGCGCCACTGGCAGATGTTACACCTCACCCTGGAGTCGGGTAACTCCTCGTAGAGCATTGCCTTATACATAGCTGCTATCCTCTTATCACCTTACCTGAATTATATCACTCAACTACTATTAGTTATAGTCTTCAGGAGTGGGGTTAACATCCTTACCCCCTTAAACTCCCTAGCTACAGACGGGCTTTCTTGACTGCCTGACAAGTGGCGGTTAGACTTATCGGGTGATGAAGGTTATAGGTCTTACTGGGGGTATTGGTAGTGGCAAAAGCACCGTTGCCCGGTTTATGGCTGAGCGGGGGGCAGTTATTATTGATGCCGATAAAATAGGGCATAGGCTGCTTAAAGCAGGTAGTGAGGGGTGGCGGGAGGTAGTTAGTGCCTTTGGTAAGCGAATTCTTACTCCCAGGGGTAATATTAGTCGTAAAAAGCTGGGGGATATTGTGTTTAGCCAGCCTGAGTCCCGGCTAAGGCTGAATCGGATAACGCATCATCGTATCGGGGAGGTAATAGCCGCCCGACTTAAAAGGTACCGGAAGCAGGGGATAGGGGTGGTGGTGGTTGAGGCGGCGGTTTTAGTAGACGCCGGTTGGGATGAGTTGGTGGATGAAATCTGGGTGACGGTAGCCTCGGAGGCGACGGTGCTGAGGCGGCTCCGGGAGCGAACCAGGCTTTCGACATCGAGGTCGCTGGCGCGTATCCATTCCCAGTTACCGGTAGCCGAAATGATAGGCCGTGCTGATGTGGTTATTGATACCGATTGTAGCCTTGATGAGCTAAAGACGAAGGTGAAGAGGCTGTGGCTAGGGCTTGAGACTAATAACATTTGACACTGCCTTCAGGTAATTGATAAAATAACTTATTCATGGAATTAAAGAAGATGTATGCAGTAGTGGAGACGGGGGGTAAGCAGTATCGGGTAGCCCCGGGGCAGACCGTAGATGTGGCGCGTCTGGATGTAGCTGAGGGCGATGCGGTTAATTTGGATAGGGTATTGCTTATTACTCAGGGGGATAAGGTAACGGTGGGCAATCCGACTATCTCCGGAGCCAGGGTAGTAGCTACCTCGCAGGGAAATGGTCGGGCAAAGAAGATTATTGTCTTCAGGTATAAACCCAAGGTGCGTTACAGTAAGAAGACAGGGCATCGTCAACCCTATACCCGATTGACTGTTGATAAGATAATTAAACCGGGGACTGAGGCGAAATCGGCAGAGGGTCCCAGTCAAAAAGAAGGGATAGCCAGTGGCACATAAAAAGGGGGGTGGCTCCAGTCATAACGGTCGTGATAGTAAGGCTAAGCGGCTGGGGATAAAGAGATATGCTGGCCAGCAGGTAAATGCTGGTACTATTCTGGTGCGGCAGCGGGGTACTCGTATCCACCCGGGCAACAATGTAGGGCTGGGCCGAGATTATACCCTGTTCGCTCTTATTGATGGTAAGGTTAGCTTTGAGCCAGCCACTAAATATCGGAGGAAGGTTAGCGTTTACGCTGACCAGTAGTATGAAGGAAAAGATTCACCCTCAGTATTATAAAGATGCCAAGGTAATTTGTGCTTGTGGCAATACCTTCACTACCGGGGCTACCAAAAAGGTATTGAAGATTGAGATATGCAGTAAGTGTCATCCCTTCTTTACCGGGGAGCGTCGTATCGTCGATACTGCCGGTCGGGTGGAACGGTTTAAGCGGCGTTATAAGCTGACTGAATAAATAGTATGGTATAGTTAAAAATCTTGGAGCGACTGTAGTAGGTGGCTCCTTTTTGTTTAGTGAGGTTTTAGAGTGGCGAGACGATTTTATTATGGGGGACAGGCGGTTATTGAGGGGGTGATGATGCGAGGGCGGAGGGTAATTACCACGGCGGTGCGGCGTTCCGATGGAGAGATAGTGGTTGATATCCAGTCGTTACCGACTATCTCCAATACCCGGGCAAGAAGGATTCCTCTGGTGCGAGGTATTGTTGTCTTAATTGAGTCAATGGTTTTGGGGATTAAGTCTCTGCTCTATTCGGCTAATGTGTCAGTGAATGAAGAAGGAGAGGAGATTTCAGGAGTGGCGGCGGGGGGGATGGTGGCTGCCTCAGTGGCGGTGGCAGTGGGTGCTTTTGCTATCGCCCCGCTTTTTCTCACCCGGTTACTTGATGTCTATATTTCATCAGCCGTTGTCTTTAATATAATAGAAGGGCTTATCCGCATGGGGTTGTTCATTGCCTACCTTGGGGTTCTAGCTAAGCTACCCAGTATGAAACGAGTATTCAGTTATCATGGTGCCGAGCATAAGGCGGTAAATGCCTATGAAGCGGGGGTTCCTCTGGAGGTAGCTGCTGCCCGAGAATACAATAAGGCTCACACCCGCTGTGGCACCAGCTTTCTGTTCGTGGTGATGATTATCGCCATTATTGCCCTGTCACTGGTAGGCCACCCGTCAATAGGCTATATGGTGTTATGGCGGATTATCCTGGTCCCGGTTATTGCTGGCATTAGCTATGAGGTTACCCAGTTTGGGGCTCGGCATATTGAGCACGGTTTTATCCGAGCTTTGCTGGCTCCGGGATTATGGTTACAGAAACTGACCACCCGAGAGCCAGATGATAGTCAACTTGAGGTTTCCTTAGCTGCTCTGAAGAAGGCTATTGAGGTTGACCAGCTTGAGGAGCCAGCCTAGGTAGCCGTTTCCTGATGATTAGCCGTTCTTCGGCTCGCTTATCTGTTGAAAGAAGCAGGTAGTGTGGCCGGTATGACAGGCGGGACCTAACGGTTTGCCTAGTATCAGAATGGTGTCGCTATCGCAGTCCTTCCATACAGAAACGACCCTGATGAAATTGCCTGAGGTTTCTCCCTTGTGCCATAATTTTTGGCGGCTGCGACTGAAAAACCAGGCGTCGCCGGTGGTTAGTGTCAGGCGTAACGCTTCCTTATTTGTGTAAGCCAGCATCAGTACTGCCCCGCTATCAACATCCTGAACTACTACTGGCACTAAGCCACGGTCATCGAACTTTATATCACTCACTAGGTTGGTCTCCTCTATCTTTCTTCGGCTGGTGGTGGTGATGGCTTGCTTCAGGTTGATGTTTCCGGTGTAGAGTGCCTTGCCGATGATGGCGCCAGCAGCCCCCAGCTGCTCCAATTTCAGGAGGTGGTCCAGCGATGAAATCCCGCCGGCGGCGATAATCGGCAGTTTAAGGCTAGCTATCATCTCGGCGATGGCGGTAAAATTGGGCTCGGTAAGGGTGCCATCACGATTAATGTCAGTATAGATGAAATGCCTTACCCCGCAGTCAACCATCTGGTGGGCAAACTCAGTTGCTTTTAGAGTTGTCTGTTGCTGCCAGCCGTGGGTAGCAATATTTCCTTCCCGATTATCAATGCTGACGATGATGGCATCGCTAAAGTTACGGCAGGCTTCCTTAACTATCTCTGGGGTCTCGGTGGCAGCAGTCCCCAGAATTATCTGCTCCACCCCGGCGCGGAGTAGTTGCTCTATCATCTTCAGGTGGCGAATACCTCCTCCCACCTGAGTGGGGATGAGCAGAGCGTTGGCAATCTCGGTGATGATGTCCAGGTTACTAATCTCACCGCTGGCTGCTCCATCGAGGTCAACGATATGAATTCTGGCAGCCCCCAGCGATTGCCACTCCAGAGCAACCTCTACCGGGTTCTCGGAGAATATGGTTTCCCGTTCGTAATCACCCTGGTAGAGGCGGACGCAATTACCTTTTCTGAGGTCTATAGCAGGGATGATGTCTATGATTACCCTCTCCTTCAGGTTAGTTTTTCGTATTGGCTATGGCTATTATATCATCCTGACTGATGGACAAACAATCTTCGGTTTCTGAGCTAGTTTAGATAGATAGGGAACACTTTTAATTGCGGGTTCGAGAAAGCTCTAACAATCCTACCTGTCTTTGCGAGGAGCGCCATGAGCCGAAGCCCAGAGCGAAGGGGACGAGGCAATCTCACTATAGGCTTTATTGCTGGAGATTGCTACACCTTCGGCTCGCAATGACAAAGAAGAGTGGTTCGCAACGATAAAATAGAGCAACAACGTGTTACTAATCATATGAACGAGTACAGTTTCTTGACATGGCTAGTGATGATTGTTAGACTGATACTATTATCAGCTTCTGGTGAGGGGGCTAGGTTGACTGAGAAGGTATCGAAGTGGGCTCCTTCATCGGAGCCTTGTAGGTGTGGTCTGGTTCAGGTTTTTACCGGCGATGGTAAGGGCAAAACAACGGCGGCACTGGGGACAGTAATCAGGTCCCTGGGGCAGGGGCTAAGGGTATATGTAATCTTCTTTATGAAGGGTGATTATCCCTACGGAGAGCGTAAAATTCTATCCAGGTTACCTGGTATTGATATGGTTAGCTTTGGTAGCTCGGAATTTGTTGATCCGGCTAATATTAAGCCAGGAGATAAAGAGCTGGCGCAAGCCGGGTTAGCTGCGGCTCAGGAGGCGATAGGGAGTGGTAGTTATGACCTGGTGGTGCTGGATGAGATTAATGTTGCTATAGCGTTTGGGTTGATTGAGGTTAGCCAGGTAGTTAGGCTCGTTAAACAGAAACCATCTGGTGTTGAGCTTATCCTTACCGGTCGCCAGGCTGATGCCAGACTGATTGCGGTAGCTGATTTAGTTACCGAGTGCCGAAAGATTAAGCATCCCTACGATAAGGGGGTAACGGCTCGAAGAGGGATTGAATACTAAACTGTTGTCAAAGGAGGAGCGATGAAGCTTACGCTGAGTGTGATTAAAGCTGATATTGGGGGTTATGTAGGTCATTCTGAGTCTCATCCGGCTATTCTAGCTAAGGCTGAGGAATGTCTGGCTGAGTATAAGCAGTCGGGATTGCTTATCGACTATTATGTAACCAAGTGCGGGGATGACCTCCAGCTTATTATGACCCATCAGCAGGGTGAAGGGAGTGAAAAGATACATAAACTAGCTTGGGATACCTTTGTTGAAGGGACCGAGTTGGCTAAGTCCTTAAAGCTCTACGGAGCAGGACAGGATTTACTCTCCGATGCCTTTTCAGGTAATGTAAAGGGGATGGGCCCGGGGGTGGCGGAGATGGAGATTGAGGAACGGGAATCGGAGCCGGTGCTTATCTTTATGGCGGATAAGACCTCCTCAGGGTCGTGGAATATGCCCCTGTATAAGATGTTCGCTGACCCGTTTAATACTATTGGGCTGATTATTACCGAGAGTTTACACTCCGGTTTTGCCTTTGAGGTGCATGATGTCAAGGACCATAAGAAAATAACCCTGAATACCCCTGAGGAGATTTATGACCTTCTGATTTACATTGGTGCCCCCTCGCGTTATGCGGTAAAGGCGGTTTACAGTCGCGCCACCGGTGATGTGGCGGCAGTATCCTCTACCCAGCGCCTGTCACTCATTGCGGGACGATATGTGGGTAAGGATGACCCGGTGTGCATCGTTCGGGCTCAGGGTGTATTTCCTGCGGTAGGGGAGGTGGTGGAGCCATTTTCCATACCCTATTTGGTGGAGGGGTGGATGCGGGGGTCACATCACGGTCCCTTTATGCCGGTGTCGGTAGCGGATAGTAAGCCCACTCGATTTGATGGGCCGCCTCGGGTGATTTGTCTTGGCTTCCAACTGGCTGAGGGCAGGCTGGTGGGACCACGGGATATGTTTGATGATGTATCGTTTGATAATGTCCGTCGGCAGGCAAATGAGGTGGCTGACTATATGCGTCGTCATGGTCCCTTTGAGCCTCACCGTTTGCCTCTGGAGGAGATGGAATATACCACTATGCCTCAGATAGCCAAAAAACTAGAGAGAAGGTTTAGTCACCTTGATTAAGGGACTCCCCTCTCTGAGGTTCTGTTGCGTCGTAGAGTGCTACTGGCAACCAATAATAGTGCCAAGGTAGACGAGTATCGGAGCCTGCTCCAAAGCCTTCCCCTGGAGCTGGTTACCCTTGGTGATGTAGGTATTACTACGGTAGTGGATGAGGTAGGGGAGAGCCTTGAGGAGAATGCTAGACTGAAGGCAACGATTTTAGCTGCTGAAGGTAGGCTGGTGGCGCTGGCTGATGATTCTGGGCTGGAGGTTGATGCGCTGGGGGGTGAACCAGGTCGAATGTCGGCTCGTTATGCCGGTGAGGGGGCTTCGGATAACGACCGGGTGAAGTATCTGTTGTCCCGACTTGAGGGGGTACCCTGGGGGGGGCGTTCAGCCCGCTTTCGCTGTGTTATTGCGGTAGCTACCCCGGAGGGGGAAGTAGGCTTTTGTTCTGGTGAGTGTCGGGGAGTGATAACCCTGGCACCTAAGGGGGAGGCTGGTTTTGGTTATGACCCTATATTCTATCTTCCCGAATGGGGTAAGACGATGGCTGAGCTGTCTCCGGAAGTCAAGAATCGGGTTAGTCATCGGGGGCAGGCAGCTTTGAAGCTACCTCAGGTGCTAATGAGGTTAGGTTTATGACCGGACTTTACGATTCCTTTCAGCGTCCAATTAATTATCTGCGTATCTCGGTAACCGACCGCTGTAATCTGCGTTGTATCTACTGTATGCCTGAAGGGGGTATCTCTCAGCTACCTCATAACCAGATTCTTACCTATGAGGAAATCTATGCCATAGCTCAAGTAGCTGTTGGGCTGGGGATAACTAAGATTAGAATTACCGGGGGGGAACCGCTGGTAAGGTTGGGGTTGGCAAAATTGATTCAGATGCTGGCTCAGATCGATGGTATCGACGATATTTCCCTGACTACCAATGGTATCTTGCTGAGTCGCTATGCTGGTGAGCTAAAACAGGCGGGCTTAAATCGGGTGAATGTAAGCCTGGATACCCTCGATGCTGCCAGATTTAAGCGTATCACTCGCCGTAATTACGAGATTAACCAGGTTCTTGAGGGGATTGATGCTGCTAAGTCAGCCGGCCTTAATCCGGTAAAGATTAATATGGTAGTTATCGGGGGCATTAATGATGATGAGGTTGAAAGCTTTGCTGCTAAGACAGTTAATGAAGGCTGGCATGTGCGTTTCATTGAGTTTATGCCGACCCCTGGGTTGAATAATCCGGCTTCATATTTTGTGGCGGCGGCGGATATTAAAGAGAGGCTGGAGCCATTGGGTAGCTTAGAACCCTGCCGACCCCAGGTAGGTAATGGCCCCGCCAGGTATTTTCGTTTACCTCAGGCTAAAGGCACGGTTGGTTTTATTACCCCGCTTAGCCATCATTTCTGCTTCCATTGCAATCGGCTGCGGCTTACCGCTGATGGGGGTCTACGCCCTTGTTTATTGTCCGATTATGAAGTGGATTTAAGGCGCCCCCTGCGCCGTGGGATAGCTCCAGCGGAGATAAAAAAGCTGATTGAGACCGCAGTTAAAAATAAACCGTTGCGTCATCACTTGGCGGAGGGGGGTGCGCCTAAGGGTCGTTCAATGACTCAGGTCGGGGGTTAATTATGGAAGAGCTAACCCATATTGATTCGTCAGGTCGTCCCCAGATGGTAGATGTTAGTCGCAAGCCAGATACCCAGCGGCAGGCAGTGGCTAAGGGCAGAATCAGTATGAAAGCAGCCACTTTTAGCCTGATACAGAAGGGTGAGATTAAGAAGGGGAATGTGCTGGCGGTGGCGCAACTGGCGGGGATTATGGCAGCTAAGCAGACGCCTCATCTGATACCGCTGTGCCACCCTATCTTTATCGGGGATATTAGGGTTGAGCTTAACTTGAATGAAAGGGATAGTAGCGTTGAAATTACATCTACGGTAAGTAGTGTCGGCAAGACCGGGGTGGAGATGGAGGCACTAACGGCAGTAGCTGTAGCGGCGTTAACTGTCTACGACATGTGTAAGGCGGTAGACCGGGGGATGAAGATTGAGGATATTCGCCTTATTAGCAAGCGTGGCGGCAAGAGCGGGACCATAATCCTTGAGTAGAGGCGATTGTTGGTATATACTATTCCATTACAGGAGTATAGTTTGGGGGGGTCGTTATGAAATTGATATGTCTTCAGGAAAATCTGAACCGAGGTCTTAATGTGGTTGGTAAGGCGGTGGCTACCCGAACCACCCTGCCGATAACGAATAATGTTTTGCTGGTTGCTGAGCAGTCGCGGCTTAAGCTGGCGGCGACCAATCTGGAGATGGCGATTAGTTGTTGGATTGGGGCTAAGGTAGAGGAAGAAGGAGCAATTACGGTTCCTGCCCGATTACTTACCGAGTTTATTAACTCACTACCCAGTGATAACATTGCGGTAAGCCTCTCCCCGCACACCAAGACTCTGGAGTTAAAATGTGCCCGGTTTGAGGCGCGAATTAGCGGGATTGATGCTCAGGATTTTCCTCCGATACCCAAGGTGGAGCCGGTACTCGCTACTAAGGTTGAAGTGAAGGCTCTACAACAGGGGATTACTCGGGTTGTTTTTGCCGCAGCTACCGAGGAATCTCGTCCGGTGCTTACCGGTATTGAAGCCGACTTTAATGGTGATGAGCTAACCTTAGCTGCCGCCGATGGTTTCCGACTGGCAGTGCATAAATTATCCCTGATAACCCCGGTAAGCCAGCCGGGTAAGGTCATTATCCCGGCACGAACCCTAATGGAGCTAAATCGGCTTATTGCTGACGGAGAGGAGACAGTTGACATAACTATAGACCCTCAGAAGAGTCAGGTGTTGTTTCACCTGAAGAGCTTTGAGCTGGTATCCCAACTGGTTCAGGGTACCTTCCCTAACTATACGCAGCTTATTCCCCAGAGCCACACTACCCGGGCGGTGGTTGATGTCGCCACCTTCCTGAGGGCGACCAAGACGGCGTCCATCTTTGCCCGTGACGGCAGTGGTATTGTTCGTCTGATGCTTACCCCGGGTAAAGAATTGACCCCGGGGAAGATGACGGTTTCGGCACGGGCTGAGGAGGTGGGTGATGATGTTGGTGAGATTGATGCCGCTATCGATGGGGATGAAGTTAAGATTGCCTTTAATGGTAGATATCTGATTGATGTCCTTGGCGTAATCCCGCAGGGTCAGGTAGCTCTGGAGTTAATTAACTCGTCAAGCCCCGGGGTGATACGCCCGGTGGGGGGGGATAACTACATTCATATTGTGATGCCGATGTTTGTTCAGTGGTAGCTTTGCCAGTGGACCGGAGGCAGCGGGTAATTGGCCAGATGCAGGATTGACCAGTTACTGGTAAAGCGAGGGTTGGTGGAGGGTCAGGCGAAGGCTCAGGCACTGATTATGGCGGGGAAGGTGACAGTAGATGGGAGGGTAGTGGTTAAGGCGGGGACCCCGGTGGCTGAGGGTTCAGTAATCACTATCGCCAAGCCGTCTCCTTTTGTCGGGCGTGGTGGAATAAAGCTTGATTATGCCCTTAACCAATTTCAGCTTGATGTCTCAGCTAAGGTAGTAGCTGATATTGGTTCGTCAACCGGTGGTTTTACTGATTGCCTTCTCCAGCGTGGTGCCAGTCGGGTCTATGCTATTGATGTCGGCTATGGTCAGCTGGATTATCGGCTAAGGCGGGACCCCCGGGTAGTGGTTATGGAGAGGGTAAATGCTCGCTACCCGTTCTCTCTCCCGGAGAAGGTGAATTTAGCCACTATGGATGTGTCATTTATCTCGGTAGAAAAGGTGATACCGGCGGTGGCTAATCTGCTAACCTGTGATGGCTATCTATTGGTGCTGATTAAACCCCAGTTTGAGGCTAGAAGGAGGGAGGTGGCTAAGGGTGGGGTGATTAGGCAATCTGAAATCTATGCCCGGGTGCTGGGGCGATTTATCAACTGGGTGGTGGAGCATAGCTTTCGGCTAGAGGGATTGGTAGCATCACCTATTCGGGGAGCCTCGGGGAATAAGGAATTCCTCGTCTGGTTAAACCGGGTATAGAGGTTAGCCCGGTTATTGCTCGATTTCGGCAGCAACCCAGAGCCAGTCGAATTTAAGCTCAGCTAAAAACTACCCCTTATAGGAGCCTAGCCCTACTACACCGGGACCGATAATTAAGGAGTCGAGTGGGCTATACTCACACAAGAGGACCTCAGCACAACTAAACTGGTCCAGGACTATTTCCTTGAGCCTCTTTGCCTCCCTCGGTGAGCAGGTATGCTCAACCATAATATGCAGCGGCTCGGTTGTTCCCACCCTTTGTTCTACCATCTCCAGTAAAACAAAGACTGCTTTCTTCTTGGTTCTGGGTCAAGCAGCTACTATTTCTTTTCCTTGGGATGTCTCGGTAATGGGTTTCACACTTAGCATATTGCCTGCTAGACCGGCGGCTTTACTAAGACGACCGCTCCTTACCAGCTAGCTCAGGCTATCAAATATGCCAAAATTGTTTACTTTTGACCGTATATCTTCAGCTATTTTAACTACCGCTTCCATATCTTGACCTGAAGCCGCTGCTCGAGCGACAGCTAGCGCTGTTAGCCCCATACCAGATGCCGTCGTTCTGGAGTCAAATACCTGTATATTAGTATCTGGTAGCTCGTCTTTGACTATTTCCTTGGCTTGGAGTGCCGACTTGAAGGACGCGCTCAACTCTGATGATACAGTTATGGTGAAAATACTATCTACTTTTTGGCTTAGCCTGCGATAGACCTTAGCATATTCACCAGGCGGTGGCGCTGATGTAGTGGGGAACCTGCTTAATTTTTTCATTAGCTGAAATAGCTCATCAGGGGTCTTTATGTCTATTCTGTCCTTATATGTCTTATCATCCATGTGAAGTAAGAGAGGGATTGTCTCAATGCCATATTGCTTCTTTAATTCCAGAGGAATGGAAGCACTACTGTCAGTAATAACGGCTACTTTACTCATATCTTAATTTTCCCATTTACATCTTGATTTCCTGTGTAGTACTGATTAGCTCTGATTTGAGTGCTCCTATGAAATCAGCTCTAATCACCTCCTTGGCTTGATATATCGTTGCCGCTACATGGGGGGCTCGGCTAGCCCCGTGCATCTTCCGAACAGTACCATTAATCCCTAAAATGAGTCCTCCCCCTTGGTTATATCCTCGCGCTCCGGGGACATCCTTAAATAAGCCTATCGATTCAGCGAATTTAAACAATATGTTACCTACAAAGCCGTCACAGACCAGGACATTGGCTCGTCCGCTCATTATCTGGTTACCCTCTATGTTGCCGATGAAATTCAAATTACTCTTCTTGAGGAGACGATAGGTTTCCCGAGTTAGTTGATTACCCTTACCCTCCTCAGCACCAATGTTTAATAGGCCTATGGTAGGATTAGCAATATTCAAGAACTTCTTACAGTAGACAGAACCGATAATAGCGAAGGTCAGCAGGTGATATGGCTTACAATCAACATTACTCCCACAATCAAACACGGTCGTATCTGGAGCAGCATCAAAGATAGTCCCACCCATCACGGGACGTTTTATCCCTTCTACTGTCCCTAGGTACTGGATGGCACTGGTAAGCACAGCTCCAGTAGGGCCAGCACTAATGAAACCGTCGGCATCTCCCTCTTTTACCATCCTGGCGGCGACGGCTACCGAGGCGTTAGGGTTACGGCGCACCGCCATGGCAGGATTCTCTCCCTCTTGAATAAATCCCTCAGCGGCAACACAGTGAATAGGTAGCTGAGAGGTATCATATTTGGCTAACTCGGCGGCTACGGTATCCATGGGACCAACCAGGGTAATCTCTACATTACCCTTTCTCGCCGCCGCGATAGCACCCTTAACTATCTCTGCCGGGGCATAATCACCACCCATCGCATCCACAGCGATTTTTATCATAGTAAATACCTCCCCAATAGCTGACCTCATTTTGTACTGGACTATTTATCTCAGTCTTCAGCCCACCAGCTAAAGATACGGGTTCCCACCCCGGTGTGAAGGGTAACCAGCGCTCCCATCTGATTAACAAAGACCTCAGCACAGTGAAACTGGGATAACACCTTTTGTTTAAGTTCCTCGGCTTCAGCTGGGGCATCAGCGTGGTCGATGGCAACATGTAGCTTCTTTTCTCCACTTCTCTGTTTCACAATATCAAACAGGGCTTTGAGGGTTTGTCCCTTAGTCCTACATCGGGCGACAGGGATATGCTCCCCACCGGTAGCGGCATTGACCTCCAGCAGGGCGGTGTTTGTAATCTTGGTATTTGCCCAGGGGCGGGCACGATGTATCCTGCCACCGTGGGCTAGGTAGTAAAGGTTGTCAGAGAGGAGAATATAATTAATCTTTTTTATCATCTTATTAACTACCTCAACTACCTCAGATAGACTCTTGCCAGCGGCGGCGGCTCGGGCGGCTTCTAGGACGATTAGCATCTCGGCACCGCATACTGTGCCGCAGTCAATCACCTTGAAGACGGTCTGGGATAGCTTGCCCTTGACCTTTTCTATAGCTTGTAACGCCGTTTGGGGTGAGGGGCTAATCTTTGAAGTTTGGCTGATGTATAGAATGGATTTTGCCTTCTGGCTTAGCTCTTGGTATACCTTAAGGAAGGTGTCTATGGGGATGCCGGTGGTGGTCGGCATATGCCCTGCCTTTTTCCATCCGGGTAATTTATCGCAAAACTCGACTATATTTATCTCATCTTCGGGGAATGACTTGCCGTCCATAACTACATGCGAAGCCAGTAACTTGATGTTATATTTAGCGGCGATTTCCCGAGGCATATGGGTAACTGTATCAGTTATAATAGCTATATTGTCCAAAGCAACCTCCGTTCTAAATTAGTATTAGTTAATTGTCTACTGGAATGACTATGTTCGGCGCGCTACTGATTTAGCTCGTTGAGCTTCATCCAGCACATTGGCGATAAAATCTAGTGGTAGCTGGCTTATCTTGGCTAGCTTCATTACTACCTCCCTGAGGAGGTTAACCAGATGCCAGGCTGGCTTACAGCTAGCTAGTAGGGTGATGAAGGCACTTTGTAATTCGCTGAGCGGTGCTTTTCTCTCATGAAGTTCGAGGCATTGCTGGCAACCAGCTGCTACATTAATAAAGTGGCGTAGGCTAGCCTGGAGCAATATCCCCTGCTGATCAAGAAACTTCTTGGCACTTTCAAGCTGTTCACGGTCAACCTTAAAGCTGTAGACAACCAGATTACTCACCGAATTCCCCCTGGAGTAAATCTACCCCGAATTGGCAGGGTAGAATTACTTAGTCTACTAAAAATATAACAGTGGGTTTACTTTGTCAAGCCCCCTTTTATTGGATATTCGGTTAGATAAACTTGCTTTGAATTGACCCTCAGGTGAAAAATTGATTATAATTGGATGGTGGTTATTTAGGGCGAACTGAGAGGCATGAGAAGTTGCACGAATCTTGTGGCGTTTTTGGTATCTATGCCCCTAATGAAGATGTAGCTCGCCTCACCTTTTTTGGTTTATTTGCCCTCCAGCATCGTGGCCAAGAGAGTGCTGGTATTGCTACTACCAATGGCAAGAGATTCCAGCTTTGTGCTGATATGGGGCTAGTGGCCCAGGTGTTTAATGAGGAGTCACTAGCTAATCTTACTGGGAATATTGCCATTGGCCATAATCGCTATTCTACTAAGGGTTCTAGCTACAAGACTAATGTTCAGCCGATTCTTGCTGGTGACGGGGCAAAGGGGCTCGCTTTAGCTCACAACGGGAATATTATTAACACGGACTATCTGTATAAAGAGCTCCGTGAGCAGGGTTACCATTTCCATACCTCCTCGGATAGTGAGGTTATTGTTAACCTTATTCTCTCCTCCCCGGAGAAAAGTTGGGTAAACCGGATAAAATATGCTATGAATCGACTCAAAGGAGCCTATTCACTGGCAATCATGACGAGTAATGTGCTGTTCGGGGTTCGTGACCCGATGGGGATACGCCCCTTATGTCTGGGGGGTATTGACGGTGGCTTTGTTCTCGCTTCAGAAACCTGTGCCTTAGACCATATTGGGGCCCATTTTATCCGTGAGGTCGAGCCCGGAGAGATAGTTGCTATCAGCAAGAATGGGATTGATAGCTACTCGGTAGGCAAGGAGAAAAGCGCTCTTTGTATCTTTGAGTATATCTACTTTGCCCGTCCCGATAGTATAATTAACGGACGGCGGATTTACCAGGCGCGGCAGAATATGGGGGCTGGCTTAGCCGACGAGCACCCGGTAGATGCTGATTTAGTCATGGGGGTTCCTGATTCGGCTACTGTGGCGGGGATGGGTTATGCTCAGAGGTCGGGGATACCGCTGGGCGAGGGATTAATTAAGAACCGCTATGTCGGGCGCACCTTTATCGAGCCTCACCAGCGGCTGAGAGAGATTGGGGTTAAGATGAAGTTTAATCCTCTGCCCGAGATACTATCGGGGAAGAGGGTGGTGGTAGTTGATGATAGTATTGTTCGGGGTACTACTACCCCACAGGTAATAAGGTTACTGAGGAAGGCGGGGGCTAAGGAGGTACATATGCGGATTTGTGCCCCGCCCCTTAAACACCCCTGTTTCTTTGGAGTGGATATGGCGACCCGCCAAGAGCTAATCGCGGCTCATAATACCGTAGACGAAATCAGGGATGTTATCGGGGCTGATTCACTGGGTTTTCTGAGCGTTGAGGGGTTGATTAAAGCGGTGAATTTATCTCGAAATGTCTTCTGTTTGGCCTGTTTTACCGGTGATTACCCGGTACCTGTCCAACTGGAGATGAATAAGCTATCACTGGAGACGATGGCGATTAGTCAGTAGATTCTATCTAAAGGGTAGAGAGTTTGGTTATCGGGGTAGGGCGAATGGGTGAGACCTATATTAAAGCCGGTGTTGATATTGAGACGGCAGGTAAAACTACTGAGCTTATCAGTGAGTATGCCCGTTCCACCTTCGGTCCTGAGGTGCTGACCGGTCTGGGCTTTTTTGGTGGACTGTTTGAGTTTAAGGGATTTAAGCATCCAGTGCTGGTTTCCAGTGTAGATGGGGTCGGCACCAAGCTAAAGATTGCCTCGCTTTTAGATAAACACGATACTATCGGTATTGATATTGTTAATCATTGTGTTAATGACATCCTTACCGGCGGGGCCGAGCCGCTTTTCTTTCTGGATTATGTTGCTATGGGAAAACTGGTTCCCCAGCAGGTAGCAGCGGTGGCTCAGGGATTGGCTCAAGCCTGTCGTGAGGTCGGCTGTGCCCTTATTGGTGGGGAAACCGCCGAGATGCCGGGGCTGTATAGGGTGGGGGATTATGACCTGGCGGGTTTTATTGTTGGGGTGGTGGAGAAGGACCGGATTATTCAGGGGAAAACTATAGTAGCTGGTGATAGTATTCTGGGCTTACCCTCTAGCGGGCTGCATACCAATGGCTATTCCCTGGTGCGGCGGGTTTTTGGTGAAACCAGAGCCACGCTGGATACCTATTATCCTGAGCTGAAAGCAACCCTCGGTGAGGTGCTGCTTAAGCCTCATCGCAGTTATTACCTCAAGCTTAAACCGCAGCTTCCCCTGATTAAGGGGATGGCGCATATTACCGGTGGTGGCTTAATCGGTAATGTGCCGCGGATTTTGCCTCAGGGACTAACCGCTCGCTTCCACCAGCAGTTGTGGACAGTGCCGCCAATCTTTCGGCTTATCCAAAAGCGGGGTGAGGTAACTGAGGCTGAGATGTATCGTGTGTTTAATATGGGGGTGGGAATGGTGGTTATCGGCTCGCCAGATAATGCCCGTCAGATTACCGCTGCCCTACCTGAGGCAAGGGTTATTGGTGAGGTGATAAAGCAGGAAGGAAAGCCAAGGGTAATTATAGATAAGACAAAAAATAATTAGGAGGGTATTTATGAGAGCTATCATCAGTGTGTCGGATAAGGTTGGGGTTGCCGATTTTGCCCGGGGATTAGCCGGGTTGGGTTTTGAGGTATTCTCTACGGGAGGCACTAAAAAGGCGCTAACTGAGGCTAAGGTACCGGTAAAGGGCGTCTCTGAGATTACTGGCTTTCCTGAGATTCTTAACGGGCGGGTAAAGACCCTCCACCCTGCGGTTCATGGTGGCATCCTTGCTCGGCGTGACCTGCCGTCTCATATGGAGGAATTAGCCCGAAATAACATTGAGGCGATTGATTTAGTCGCTGTCAATCTCTATCCCTTTGTCCAGACAGTGGCTCAGCCGGGGGTTAGTCTTAATGATGCTCTGGAGAAGATTGATATTGGTGGTCCCACGATGATTCGGGCAGCGGCGAAGAATTTCCCTGGGGTTATTGTCATCGTTGACCCCGCGGATTATCCGCTGGTTCTGGAGAAGCTGAAGCAGGGTGATGTTGCTCTGGCGGAGCGTGAGCGGTTGGCTCAGAAGGCTTTTCAGCACGTGGCTATCTATGATACCGCTATTTCGCAATACCTGAGGCAGGATACCGGTTTCCCTGAGGAGATGACGGTGGCTCTCAAGCGGCGCTTTGGGCTTCGCTATGGGGAAAACCCTCACCAACAGGCTGCCTTCTACGCTGAGCTATCGGTTGGCGATAAAAAACCGACCGGCATTACCTGGGCGGAGCAGTTAGGGGGTAAGGAGCTTTCCTTCAATAATATTATGGATGCCGATGCCGCCTGGGGGGCGGTAACCGACTTTGCTGCCTCTTCGGTAGTTGTGGTTAAGCACACCAATCCCTGTGGTCTAGCCAGTCATCAGGATATTGCTGAAGCCTACCGGCGGGCGTTTTCTGGTGATTCGCTGGCTGCCTTCGGGGGCATTGTTGCCTCTAATCGGAGGCTTACCCTGGCGATGGCTGAGGAGATGAGACCGGTCTTCTTCGAGATAGTTATTGCCCCCGAGTATGAGCCAGCGGCGCTGGAGCTATTAAAACGGAAGAAAAATCTGCGTATCCTGGTTGCCGAGTTGCCCCCCGGTTACGGTAAGGTAGAGTCTCCCCAGCTTGATTTCCGTCGGGTGAAGGGGGGATTTCTGGTGCAGACTTCAGATTCTTTACCTGAGGCTGAGGTTAACTTGAAAACGGTAACCCAGCGAGAACCTACCCCGGCTGAGATTGAAGATTTATTGTTTGCCTGGCGGGCGGTTAAGCATGTAAAGTCTAATGCCATTCTGTTGGTTCGGGATAAGACCATTCTGGGGATGGGGGCTGGTCAGCCCAGTCGCATTATTAGCGCCCAGATAGCTAAGGAAAAGGCTGAGGGCAAAACCGAGGGTAGTGTCTTGTCTTCGGATGCGATGTTTCCCTTCCCCGATGTGGTGGAGCTGGCGGCGGGGTGCGGGGTTACCGCTATTATCCAGCCCGGCGGTTCAATAAGGGATGACCAATCAATTGACGCTGCCAATAAGCATAATATCGCGATGGTATTTACCGGGGTGAGACACTTTAAGCACTAAACAATGGAGCTATGTTGGTAACTAAGCTGGATATCACCCATCTCAAGGATATAGTAGCGGCTCTGCCGGCTGAGGAGAAGGCTCGGTTCCAACGGATATATGCGGTTAATACTACCGAGGGCAGTTTGTGTATTCCTCCGACTATGGAGGATTGGGTCACGCAGCAGTTTGGTTCGGTAGCCGCTGTTACCCATCAGCAGATTGTCAGGGTGGCTAATGGGGTAACCGTTGATGAGACATTGTTTAATCCCTTGCGGGGCTTTCGTCCGACCCAAGGTAAGGAGTCGGCTAATCTTAAAACTCAGCTGGCTCGGGCAAGCATTAAAGATTTGTTTGCTAATCCTGAGGCTAACACCCCTGCTGACTCCTTTGGTCGGGTAAAGGGTAAATACTGCATTACGGCAAGTAATGTCGCTAAATATGATAGCTTACACAGTATAGTTATCTTTAATGACTTTCATCCCCTGCATTTTTCACGGGAGCAGATTATTGATTATCTGGATACTGCCATAAAGTGGGCGAGACAAGCACGAGCCAGTAAGCCTGAGGCTAAGTATTTCTTTCTTATCTGGAACTGCCTGTGGCCAGCCGGGGCTTCGATATGTCATGGGCATGCTCAGGTGATGCTGGCTCAGGAGCGACACTATGCCAGGATTGAGAGGCTGCGGCAGGCAGCACTCGGCTATCACCGGCGCTATGGTGCCAACTACTTTGATGATTTGTTTCAGGCTCACCGCTCGGTTGGTTGTGCTATGGAGAAGGAAGGGGTTAGAATTATGGCTCACCTGACCCCGTTTAAGGATAATGAAGTAGTGTTACTCGGCGATGCCTTAAATCGCTCGTTTAAGGCTCGGGTTTATGAGATATTAGCTTGTTTCAGGGACCGACTGGGGGTAACCTCATTTAATTTCAGCTTGGTCACCCCGCCACTGGCGGAGACCGAAGAGGATTGGACAGGCTTTCCGGTTATGGCTCGTCTGGTGGAGCGGGGTAATCCTGATTCTGGGGTCTCTGATATCGGTGGTATGGAGATATATGCTGCTAGCGTGGTCTCCAGCGACCCCTTTGAGCTGGCGTGGCAACTGCGAGAATACCTGGGGGTTAACGGTGGCTAGGGGAGTCTTGGTTTGGTAGCTATATCAGCGGGGC
>JAGGZY010000042.1 GCA_021161775.1 Dehalococcoidales bacterium
ATTAAATCCCTCACGGTGAAGTAGTACCACCAGTTTATCCTTACCCCATCTGGGGTATTCCTCCCTTAACCTAAGCACTGCCTCAATTAGCTCTACTGAACAGGTGGGCTGTCTTAAATGCCGTGGTCGGCGAGAACGCTCCAGGGATTACGCTACTTATTATCCTCATAGTAACACTATTATAGCGTCACTAATCTATCTGAACGAAATCATAGTTCTGGATTATTCTTTTTTATAATATAATCTTAGCCCAATCGGTCGCCCTTCTGTAAACTTGCCTGTTGGATAAACTCGGCGGCACTAATCTTAGCCGAGCCAGCTAACTTAACCCGGCGGACCATAATAGCCCCACTATCACCAGCAACCGTAAAACTATCGTCATTAACCAGCACAACCTCACCGGGGGCTGCCCTAGAGGACTTAACTAGTCGGGAGTCAAAGAGCTTTAACTTCTCTCCCTGCCAGGTAGTAGTTGCCCCCGGCTTGGGATTAGCCCCCCGGATAAGATTATATATCTGCGATGCCGGCTTCGCCCAATCAATAATAGCATCCGATTCTCGGCATAATGGTTCGTAGCTAGCATGGCTCTCATCCTGGGGGATACGGGGTGCCTTCCCCTGCTTAATTAACTGTATCGCCTCCACCAGGGCATTAACCCCCATCGGATACAGCTTATCAAAGAAGAGTGAGCCAGCAGTATCATCAGGGGATATCGCCACCGCTTTCTGCAGCAGTATCGGACCGGCATCAATACCCTGATTGGGCCAGATGATACTTAGTCCGGTGCGTGACTCTCCCTGAATTATTGTCCAGCTAATGGCACTACCCCCGCGATGTCGGGGTAACAGGGAGGGATGGAACATGATAGTCCTCTTCTGAGGGCAATTCAGCATCACTTGCGGGATAATATCGGCTACAAAGGCAAGCACCCCCAGCTCAGGCTTATAGCCAGCCATCGTTTCATAAACCCCGCTATCCTTCATATGCTCTGGCTGATGGCAGGGAATATCATCTTCATCAGCTAATTTTTTAAGGGGCCCCGGCTTCTCATAGTTAGCCCCGGGGGCAAACACAGCAACGATCTCCTCACCACTTCCAATAATCGCTTCCAGAGCCTTAGCCCCTAGCGAAGGGTGGGCAATAAGTATAATTCGCATGACTAGTTCTCCCGACAGGTTAAAATCTAGCCGCTGCTTTAGTATAGAGTTCCCCAGCGTTAAATGAGCTTCTTACCAGCGGAGCTGAGGCAATCCCACTAAACCCCATATCCATCCCGATATCCCTAAGCTCAGTAAACTCCTCAGGAGAAACATACCGTGACAACCTATGATGCTTCGGGGAGGGCGGTAGGTATTGACCGATAGTCAGTAAATCACAATTGACCTTTCTCAGGTCTGCCATCACCGCAATCACCTCGTCCCGAGTCTCCCCTAAGCCCAGCATCAATCCTGACTTGGTAGCTATCCTTGGATTCAAACCTTTCACCCGGGAGAGAAGTTCTAGTGACCGCTGATAGTCAGCTTCCGGTCTAACCTCAGAATAGAGGCGAGGCACCGTCTCTACATTATGATTGATAACCTCAGGACAGGTAGCAACTATTACTCTCAGTGCCTCCGCTGAACCCTGAAAGTCGGGGATGAGCACCTCCACCCGACTGCCCAGCCTCTCTTTGTGAAGTAGCTCAATTACCTTGACAAACTGAGCGGCACCACCATCCGCCAGGTCGTCCCGGGTAACCGAGGTAATAACAATATAACCTAGGTTCAGGGCAACTACTGCTTTAAGCAGATGTTCCGGTTCCTCATCGTCCACGGGGAGAGGTCTGCCCTTATTTACTGCACAAAAGGTGCAGTGTCGGGTGCAGACATCTCCCAGAATCATAAAGGTAGCCGTTTTTCGAGAAAAACAGTCCCCCATATTAGGGCAGTTGGCGCTCTCGCAGACGGTATGCAGGCTTAATCCATCCAGGAGCTTTGCCACCGATGCTACAGCCTCAGGAGTAAACCTCTGTTGCTTAAGCCACGAGGGCAATCTTCCTCTCATCTAATAATGACTCTCCGTCGGTAGCACCGAACCCCACTCCAGCTGAGCATCAAAAAGCTCGGCGAAATGGGCTAAAAACTTCTCGGTTACTACCGCTATTGGTACGGTACAACCCAACAGACTAGCCATCGAGGTAGCCCCTCTATCGGTAAAGCCGCACGGTTTTATTAGTGAGAAGGGGGCTAAATCAGTATTTACATTAAGGGCAATACCGTGCATACTGACCCACCGTTTAACCCTGAGTCCCAGGGCAGCAATCTCCTTATCTTTTACCCAGACTCCAGGATGATTACTGTCTCGGGTCGCCCTAATATCAAAGTCATCTAGCGTTCGGATAATCACCTCCTCCAGGTTATGGAGATACTGACGAAGATCGCGTCTCTGGCTTTTCAGGTCAATAATGGGGTAAGCCACCAGCTGTCCAGGACCATGATAGGTAACATCCCCTCCCCGGTCGGTGGCGAGGATAACAATACCCATCTCCAACAGTTGCTTCTGGGTGGCAAGGACATTATCCCGACTACCTGATTTACCAATAGTAATGGTAGGGGGATGCTCCAGAATCAGCAGGCTATCTACTATCTCGCCATTAATCCGATAGCTAAGGAGACTAAGTTGCTGAGAGTAAACCTCACTATATCCGGTTACCCCCAACTGATAGACCCTACAGAGCATCTCCCCACCGAATGTTTCTCATTAAAGTATCGCCGTGTTACCCACTTTTGCGGCGAGGGGGATAATGTATTGCTTTACCGTCGACATCCATCGCCGCTTCCCATAATGCCTCGGACAGGGTAGGATGAGCATGCATGGTGCGGATAATATCCTGATTAGTGCCGCCTAGTTTCATTACTATCGCCGCTTCGGCAATCAATTTAGTAGCATGAGGCCCAACAATATGGATACCCAGTAGACGGCCTCCCTCCTCAGTGATTATCTTAACCAATCCCCTTGGCTCGCCCAGAACCCTAGCTAAGCCATTAGCTGAGAAAGGGAACCTCCCTACCTGTATCTTATGCCCCTGAGCGATGGCTACTTCCTCAGTAAGCCCCACACTAGCTACCTCAGGCAGGGTAAAGATGCACTGAGGAACGGCAGTATAGTCTATCTGAGAACTCATCCCGGTAGCATTCTCTGCAGCCACTATCCCCTCTGCCATCGCTACATAAGCCAGCATCATCCCCCCCACTACATCACCAATAGCATAGATACCAGGGATACTGGTCTCCATTCCCGAGCTAACCTTGATACCACCACGACTTACAGTGACGCCGCATTCAGCTAATCCCAAATCATCTAGGTTTGGTTTATAGCCTACCGACATCGCCACCGCAGCTACCTCCAAACTTTTCTCCACTTTATTACTATCCGTAAAAACAACCCGCTTACCGCTGCCAGTATCCTCAATACGGCTAACCCGTGAGCTGCAGTATATTCCCACCCCATCTCGCTTAAATGCGTCTTCCAGAACTGAGCTTAGCTCAGCATCTTGAGTTGGCAAGCAATGAGGCATCATCTCCACGATATTTACCTTGCTCCCCATTTTCGCCAAAATGGTCGCCATTTCTACCCCAATCACCCCACCACCAATAAGCGCTAAACTCTCCGGGAGCTGACTCAGATTGAGCATATCGCTAGCATCCATTATATCAGGGCTATTCCCTCCAGGAATGGGTAACACTATCGGCTTCGACCCGGCAGCAATAATTATCTTATCCGGCTGAACCGTCTGCGACTTTCCTTCCCCCAGGTCTATCTCCACCTGTCGAGAAGGAACAAGCTTAGCTCGCCCTGAAATAATATCAACCCCATTCCCTTTTAAAAGACCCCTGACCCCAGAGACAAGGGTAGATATTACCCTTTGCTTGCCAGATTGCATCTTAGTCATATCAAGACTTACCCCGGTTACGTTAATTCCATACTGCCCGGCATCCTTAATCGACTGATAGATATCGGCACTGTGAAGTAAAAATTTGGTGGGGATACAACCACGATTCAGGCAAATACCTCCCAACTCCCCCTTTTCCACCAAAGTCACCTTAGCCCCAAGCTGCGCCGCCCTTATTGCCGCTACATAGCCTCCAGGACCACTACCAATAACAACGACATTAGTTTCTGCCATAATTCTACTCCTAATTCAGATTACCCAGAGATTCAGGATTACCCAATAACTGAGTTAAACCACCGATAAACTGAGCTGCCACCGCTCCATAAATTATTCGATGGTCATAGGTAAAGTAATAAGTCATAATCGGCCGAATAACAATCTGACCATCTCTGACCACTGCCCGGTCGGTAATACCCCCGATTCCCAAAATAGCCGATTCTGGCTGATTTATTATCACCGTCTCAAAACGATAACCTCCCCTCAATGCCCCCAGATTGGTAATGGTGAAAGTGCCCCCTCTAACATCATCCGGAACCAGCTTTCTCTCTCTAGCTTTAGTAGCTAACCTCTTTACTGCCCGACTTATTTCCACCAGCGATTTTTGGTCAGCATTCTTTATCACCGGAACAATAAGTCCATCTCCTACCGCTACCGCAACACCGATGTTTATATCCTCCCACAGCTTAATCTCATCTTCAATAATACTGGCATTAACAATAGGGTAATCTTTAAGTAGCTTAGCTACCACCAGCACCATTAAATCGGTGTAGGTAACTCGGGTCCCCATGGTATCCTGCTTGGCAATCAAACTCTTCCGCAGCTTAACCAATTCTGCTACATCTAGTTCTCCCATCACCGTAAGCTGAGCTGAGACTGACAAACTACGGCACATGTGCTCAGCAATTACCTTCCTCATCCCGGTGAGCGGAATTGAGGAGCTTACCCGCTTACCCCGAATAACTTCAACTTCATGGTCTTCCTCCATCTTCTAAGCTTCCTTTACAGCGACTTTAGCTCCTCCTCAGTTTCAGCAATAAGTCCCGCCACCGAACCAATCTCAGCTTCACTTCCTTCTTTAATCAGAATGTGAACCAACCCCGATGTCTCCGCCTCAACATCATAGGTAATTTTCTCCGACTCTACTACCAGAACCACATCACCTTTGTTAACCCGGTCACCCTCCTTAGCCTTCCATTCCACCAGAGTGAGTGGTGCATCACCCATCCCCAGTTTGGGGACGACTATTTTAGTTGCCATTTCTACCTCCCAAATTACTAATAAACCCATTATAGATTAAATTTGACTTTTTTTCCACTGTTATTAATCATAGAAAATGTGCTAATATAACTGGTAATAAGCGAACATGCGATTCTGGCGGGTGTAACTCAGTGGAAGAGTTCTTGCTTCCCAAGCAAGCTGTCGTGGGTTCGAATCCCATCACCCGCTCCACCGCAGATACAAATCGTGACTGGATTGATTCTGGGAATTCCGCGCCAAATCTGCTAAAAGAGTGCTTGCTTCGTCAAAA
>JAGGZY010000004.1 GCA_021161775.1 Dehalococcoidales bacterium
GGCCCATTAATATCAATGGCCATATGTCCCAGCTCACCAGCACTACCTGAGGCGCCGGTATATAGTTTACCATCAATAATAATAGCGCCACCAATACCGGTACCTAGGGTAAGGTAGATAAGATTACTTACTCCCCTCCCCACCCCAAGCCGGTGCTCCCCCAGTGCTGCCGCGTTAGTATCATTGATGAGCCGCGTCTCTATATCCAGCCGCTCCCCGACAATATTCCGTAATGGAATATTACGCCAGCCGGGAAGATTTGGCGACAGGGTTATTATCCCCCTTGCCAAGTCAATGGCCCCAGCGGCAGCAATAGTCACCCCATCCAGTTGCGCTAGGGTTAATCCTCCCCAGCTGACCGTCTGCTGGATAGCGGAGATTACTCGCTCAATTACCGGAGTAACCCCTTCCTCAGCCAGGGTAGGATAATATTCCTTAGCCAAGAATTGATACTCACTAGAAATAATACCGACGGCTATCTTAGTACCGCCCAGGTCAACGGCTATAGTCGATTTCATCCTAAAGACTTTAGCTCATTTCATCAAGTTTGTCTAGATTAGTTGACGAATAAACATCCCCTTTGTTAGATTTAACCTGTGCGGTATATCTTTGACCATCTAAATCTAATCCGGGAGACACTCCTGCGATCGCCGGTCGGGCTAATTACAGATGTTGACGGTACTATAAGCAGAATTGCCCCCACTCCACAACAGGCCAGAATATCCTCATCCTGCCGCTATTATCTCATCAGGCTAAGTCATCAGTTAGCCGTAGTGGCAGCAATCTCCGGTAGACCGGTAGCTCAACTTAAAGGTATGGTGGGAATTGATGGTATGGTCTACATCGGCAACCATGGTCTGGAGCGCGGAGAGAAAACCCGCACTAAGCTAGCCACCGATACCAGCGATTATTTCAGGGTAATTAACTCGGTAGTCAAGAAACTAGCCCCGCTGCTTGCCATTGAGGGGATTAATATTGAGAATAAGGGAATGACGGCAACTATCCACTATCGCCTCTGTAATGACCCTCAACTGGCAGAAAGGGAAATCCTGAAGCTCGTAGCAGCTTTGCCGCAGGCTAAGAGATTAACCATTATTAAGGACCGGATGGCAATTGACCTTATTTCGCCAACCGATATTAACAAAGGCACCGCAACGCGAGACCTAATCCGGGAGTATAATCTGCGGGGAGGTATCTATCTAGGCGATGATACTACCGATATTGCTGCCTTTCAGGCGATACGTACTGCCAATTCACCCCCCGATTTTCAGGGTTGGGCCATCGCAGTTAACAGTCCTGAAGTGCCCCCAGAACTAATATCAGCCGCCGATTTTCTCCTCGAGGGGGTTAGTGATGTGGAGCGTTTCCTCAAGTGGTTGACGGAGAACACTGTTCAATCAAGCTAACCGCATCTTCCAGCAGCAACTGAAGCCAATGGATGATATCCTCCTTCTCAATTGATTCCCTGAGTGCGGTCGCCCGTTGTTTCCTTTCATCAAGAGGCATCATCAGCGCCGCATACAGAGCTTCAGTGGTCCCCTCCAGATCTGTCGGGGATACCATCAGGGCATTAGCTCCCAACTGTTCATAGGCACCTACCGTCTCCGATAATATCAACACGCCATTACGGTGATTAACCGTAGGTCCCTCTTTAGCTACCAGATTCATCCCATCAATAACTGCGTTCACCAGCAGGATATCATAGAGCCGCATCCCAGCTATTGCCTGCAGGTAATTATTCTCGTAGAAGAAATCAATAGGATACCACTGTTCGGTGCCGTATTTGCTATTTATAGCTTCGATTAACTGGGTAGTCTCCTGCATATACCTCCGGTATAGCTTCAGATGGGTTCGGGTAGGCACCAGAAAGGCAATAAATTTAACCTTCCCCCGAAACTGCGGATGGCGTTCCAATAGTTTATCAAAAGCTTTAAAACCACGGATAATATTTTTACTGGGCTCAGCCCTATCAACACGAACTATGGTCGACTCACCGCAGAGCGGGCGTAGCTTCCGCTCATATTCCTGCACCTCAGGGGAAGAGATTGCCTTCTTGAGACCAGTAACATCGATTGATATAGGATAGGCTTTAACCTGAACCAGGTGGTTTCCCAGCCTGACATTGTGCTGGTGGTAATCTACCTCAGCTTCATTAATAAATGATTCACAGCCGTGAAGAAAACTATGTACGTCGCGTATGGTCTGCAAACCTACGATATCAGCATCGCACAAACTCCTGAAGATTGCCTGCCGCATCGAATTCGGCAGTAGCTCCCAGTAACACGGGGATGGCCAGGGGATATGGATAAAGTGCTCAATTACCAGCTCGGGCAGCTGTCGCCGAATATAGCCACCGGTTAGATAAAGGTGGTAGTCATTTAGTATCACTATGGGAGGTAGCTCACTCCGCATAGCCTCTTCAACAATCGCTTTAGCGAAGGCTTGATTTACCTGAACGTAGCCATTCTCCCAGGCATCATGAACAACAATGTCTATATTAGGGGTGTTGGGCGAATTCCACATGTAATGTTGCAGGAACCAGAGTAAGGGATTACAGATGACACTATAAAATTTGTGGTAGGTATTTCGTGAGCAGACTACGAATCGGAGGTGTAAATTATCATTTTCCAGGACACTGAAGCGCTTCCCTTCAGCTCTTCGAGCTACCTCCCTATCCCCCTGTCCCATAGCACTAGCAATCCAGTCAAGCTCTACATACTTACTCAGACTACTAAGAGCAGTAACTACCCCGCCACTGCCGCGACGTGAGCAAAGACTCTGGCCTTTATCAAAATAATATTCCACTGGCCCGCGATTACTAGCCAGAATCAGCCGCCTTGATGATAATCGCTGACGACAGAGTTCCTGTAGTCGGGTATCACTATCCTCAGGATTGATTTTTGTGTTATTCATCGCATACTCAGTATCTTAGCTATTATCTCATAACTCTCCGGCAATTGAAACGTCTGCCGCACTAAATCCCTCTGGGGACTGATATCCTCTAATTTTAAAAACCCTACCTTAATAAAGTCAACAACACTCCATTAAGGTAGGGTTAATTTAAAATAGCCTACTTAACTATCTGTCCTCTATCTAGAAGGGGCGTAGGTTTCATCAGTATTGTGCGTGTGAATCCACTGGCCCGGTTTAATATCCTGTTTAGCTCTACCAATCATCTCGCCATACTTAATAATAGCAGACCCCTTGGCTATCTCAGTGAGAGCTATCTTATGGCCGTAAGGGATATCTTCGCTGGCTTTAATCTGCTTCGTCCCTGAGCTAACCCGATATACCGCATCCTCTCCACTCTTGATATCGGAAACTGCGGTAACCACATTATCCTTATCGTTAACTAAAACTGCTTTACCCATAACTAACATACCTCCTAAATAACCGGTCCGTAGGTTAAGATATTCATACTCTCGTCGTAGCGCAGTACCTCGGCTTTGGTTAACTTACCCGAGGCAACCTTTAGCAGCTCGGCAGTAAGCCGCTTACCGGCTTCTTTGATAGTTTCCGTGCCATCAATTATACCGCTCACGTTGAAGTCCATATGAGTGTTCAGCTTGTTCCAGGTATTGATATTACCGGTGAGCTTGATAACTGGCATAATCGGATGTCCTTCGGGAGCCCCCAGTCCGGTAGTAAACAGGTGAACTACAGCTCCGGCAGCAGCAAGTCCGGTTAGATTCTCAAAACCCCGCCCGGGGGTAGGTATAATCCACAGCCCACCATTAAGGGGGGCAGCTTCTCCATAATTAATAAACCCCTGCGGCGTTGCCGTTCCTGACTTAGCTGTAGCCCCAATCGCTTTCTCGGCTACCGTGGTTAAGCCACCCTTCTTATTCCCTTCGGTAAGCTGACAGCCAACTACATCAGCTCCTACAGCAGCAGCCCTATCAATCAAGCCATTAACGGCATCGATAATCTTTTGGCCTACCTCTTTATTTGCGGCTCTTCGGGCTAGAATCTGCTCAGAGCCCATAATGTCACAGACCTCCCCGAAGAGAAAGGTACCACCTTCCTTGGTAATTAAATCACATACCTCACCAACCGCCAGGTTAGATGATAGCCCTGAGGTAGCGTCGGAGGAACCACACTTACAGCCTACTATTAACTTAGAAGCATCAAACTCCTCACGGTGAATCTCCGATGCCTCCAAGACCATTCTCTCAGCAATCTCACAGCCCTGAGCTATCGTCTTGATACTTCCCCCTATCTCCTGCATAGTAATTAGTTCTACGGGCTTACCACTTTCAGCAATCCCAGCCTTAATTTCCTCAGGGAAGACACTCTCACAACCCAGTGCTACCACTAGAACCGCCGCTAGATTGGGGTTTTTACCCAGATTAATTATCGCTTGTTGAACCTCCGCTAAATCAGAGGTGACCGTCAGACACCCCTGTTGATGAGTAATGGGGACGGTTCCTTTTATCTGATGACATATGGACAGGACGATTTCGTTAACGCAGCCTACAGCAGCCAGAACCCCAACATAATTACGTGTTCCAACTCTACCGTTAGGCCTGGGGTAACCCATAAACTTCATTACTAATACCTCCTCTTATTTTGAACTACCCGTTAACCAGTCTCTCTTAAATCAAAAAACATCAGGGGATCCCGAAAGCTATCGTCATTACCACCACCCCTAAAAACCAAATAAACTGTAGCACTCTACTCTAGCTTTGTCAAATCCCGGAGACATGAATTAATGATGCCGCTGGCACAATTCAGCAACTAGAATATTGAGGGCTAGCTCGCTGGAATACCTTCCTGTTTTAATTGATAGGTCAGCTTCAAGAAGTTTAGGATATATCTCCTTAATTCGCCTCAGGGGATATCGGCCTGCCTGCTCTAATGCCTTGCGAAAAGCAAATTCGTGGGTTATCCCCAACCTATGCTGAATCTCCTTTTCCGATTTTCGCTGTTGTTTGAGCTCTTTTATCCGAACCATCAGCCGAATCTGCCTGGCTAGCATCGCCAGAAGATAGCCAGGAGCAGCCCCTCTTTCCAGCAGACGCTGCAGTATCCGTTCGGCTATCCCCGGTTTAAATCCAATAATCGCATCTATCATCGCGAATACACTGTCCTGTTGAGCATAACTTACCAGTTTTCTCACGTCCTCCTCTTCAATGAGTTGGCCTGAAGCAAACAGAATAAGTTTGTTAATTTCGTGATACATAATCCACAGGTTGCTACCCACCACTCTCCCCAGTAGCTTTACTGCCCGAGGGGATATAGTGCCGCCCTCTTTTAGCACCCGCTCCTCCGTCCAGTGGTCAAGCTTAGCCCCTCGCAGTAGAGAGAAGGATTTTACCTCGGCTATGGGAGCCAACTCTTTAAACAGCGGGTTATTGTTACCTGCCTTATCATCGATTAACACCAGCAGGGTAGTTGATGGAATATGGTTGATATAGTCAGCTAGTAGCTTAACCTCATTCTGCCGGCTAGCTGTGGCTGTTTTCTCCAGTCGGCTGGGTTTAACTCGGGGTTCAAAGCGGGTCAGTAACCCTTTGGCTATTACCAAACGCTTTTCCGATAGAAACGGCACCGTCCCACAGACAGCTCTTAATCCTTCTGGGGTTATCTGTTGCCCTTCAAGTATCGTGGTGTTTGCCTCCAGGGTCGTGGGGTCACCTATCCCCTGTTTTATCTGGTTAACTAACTCACCGCGGGAGAAATCATCCTGACCCAGCAATATATATAGCAAAGGCTATCTCCTCAAGAATCTTTACTATTTTAGCATATTTAAGACTTGACAAAACCACCACCCTCAGCTAGAGTGTCGCTGGCTAGTAAGAGGAGGTCACCCATGAAATCATGTGAAGGTCATATCGGACGAGTTTTTGTACTGCGGATTGAGGATGGTGATGTTATCCCGGAGTGTATCGAGCGTTTTGCCAAAGAAAATGGTGTGTCAGTCGCTCAGATTATTCTGGTGGGAGGGATAGGAGGTGGTGAGGTAGTTACCGGACCACGACGCTCGGAGGAAATGCCACCACAGCCAATGTTCCTGCCGGTTGACGGTGCCCACGAGGTAGCCGGGGTAGGGGTGCTGGCTCCTGATGAAACTGGCCAGCCAAGCCTGCATATTCACGCTGCCCTGGGACGCTCCGGACAGACACTAACCGGCTGCCTGCGAGCTGGGGTTACCACCTGGCTGGTCGCCGAGGCTATCCTTTATGAAATTCTCGGTGCTAAAGCAACCCGCATCAAGGACGCAGCAAGCGGTTTCAGTCTGCTGGAGGTTGAATAAAAGATTGGCTCCCCGAGTAGGACTCGAACCCACAACCTAGCGGTTAACAGCCGCCCGCTCTACCAATTGAGCTATCGGGGAAAGCACTACTGCCGAGCCTGGATTCGAACCAGGGCTGGAGGATTCAAAGTCCTCTGTGCTACCACTACACAACTCGGCATTATTATATAACTAAGAATAGTTCTTGCCAAATCCTATGGTGCCGAAGGTCGGAATCGAACCGACACGAGGATTGCTCCTCAACAGTTTTTGAGACTGTCGCGTCTACCTGTTCCGCCACTTCGGCATCAGTGGAAGAGGAAATTTGAACTCGCGACCCCTCCCTTAGCAAAGAGGTGTTCTATGTCTTCACTACCTCCGCCTATCTCCTGGTGCCGAGGCTCAGAATCGAACTGAGGACACGCGGATTTTCAGTCCGCTGCTCTACCAACTGAGCTACCTCGGCACCAGTGTTATTGTAGCTTTCGCTAGGCTAGGGTGTCAAGAAGCCAGCCTGAGTTGACAGTCAGTTACTATCGGGCTAATATGACCAGAATAGAGGATAAAATGGAGCTTTCATCAGAGGAAAAGCAGCGGATTTACGAAGAGGAGAAGGCACGACTGGAGGCACGAGAGAGACTAGCGAAAGAAAAACAAACTGCCCGAGGTAAGTCCACGACCACTCTTCAGCCGAATAAAGCCGGTTTATTTTGCTATCTCGGCTTCTGGGTAACCGGCATTATCTTTCTTTCTCTAGAGAAGAAGAACAAGCTGGTTCGCTTCCACGCTATGCAGTCAATAGTGGTCTTCGGCATTCTTAATATTATCTGGGGGGTTGCCGACACCATTCGTATATCAGCCTGGAGTGGGGGAGGTTTAGCTTATCCCAATTGGGTCGTTAGTTCGGCTATTTTCGGGACTTTCTTCGCCCTGTGGTGGATATTCTGGGGGGTGTTGATGTATCGGACCTACCATAACCAGCTATACAAGGTCCCCTGGGCAGGCGACTTCGCCGAGAGAATGCTGGCAAAACTGGACGGTGATAGGTAAGGCATCACCGGGTTGACGAAATTAAGTCTAATTTATATACTTAGATTAGTCGCTTGGATCTGATATGACTGAGACGGCGAGAACAGAGATGTTATTATGCCTTCTCCGAGGTTATCAGAGAGGGCATTTTTATTAACCTGAGACGGGGTAAAAGGGGTTAAATGATAAAACTGGGGTTTATTGGTACCGGTACTGTGGGCAGTGCCCTGGCGATTAAGCTAAGCAGTAAGGGTTATCCCGTAGTCGCCGTATCCAGTCGCCGTGGACTCTCAGCGGAGAACCTGGCGCAAAAGATTACCGGATGCCGGTCGGTTAGGAGTAATCAGGAAGTAGCGGATACTGCCGAGCTGGTGTTTATTACTACCCCTGATGATGCTATTGCCCCGGTAGTATCTCAGGTAAAATGGCACCGTGGGCAGAGTGTGGTTCACTGTAGTGGAGCTGATTCTACCGAAATTCTGGAGCCAGCTAGGGAACTGGAGGCTAGTGTTGGTGCTTTTCACCCCCTGCAAACCCTGGCTAATACCCAACAGGCTATCGAGAATATACCCGGCTCAACCTTCGCCCTAGAAGCAGAGGAACCCCTACTGGGCAAGCTTAAGGAGATAGCAGTTGCCATGGGCGGTCACTGGATTAAGCTGGGGGCAGCTGACCGGGTAGCTTATCATGCCGCCGCCGTTATCGCTTCTAACTATACGGTAACGCTAGTAAAATTAGCCACCGATTTGTGGCAAACCTTTAACATCCCCATACCTCAGGCCATTCAGGCACTACTGCCCCTGCTTCAAGGCACTATTCATAATATTGACACCATTGGCATACCACAATGCCTCACTGGGCCGGTGGCTCGGGGGGATATCGGAACCATCAACAAGCATATTTATGCCCTGCAAAAACGGGCTCCTCAGCTGATGACCACCTATAAGGAGCTGGGCTTACAGACTATCCCTATCGCTTTAGCCAAGGGGAAAATAGACCAGAATCAGGCTGAGGAGCTAAGAGCAATATTGAAATAATAGTTCTAGATAAGGAGGAAACTAATGAGAATAATGCTAAAGAGTAAGATACACTGCGCCCGGGTGACTAACCTTAATGTTGATTATGAGGGCAGTATCACTATCGACCAGAAGCTGATGAAGATGGCTGATATTCTTCCTAATGAGCAGGTACAGGTGTTAAATATAACTAACGGAGCTCGCTTTACCACCTACGCTATCCGAGCCAAGAAGGCTGGCACCATTGAATTGAATGGAGCCGCAGCTAGGTTAGCCGTCAGAGGAGATACCATTATTATCCTTACCTACAGTTATGTTGATGAAGACAGAGCCCGAGGTTTCACCCCTACGGTGATATATGTTGATGAGCATAACGCTATGATGAATCGAAAATAGCCAGAACCCCGACACTTTTTAAGGAGATGCCGATGCGAGTTTCTATCAGCCAACTAAAGGATATGAAGCAAAAGGGTGATAAAATCGCCATGCTAACTGCCTATGATTACTCCACCGCCAGAATAATTGATGCGACTGGGATACCGCTTATTCTAGTTGGGGATAGTCTGGGTATGGTAGTCCTAGGTTACAAATCAACCATCCCGGTAACTATGGAAGAAATGCTCCATCACACTAAAGCAGTCGTCAGGGGCACTAGAAAGGCAATGGTCATTGGTGACATGCCGTTTATGACCTATCATATCAGTGTTTCCGATGCCCTGCGTAATGCTACCCGTTTTATTCAGGAAGGTGGCGCTCAGGCAATCAAGCTTGAGGGCGGGGTAACCGTAGCTGAGAAGGTAAGCCACATCGTCAATTGTGGCATCCCGGTTATGGGACACATCGGGCTTACTCCCCAATCAATCCACCAGTTGGGTGGCTATAAGGTACAGGGTAAGACTGAAGCTGCCGCCGCCAGGTTGCTGAACGATGCCCGTGCCCTGGAGCAAGCCGGAGCCTTCGCCGTAGTTTTGGAAACTGTCCCCTCCCCCCTGTCCAGGCTAATTACCCAACAAATCAGTATCCCCACCATCGGTATTGGCGCCGGCGCCGACTGTGATGGTCAGGTTCAGGTTATAAATGACATTCTAGGGCTGTTCACCGATTTTGTACCTAAGCATGCTAAACAATATGCTAAATTGGCTGACATTATGTCAAGGGCGATTACTCAATATCACAATGAAGTAAAAGAGGGCATCTTCCCTGCTGATAAGCAGAGCTTCTCGATGGACGAGAGCCTACTAGCTAGGCTTAAATGAAAGTGAAAATCATCGAAAAAATAGATACTATGAGAAGGCTGAGGCGAAGGCTTGTTGAGCCGGTTGGCTTTGTTCCCACTATGGGCTACCTTCATGAGGGCCATCTATCACTGGTCAGAGTGGCTAGAGAGGAAAACACATCGGTAGTAGTCAGTATATTTGTCAACCCTACCCAGTTTGGTCCTCAGGAAGACCTGACTAGCTACCCTCGGAATACGAAGCGTGATTTAGAATTATTAGCCAAGGAAACGGTAGATGTTGTCTTTATACCTGAGGCTAGTGAGATGTATCCCGGCTCGTATAGCACTTGGGTAGAGGTAGACAGATTAACCCAGCGACTAGAGGGGGCTTCCCGTCCTAGTCATTTCAAGGGGGTTACCACCGTAGTAGCTAAGCTGTTTAATATTATTCAGCCCACACAAGCCTACTTCGGGCAGAAGGATGCTCAGCAGATAGCAGTAATTAAACGGATGGTAGCTGACCTGAATATGAACCTTAAGATAGTTACTGCCCCCACAGTGCGTGAGCCTGATGGACTAGCGATGAGTAGCCGTAATAGCTACCTTAACCCTCAGGAACGCCAGGCAGCAGTAGTCCTCTATCAGGCACTCTGCCTAGCGCAACAGCTATGGTCGCAGGGGGAGAAGAATGCCCCGCGGATATGTCAGGAAATGATAAATCTTATCCAGAAACAACCTCTAGCCAGTATCGATTACATATCAGTAGCTGATGCCGAGACCCTGAACGAATTAGACACCATTAGCTCACCGGCCTTGGTATCACTGGCAGTAGGAATTGGCAAGACTAGACTTATTGATAATATAGTGCTACAATAATTTCTCAAAATGAGCTCTATGGCTTCTGATAAGCCTTAGACCTGACTAAAGGGGCAGAGTTAACGCTTTGCCCCTTCGTGTTTGTATCAGGCAACCTGATTGCTATTTATTCTCGGCTTAATAAAAACCATCATCCCGAGTGCTGCTATAGCCGCCAGGCCGGCACCGAGGAAAAACGGGGCCTGCGGATTATAGGTTTGCCATAACCAACCGGCGAGCAGACTAGCCGGCAGTAAGGTAAGTCCCACCACGCCATGATACAGTCCGTAGGCAGTGCCCCGCTTTTCTTCAGGGACTAAATCAGCCACCATAGCTCGGCTTACCCCTTCTACTATCCCGTAGTAGACCCCGTAAGCAGCTAACAGCAACCACATCTGCCATGATGCTGATGCCAGTCCCAACCCCAGATAAATCAGGGCATAGATACCCCAACCGATAGAGATAACCCGCCGTCTGCCCAGTCGGTCAGATAGTTTACCCATCGGGAGTGACACTGCCGCTGCGATAGCATTGAACATAACCAGCATCAATGTAATATGAAAGACCGACATCCCTAGGTTCTGCGCCCTCAGTATTACGAAGAAATCGCTGGAATTACCCAGGGTAAATATCGCCATAATTACCAAAAATATCTTGAATCGGCTATCAAAACCGGCGGTTAATTGAGACAGCCTAAAATGGGAATGGCTAGATTGTAGCGGTCTAGCTTCTCTTTCTTTAACCAATCTCATTAGTATAATCACCGCCAGCACTGCCGGTATAATGCCAATCAATACTAACCGCTGGTAGGTCCTCAGGCTAAGTTCCAATCCCCCACCCTGAACCAGATAGATGACCAGGGCAGCTATAGCCAATCCAATAACTGCCCCCGAGTTATCCATCGCCCGATGTAAGCCAAATCCCCGGCCCCTCTCTTCAGGTGAGACGGAATCAGCAATCATAGCATCGCGGGCTGAACTACGGATACCCTTACCAATCCTGTCCCCGAACCTGATACCAAGAACCATACCCCAGCTTGAAGCCAGATACATAAATGGCTTGGCAATAGTAGAAATGCTGTAGCCGGCGACGGTCAGTGACTTGCGCCTGCCCATCCTATCACTAAGCCGACCACTGAATATCCTAAACAGGGCATCAGAACTTTCCGACAGCCCCCCGACAAGACCAATAACCGTTGTCGCCACCCCCAGTATATTGGATAGAAAGAGTGGGATAAGGGTAAAAATTCATCTCGCTGGAGATATCGTTCAGCAGACTGACCATACCCAGGAAGAACACATTGGGATGAAGTCCCCATATTTTACGGCGGGTTGGCCCTTCATTTGATGGCACTACCTACTACCTTCCTTCAATAACCTCGGTAACTAGTTCCCGGATTTTCTGCTTTGCCTGTTCCAGTGCTCCTTTGCCTTCAGCAGTAGCTTGATAATACTTCCTTACCCGACCATTAACCACCTTGAACTCACTTTTCAGATAGCCCTGTTTCTCCAGACTATGTAGCACCGGATACAAGGTACCAGGGCTGACCTTATAGCCATGTCTAGCCAACTCCTGAGCTATGGCGACACCAAATATCGGCTCCTGTGAAGCGTGATACAACAGGTGAATCTTAATAAACCCGAGAAAAAACTCTCTACCAATCATAATAACACTTCCCGATATCGTAATACGATACTATTCTACTGAATCCGTCTTTCCTTGTCAAACAATGGCTCAAGAGCCGGGGAGTAGAACTATTTGACAAGTTAGCTTCCTTCTGCTAGCATAACTCAGAGAAGGTTAGGTTATTTATAACATGGTTAGTGTTACCTCTAGTAAGTATTATAGTTATTTTACGTTTACTGGCGCTTAACTGGTGCCTGGGGGACAGTGTTAGCCTATAGGAACCTAACCAAGATAGAGAAGATTCAGAACCCTCCCCAGCGGAGGGTTTTTTAGTTACCAAGATTTTTTTGAGGAGGGACCGGAATGATAATAATGAAAACTAATGCTACCTCAGAACAGGTTGCCAAAATAGTTGAAGAGGTAAGAAGATACGGGCTACGAGCTGATGTTTCTAAAGGGAGATACCGAACCATTATTGGGCTGGTCGGCGATGAACATAAAATACCGTTTGATAACCTTTCTGTCCTCCCTGGGGTAAAGGAAGCTGCTATGGTTGAAGTTCCCTATAAGCTAATTAGCAAGGAATATAGCCGATTTGCTGAGGAGGGAACAGAACATACCATAGTTAAGGTAAAGGATATTGAAATAGGTGGTGATAAACCAGTATTTATTGCTGGGCCTTGCGCGGTGGAGAGTCATCAGCAGTTATTGAGAATTGCCCAGGATGCCAGTGAAGCCGGGGCACATATTCTAAGGGGAGGTGTCTTTAAGCCAAGGAGTTCGGTTCACTCCTTTCAGGGACTGGGGGCACTAGGCGAGAAAGAAGCCCGGGATGCTCTCGCCTGGCTACGCGAAGCTGGAGAAAGATTCAACCTAGCTACGGTAACTGAGGTAAGGGGAGAGTCACAAGTTGAGTTAGCCGCTGAATACGCTGACATCCTTCAGATAGGGTCTCGAAACATGTACAACCAAGACCTGCTAGCAAAGGCTGCCAGAACCGGGAAGCCTATCCTGTTTAAACGTCACTTTGGTGCCAGTATTGAGGAGTTCCTGTCCTTTGCCGAATATATTGCCGCTGAGGGCAATAAAGATATTATCCTGTGTGAACGAGGGGTATTACCCACTGGCAAAGGCAAAAACTACATCCGATACACCCTTGACCTAGCAGCAGTTCCTGTCCTCCAGAAGGAAACCTACCTGCCGGTGATTGTTGACCCCAGCCATGCTGCTGGCCGCCGTGACCTCATCTTTAATATGAGCTGTGCCGCGATAGCTGTCGGCGCCAGTGGGCTAATGATTGAGATGCATTACAACCCAACGGAAGCTATTGTTGATGCCAAGCAAGCAGTCACCCCCGATGAGCTTAAACAGATTATCTACACCTGTAAGGAAATCGATAAACTAATTAAGTCAGCAAGCTATGGAAAGGATTAGACTAAGGTTAGCTAATAATAGCTACGATGTTCTCATCGGTTCGGGGATACTTTCCCAAATGGGAAGTCGGCTAAAGGAAAACGGCTTTAGTGGCTCGCTGGTGATTATCACTAACCCTATCGTAAACCGCCACTATGGTGCTAGCCTTCAGCGTAACCTTACTGAAGAGGGTTTTTCGGTAACCACACTGCTGGTACCTGATGGTGAGGTGCAAAAATCACTACACACTGCTGGCAAATTATACCAACAGCTGGCTAACAGCTATGCAGAGAGGACAACCCCCATTCTCGCCCTGGGGGGAGGAGTCATCGGGGATTTAGCTGGTTTTGTCGCTGCCACCTATATGCGAGGTATCCCTCTGGTACAGATACCAACCACCCTGCTGGCTCAAGTAGACAGCAGTATCGGGGGTAAGGTAGCCGTCGACCATGAGCAACTAAAGAACGAAATCGGAGCCTTCTATCAGCCAAGGTTGGTAATTACCGATATTGATACCCTGAAAACCCTGGATAGCAAAACCTTTCGTGACGGATTAGCCGAGGTCATTAAATACGGGGTTATCCGGGATAAAAAATTCTTTAACTATCTGGAGACAAATCTGGCTAAAATAATCGCCTTCGATGAGACGGTGCTGGAGAAGGTTGTCTATTGGTCAGTGGAGATTAAAGCCAGGGTAGTGGAGAAAGACGAGAAGGATTTAGGATTGAGAAGCATCCTGAACTTTGGCCACACCATAGGGCACGCTATTGAAACCGTATCCAATTTCGGGATAGTTCACGCTGAAGCAGTAGCTATAGGAATGATAATAGCTGCTAGAATCTCCGCTCAGCTCGGAACCTTTGACCGAGATGAACTAGCCAGATTAGAAAACCTGATTAAAGCGGCAGGGCTACCCACCAAAATACCAAACCTTGAGGCAAAGCAGCTAATCCAGGCAATGCAACACGACAAGAAGGTCAGGCAGGGTAGGCTAAGACTGGTGCTACCTAAACGCCTCGGAGAGGTATTTATTATTGACCAGGTAGAGTTACCCCTGGTCGAACAGATTTTGGTAGAGGGTAATGAAACAGCCTAGGATTTGTGCTTCTATTGTAAACCAGGACTGGACGGCAATAGCCCAGATAGAACCCCTGGTAGAACTATTTGAGGTCAGAATAGACCTTATTGGTAATGGCTGGCCGGAGATAGCTAGACGACTCAACAAACCCTGGATAGCCTGCAACCGAAGCGTTGCTGAAGGGGGCCGGGGGGAAAATAACGAAGCCGAGAGAATCGCTGAAATTAACCAAGCCATTGCGCTGGGAGCGTCTATTATTGATGTTGAGATGAGAACAGAAAATCTGAAAAACATCGTCGCCCTTATTAAACAGCGAACTAGGTGTCTGCTATCGTTTCACGAGTTACATAAGACACCCTCTCTTATAGAGCTGACCGAAATAGTCCAGCGACAACTGGATATCGGCGCCGATATATGTAAGGTAATTACCACCGCCCAAAAATTTACCGATAATTTGACAACATTTAAGCTTATCGCCACTTTTCCCCAAATAAAGATGGTTTCCTTTGCTATGGGGCCACTAGGGACTACCAGCCGTATCCTCTGTCCACTAGCGGGGGGATATTTTACCTACGCATCAATAGCCAGTGGCCAGGAATCAGCTCCCGGTCAGATAACCGTCGGCAACCTAACCAAAATCTATCAACTACTGGAGCAAAATGGAAAGTAACCTTATATCCGGGAGGACCAAAATCTGTGGGGTAATCGGTGACCCTATTGAGCATACGATGTCACCAGCAATGCACAATGCCGCCTTCCGCAAGCTAGGGCTGGACTATCTATATGTCCCCTTTCGAGTAAGCCAAAAGGCACTAAGCAAGGCAATCGAGGGGGCAAGGGCGCTAAATATACGAGGGCTGAATGTTACCATTCCCCATAAGGTAGCTATTATTCCCCTTCTGGATAAGCTAGACCCGATGGCAGCTAAGATAGGAGCCGTAAATACTATCGTTAATGATGATGGATACCTAACCGGCTATAATACTGATGCTACCGGGTTTCTTCAAGCACTACTGAATAAGGGGATTGAGCCAGAGGGTAAGAATGTAGTTATTCTGGGAGCCGGGGGCGTCTCCAAGGCAATCTGCTTTATCCTTGTTACCAGAGGGGCTAATCTGGTCATCCTCAACCGACGACAGGAACTGGATTGGGCCGAAAAATTAGCGGGCCAACTCTCACAAACCTTTAGCCGTGAGGTTAAAGCCCAAGAACTGAGCGAGCCAAATCTAGCCGCAGCCCTGGAGAAGGGCAATATTTTAATTAATGCCACTAGCGTTGGGATGAGACCTGATTGGGACAGCACACCAGTTCCCAACAGACTGCTTGGCCCTAACCTCATTATTTTTGATGTGGTGTATAACCCTATCCGGACAAGGCTACAAAGGGATGCCGAGAGGGTGGGAGCAAAGACTATAAGTGGGCTGGATATGCTCGTCTGGCAGGGAGCGTTAGCCTTTAAGCAATGGACGGGGCTTTACCCCCCGGTTGAGGTAATGAAAAAAGCGGCTACCAGGATGTTAACCGATGAAAACTAGTCTGGCGCTGATTGGTTTTATGGGAGCCGGGAAAACTGCGGTGGGTAAAGCGTTAGCTAGAAAGCTGGGCAGGGAATTTATTGAGCTGGATAGCCTGATTGAACAACTAGCCGGTAAAACCATCCCCTTTATATTCCAGCAGGATGGAGAAATAGCCTTCCGAGAGTTTGAAATTGAGGCTGTCCGACAGGTTTCCCCCCGAGAAGGGGTAGTCATTGCCTGCGGGGGTGGGGTGGTGCTTAATCAGATAAATATTGACCGCCTAAGAAATAAATCAGTAATTATCTACCTAACAGCATCTCCCAAGGTAATACTGAAGCGGGTATCAGCGGGTAGTACCGAGCGCCCCTTGCTCAAAGTAACCAACCCAGCACTGACTATCCAGAAGCTGTTGGAGTTTCGCCAGCCCTTTTATGAGCGAGCCGCCGATATTACTATCGATACCTCAACCTTGAATATCGATTCGGTAGTCAAGCAAATAATTGCCAGGATAACCAAAAGTGAAGGCTCTAATTAGTAAAAGTAAGCCAGAAGGGCGGGTTATTGCCCCTCCCTCCAAAAGCTATACCATTCGGGGGCTTATGTGCTCTGCCCTGGCTAATGGCCAGAGTGAGATTATAAATCCCCTGGAAGCCGCGGATACCAAAGCGGCTCGGGATGTATTAGAGAGAATTGGGGTCAAGATTAAGCCGCAAGAGACCTCATGGCACATCACCGGCGGTAATCTTCACCCGTCGGAAACAGATCTCTTCTGCGGTGATTCAGCAGCTACGCTGCGATTTATGACTGCTATCGGTTCATTGATCCCTGGGAGATGTCATCTGGTCGTCGGTCCCTCGCTGGCTAAGCGACCAATTAAAGCCCTGGTTCAAGCCCTTAAGCAGTGGGGGGTAAACTGCTCCTGTCATGGTGAATTAGCCCCGGTAACTATTGAGGGAGGGCAGTTAAACGGTGGCACTATCAGGCTTCCTGGTAATATAAGCTCACAGTATATATCGGCACTACTTATAGTAGCTCCTTTAGCTAGGCAGAAGGTTAATATCAGACTAACCACCCCACTGGAATCAACCCCATTTGTTCTGATGACCCTGGACTGTCTGAGGGAATTTGGTATTAAGGTAACTGCCTCTCCAGATTTAAGGGAATTTGATATCCTACCCCAGCAATATCAACCCACCCGATACACCATAGAGGGAGACTGGTCATCAGCCAGTTATTTTCTGGCGATGGGAGCTTTATCGGCAGGGATAACAGTAACCAATCTGAATCCGCAGAGCCGACAGGGCGATAGGGTAATATTATCCTGGCTAGAAGAGATGGGAGCTTCAGTTGAGGTAGACGAAAGTGCGGTAACAGTGAGAAAATCAAGGCTAAAAGCAATATCGGCTAATTTGGCTAATTGTATTGACTTGTTACCGACAATGGCAATGCTAGCAGCTTTGGCTGATGGTCAGAGTGAGCTCACCGGGATTGCTCGAGCCAGGCTGAAGGAGTCAAATCGAGTAGCAGCAGTAAGGGAAGGTCTAGAGAGAATGGGGGTTAGGGTTACCGAAGAAAAAAACCGCTTAATTATTACTGGTTCAAGTCCGAGGGGAGCAGTTATCGATCCTAGAAATGACCACCGTATAGCGATGGCATTCAGTATCCCGGGACTAGTAGCCGGAGAAACCGTCATCAATAATGCCGAATGTGTTTCCAAAACATTCCCCGATTTCTGGGAGACACTTCGTAGTATTGGGGGTAAGGTGAAGACAGATGGAAAATAGTTTGGGCAAACTCTTTACCGTAACTAGCTTTGGCGAAAGCCATGGCCAATGCCTGGGGGCAGTTATTGACGGCAGTCCCGCCGGTTTAGCTATCACCAAAGATGATATCCAACAGGAATTAGACCAGCGAAAACCGGATTCAGCGATAACCTCAACCGAGCGGGCAGAGCTAGACAGGGTAGAGATTCTCTCCGGCATCTCTGACGGGATAACTACCGGCGCCCCTATCTGCCTCATCATCTGGAATCGGGATGTAGACTCCACGGAGTATGAGCGGGCCCGGTTTCTACCTCGCCCCAGCCACGCTGATTATCCTGCCTTCGTAAAATATGGGGGATTTAACGACTTCAGGGGAGGGGGACGGTTCTCAGGACGACTTACCGCTGTCTCGGTGATGGGAGGAGCCATCGCCAAGAAGATACTTAAGCTGGTGAATATTGAGATTATTGCTCATACTATTAACATCGGCGGTATAACCGCCGCCTCTAAGGGAATTAGCGAGATAAAGCAGAATAGACCACAGAATCCTCTGAAATGTGCTGACCCTGAGGTAGCTGGAGAAATGGCTAAACTTATTGAGGCAGCCAAACAGCAGGGTGACAGTCTCGGCGGCATTATTGAAGGTATCGCAATAAATGTACCCGTTGGCTTAGGTGAGCCAGTGTTTGGTAGACTGGATAGTGAACTGGCTAAGGCATTATTTGCTATTCCGGCGGTTAAAGGGGTTGAGTTTGGCGCCGGTTTTTCAGCAGCCAACAAACGAGGCTCCCAGAACAATGACCCCATAGCTCTTAAGGACAGCAATATAGTTACCACGACTAATAATGCCGGCGGTATTCTAGGAGGGATAAGTAACGGGATGCCAATAGTTGTCAGGGTAGCAGTTAAACCGACTGCCTCTATCACCGAATATCAGTCAACCGTAAATATGAAAACCCTAAAGAGCGCCCGTCTAACTATTAAAGGGAGGCACGACGCTTGTATTGTTCCCCGGGCGGTGGTCGTTGTAGAATCAATGATGGCGATAACTCTCACCGATTTAGCGATGAGGGCAGGATTCATTCCACGGGTGATAAAATGAAACTAGACGAGCTGCGAAGCAAAATAGATGAAACCGACGCCAAGATTGTTAAACTAATCGGTGATCGGATAAGGATTGCCCTCGAGATAGGTGAGGAGAAAAAGCAGCAGGGCAAGCCGATTAACGACACTGCCCGTGAAGATACCGTCCTGGAGAACATCAAACATCTCGCCCGACAGGAGAACATCAGCCCTGAGGTTATTGAAGCTGTCTACCAGCAGATAATAATCGCCTGTCGTCGGATACAAGGTATTGAGGTCGCCTTTCAGGGTGAAGCCGGTGCCTATAGTGAGCAAGCCGCTCAGCAGTTCTTCGGGGTATCGGTAACCACTAAGCCCTACGAAACCCTGGATGAGGTATTTAAAGCAGTTGAACAGGATAAGACACAGTTCGGCATTATCCCAGTAGAGAACTCCCTAGAGGGCAGTATCAGCCGCTCCTATGACCTACTGCTGGAATCCCAGCTTAAGGTATGCGGCGAAATAGAACTCCGCATTACTCACTGTTTGATAGCTAACGCCGGGGCGCGCCTCGATTTGATAAAGAGAATCTACTCCCATCCTCAGGCACTAGGTCAGTGTAAGACCTTCTTGAAGCACCTGAACTGTGAACTAATCCCTACCTATGATACCGCCGGCAGTGTCCGAATGATAAAGGAGCAGGGGATTATCGATGGTGCTGCTATTGCCAGTGCCGAGGCAGCCACGATATACGGGATGAAGACCCTTACCTGTGAAATAGAGGACAACCCCAATAACTTCACCCGATTCTTCATCCTATCAGAGAAAGACTCACCACCATCAGGTAACGATAAAACCTCCATCGTCTTTTCGGTAAAGCATAAACCGACGGCACTGTATAATTTCCTTACCGAATTTATTACCCGAGGCATTAACCTGACCAAAATTGAGTCCCGACCAACCCGACAAAGACCATGGGAGTATAACTTCTACATGGATTTTGAGGGTCACCGCGAGGACAAGATATCCCAGGAGGTTTTGGAAGCCCTTGAGGAACGCTCGCTGTTCCTGAAAATTCTGGGCTCCTACCCCAAGGCAAGATAAAAAATCTCGTGAGGTAATAGGGTGAGAGTAGCTATCATTGGTGGCTCAGGGAAATTAGGGGGCTGGCTGGCTCGGTTTCTGTTGAACGAGGGCAACGAGGTAATAATAACTGGCCGTAATGAGATAAAATTACAGCAAGCTCAACGCCAGTTGAAAGTTAAAGCAACCACCGATAATATTACCGCTATCAAGGACGCCGAGATTATCCTGATTTCAGTACCCATAGCCAATTTTACCACCGTAATTAAGCAAATTGGTCCCTATGTTCAATCACAACAGATAGTTATTGACCTTACCTCCGTCAAGGCATTCCCGATCAAGCTAATGCATAAATATGTAACCTCGGGGCGGGTCCTTGGCGTGCATCCCCTGTTTGGCCCCGGGGCAGGGAGCATCATTAATAAGGACTTCATTTTAACCCCGACTAATCAGGATGAAATAGAGCTAGCTCAAAAATGCCAGCAGTATCTGGAGAACCGCGGAGCCAGGGTAAATCTAATGAGACCTGAGGAGCATGATGAGTTAATGACGATAGTTCTTGGTCTGGCTCATTTTATTGCTATTGTCTCAGCGGATACCCTACTCAGTCTGGATAAGTTAAGACGGATAGGGACTATTGGGGGAACTACCTTTAAGCTACTGCTAATACTGGCGGAGAGCGTTATCTCTGAAGACCCCGATTTATATGCTTCTCTACAGGTAAACCTGCCCGACATAGCCAAGATTGAAAGGACCTTCCAGAAGAAAGCCAATACCTGGATAGAACTGGTAGAGGGTCAGGACCAAGATCAGCTTGCTCGCAAGATACAAACCCTAAAGGATAGCTTCGTAACTATCAGTCCTGATTTTAATAAAGCCTACCACAATATGTACCGGTTACTAGACAGGTTATAGAAGCTACCGGGTTTAATCCAGATAGCTTATCTGAGACGGCGGTCGCTCTTTCAGGTCAACCTCTATCCCCGCTTCCTTAAAAAGTCTGATAAACCCGCTATCATTATACCTGCCAAAGCTAACATAGCGGTTTATCTTAGCATTCACCAGCATCTTGGCACACAGTATACAGGGAGTATGAGTACAGTAAATGGTAGCTCCATTGAGACTAACCCCGTGAAGACTAGCCTGAATGATTACATTCTGCTCAGCATGAATTGCCCGGCATATCTCGTGCCTAGTTCCAGATGGAATATGTAACTCATCCCTCAGGCAACCTAGCTCAAGGCAATCCTTGAGCCCTGCCGGGGCACCATTATAGCCGGTAGCCAGAATGTGCTTATCCCTTACCGCCACTGCCCCCACGTGATGACGAAGGCAGGTGGAACGCTCAGCGACTACCGAGGCTATCTTTAAGAAATACTCATCAATATCCGGCCGATGGGAACGGGTTCTTACCATCTATAACCCCGCAATAATACGCCTGGTTTCCTGTCGCAATCTTTCTGGAGAGGCCTCATTGATAAGGGTAAAATCAGCCATCGCAATAGGTCCTGCCTTATTAACATTCTCTATCTCCGCTCGGTCACGGCTGGCAGCTTCTTCGGCAGTCAGTCCCCGCTCTAGCCGACTGACTAATCGGAGATACCTTGTTTGCGGCGATGCCCAGACTGCCACTACACAAAAATTATCCTTATAGCAGTCCTTAAGGAAGGCATATTCTTCCCAGGAATAAAGCCCGTCAATCACCACACTGGAGCGTTTTAGCGCTGCATCAATTCTAGCTAAACTCAGCCGAGCATAAACTGCCATCCCCGACTCTTTTCTGAGAAGTTCCCGAACATAGCGCTCGTTCTTCTCGTTTAGTTCCAGTCCCCGCCTCGCCACCTCCTCATCGGTAATATCCCCGAACCTTATTCGGCTAAAACCATTCTCCTCAAATATTCTGGCAACCTCAGACTTGCCAGCCCCCGCCATACCCACGATTGCTACCAGTTTCATAACCATCTTGGTTCATTATAAGAGAACCAGCCACTAAATAACAATTCAATCTGTGCTATAATTCGGAAAATGTTACCAGCCAATTTAGCCAGTAGGATTGAACACCAGCTACCCGTCAAGTTAGTGGAGATTATACACACCGCGGGCCGGATAGCTAATAGCCAACACCAAAATCTATACCTCGTTGGCGGGGCAGTCCGTGACCTGCTTCTGGAAAAGCCAAACCTTGATCTTGACATAGTAGTCGAAGGCAATGCTATTGAGCTAGCCAGGCAGCTGACTGAGGTTGAGCCGAGTAGCATCATTACCTACCCTCAGTTTAATACTGCTAAGATAACCGGTAACCGATGGAGCCTTGATTTAGCCACTGCTCGTTCCGAAAGCTATCCTCAGCCCGGCGCCCTACCTACGGTGACCCCCAGCTCTATCGAGACCGACCTCTTCCGCCGCGACTTCACCATCAACGCCATGGCAATCTGCCTCAATCCCGACCGCTACGGCGAGCTAATTGACCGTTACCGGGGACAGGATGACCTTAAGGATAAACTTATTCGGGTGCTGCACGATAATAGCTTTGTTGACGATGCTACCCGCATCTGGCGAGGTTTGCGTTATGAACAGCGACTGGGCTTCCAGCTGGAAGCTAATACCCTCAAGCTACTGTTGCGGGATATACCGATGCTGGATACTATTAGTAAGGAGCGGATACGCTATGAACTAGAGTGTATCTTTAGCGAGGAACAACCAGAAAAAGTGCTGCGACGCGCCGACGAGCTCGGGGTTCTCACCAAACTGCACCCGGCACTGACGGGAAACGGCTGGCTAGCAGCTAAGTTTATGGCAGCACGTCAGCTATCCATCCCCAATTCCCCATCCTTTAGCCTGTATCTAGCACTGTTAGCCTATCGCCTGACCCCTAGCCAATGCGAGATTCTAACCCTATCACTGGGGCTAGCTAAATCGGTAGCCCAAACCATCAGGCAGAGTACCACTATTAAAACCAGGCTTGAGGCATTAACCAACCCCAAGCTTAGCCCCAGTGATGTCTACCGCCAGCTTCATCATTATTCAGCGACCGCCATTATCGCTAATATAATAGCTACCGACTCCCCGGTGGCTCAGCAATACATGGAAACCTTTTTACATCACCTTCGTTATGTCAAGTCAATCCTGAGCGGCGATGACCTGATAGCGATGGGGGTTCCTCAGGGACCGCAGATTAAACAGCTACTAGAGCAGCTACATCAGGCTAAGCTGGATGGCAGGGTAACCACTCGACAGGACGAAGAGAAGCTGGTTAAGAAATGGTTAATTAGTTGAGGTCTCGGTCAGGTATGATTCCAGCCCCTGTTTTTGGAGATACCAGTATATCCCCTCCGCCCTGGCTTTATCCTTGACCAGAGTGAACAGAGCCGGGCCTGAACCAGCCAGATGAATTTCCTCCGCTCCAGCATTTTGGAACTGCTGCCAGTATGATTTAAGCCCCGGGAAACTAGCCGGGGCAATATTATCAAACACATTAAACAGGCTAAATGATGCCCCCTCACTCCTGGTTAGCTCAGCTATAAAACTATCGGTAATCTGCCCACCGGTATAATCATTAGCTACTACCTGGCGATAAGCCTGAGCCGTTTTACCGATTACCCGAGGTAATGGAGGCACCATTAATACTACCCACCGATGGGGAAAGGGAGACAGTGGAGTTATCATCTCTCCCCTACCCTCAAGTAGAACTGTACCACCATAGAGAAACAAGGCTACATCCGAGCTTAACCTCGAGGCTAGCCCCCGTAACCGCTCGGTTGATAGCCCCAATTCCCACAGCTGATTAAGACCACGCAAGGCAGCCGCCGCATCACTGCTATCTCCACCCAATCCCGAAAGTAATGGGATATGCTTTTCTACCTCAATTATCGTCCCTCTAACGCTAGCGGTGGTCTTTTGCAGTAAACTGACAGCTCTGGATACCAGACTTCGGCTTGAAATCCAATTTGGGTCACTACAACTGAACTCAACCCGATTACCCTGTTGAAAGTGAAGGATATCAGCTAGCCCTATCGTTTGAGCTATACCACGAATCTGGTGGAAACCATCCTTACGCCTCCCCAGAATTTCCAGAACCAGATTAAGCTTAGCCGGAGCTACTAACATACCTTCCCTCTCTAATTAAACACTCGCCACAACTCTGCCCACTCAGCCAGGGTCAGGGTTTCGGCACGGCGCTTGGGGACTATCCCCGCTTTCTCCAGTCGGGTTAAGATCTCACCTCGAGGTAGTTCCAGCCCCTGACTCAGTGAATTAACTAACTGCTTGCGAGAAGCAGTAAAACCAGCTCGCACCAACCTGAAAAAGCCCTCCTTATCTGTCACCGCTACCAGTGGCCTAGCATAGGTAGCTATCTTCAGTATCGCTGAGTCAACCTCCGGCGATGGGTAGAAACATCGCCTCGGTACGTAGCTAACTATGCTGGGTTGGCCATAGAACTGAACACTAACGCTGAGACGACTCATCCTGTCCGGCTTAGCCACGATAGCCTCAGCAACCTCCTTCTGTACCATAATCACCATAATCTGAGGATGGGGTGATGCCTCCAGAAAATGGCGAATAACATGAGCGGTAATATAATAAGGAAGATTAGCCACTACCTTATAGCCTAATCGGCTCCCCTTTTGTTCCTGAAGCAGAGCTGACGGGGCAAGCTTAAGGATATCCCCATTTATCACGGTAATATTATTATAAGATGCCAGGGTCTTTTTCAAAATGGTGGCTAGCCGATTATCCAGCTCAACCGTAATCAAGCTGGTTACCCCCTCGGCTAGCTCTCGGGTCAATACCCCCAGGCCGGGGCCAACCTCAATA
>JAGGZY010000037.1 GCA_021161775.1 Dehalococcoidales bacterium
GAGGGGGCTTATATCATCGGGGAGGGGCTGTTAGGGGGCAGATATCAGGGGATTATCGATTCCTTAAGGCTCAGGGAGGCTAAGGGCACTATGCTGGACTATGTTCACCTCAGGGGGATTAGCTTAGGGGAATAAGATTGCTAGTCCTCTCTGGAGAATGGGGCTATGCTATAATATCGGGTGAGGTGAAGTAATTTTATGCTGTCGCGATTGGCTCAGATAGAAAAGCACTATCAGGAATTAACCCAGCGGCTGGCCTCTCCGGAGATTGCCGGTGATATTAAGCAGCTGCGGATATTGGCTCAGGAAAGGGCCAGCGTTGAGGGTCTTGTTACTAAGTATCGGGAATATAAGGCTACCGAGCGGTCGCTTAAGGAGACCCGGGCGATGCTTAAGGGGGAGTCCGACGAAGAGATGTCGTCCCTGGTTAAGCAGGAGATAACTACCCTGGAGGCGAAGCTGGAGAGGTTGACCTCGGAGCTGAAGCTTGCCCTGCTGCCCAAGGAGGCTAGTGATGAAAAAAGCGCTATTATGGAGATTCGGGCGGGGGCGGGGGGTGATGAAGCCGCCCTGTTTGCTGCTGACCTCTTTCGGATGTATTCGCGCTACGCTCAGGCTAAGGGATGGTCGGTAGATATTATTAGCGGTAGTGAAAGTGGTATTGGTGGCTTTAAGGAAATTATCTTTGAGGTCAAGGGCAAGGGGGTGTTCAGCCGACTCAAGTACGAGCGGGGTGTCCATCGGGTGCAGCGGGTGCCGATTACCGAGTCTTCAGGGAGGATTCATACCTCCACGGCTACCGTGGCGGTGCTTCCTGAAGCCAGCGAGGTCGAGGTGTCGGTCAAACCGGAGGACCTCAGGGTGGATATCTTCCACAGTGGTGGTGCTGGGGGGCAGAATGTCAATAAGGTAGCCACTGCGGTCAGGGTTACTCATCTACCTACCGGCATCGTCGCCGTGTGTCAGGATGAGCGTTCCCAACTGCGCAATCGGACCAAGGCAATGGTGGTGCTCCGGGCGCGACTGTTGGACAGGGAACAGCGTAAGCAGGACGAAGCCATAACTCAGGACCGCCGCTCTCAGGTAGGTACCGGCGACCGTGCCGAAAAGGTGCGCACCTATAACTTCCCTCAGGAACGAGTTTCTGACCACCGCATTGGTCTTACTTTGCATAACCTGTCCCGGATTATGGAGGGTGACCTGGATAGGCTGATTGATGCCCTGACGACCGATGAGCAGGCTAGGCTATGGGGAGGGCGAAATGATGCTAAAGCAGGCTCTCAGCGAGGCTAAAGGAGCCTTTATTCGGGGTAACATTGATGATGCCTGGCTAGAGGCGGAGTTGCTATTAAGGCATACTCTGAACATTAATCGGGTGCAGTTATACCAGCGGCTTGACCGTAGGTTAACCCCCAATGAGGCAGCGGATTTCCGAGGGCTAGTCGAGCGTCGCTTGAGTGGTGAGCCTACCGCCTATATCACCGAGCATCGTGAATTCTACGGGCGGGACTTTTATGTTAACCCTAGTGTCTTAATCCCTCGCCCGGAGACGGAGTTACTGGTGGAAAAGGCTCTGGAGTATACCCAACGCTATTCGGTAGCTACTATTGCTGATATTGGCACCGGCTCGGGGGCAATTGCCATTAGCCTGGCTTTAGCCCTGCCCTGGGTGAAGATGTATGCCACTGATATATCGGCGGCGGCACTTGAGGTGGCTTGGATTAACTGCCAGCGGTACGGGGTAGACGGCCGGATTGATCGGTTAGTTGGGGATATGGTTGACGCTTTACCAGAGTCGGTTGACCTTATATTAGCCAATCTTCCCTATGTTACCCCGCGCGAGCTATCTCGAACCCGTTTAGCGGATTTTGAGCCACGACTGGCACTTGATGGCGGCAGCAATGGTCTGGAGAGGATAACTCAGCTATGCCATCAGGTTGGGGGTCGGCTTTCCCCCGGTGGGGCGCTGCTTCTGGAGATTGGGCAGAAACAAGCTCAAGCGGTAACCAGCCTACTTTCGGGGCTTTACCCCGCCGCCCGAATTGAGGTTACCCCCGACCTGGCAGGTATTGACCGCCTAGTCAGCTTAATCTGGCCAGCCGCCGGGTAATTATTAGCCCTTTGCTGGCTCTTTGACTGTCTGCTGTTGGGCTATTACCTTCTGGGTAATGTTAGGTGGTGTTTCCTCGTAGTGGCTAAAGGTTGCGGTGTAGTTACCCCTTCCCTGGGTTATTGACTTCAGGTCAATAGTGTAGCGTAGGATTTCGGCTAGTGGCACCTGAGCGTCGATGACATTCATCTTGCCCTCAGGGTTCATCCCCAGCACCCTAGCCCGTTTGGCATTGAGGTCGCCGATAATATCGCCGGTGAGGTCTTCCGGTACCACTACCTTGATATTCATTATTGGCTCAAGGAGGACCGGGTTTGCCTGGGTGAGTCCTTTCTTTAGGGCTTGGGCACCGGCAATCTTGAAGCATATATCAGAGGAATCAACGGGATGGAAGCTGCCGTCATAGACGGTGGCTCTGATGTCCACCACCGGGTAGCCTGCCATCACTCCTTCCTGTATGGCTTCGTTAACCCCCTTCTCTACAGCAGGGAGGTAATTCTTGGGGATTGTCCCGCCGACAATCTTCTCCACGAACTCATGGCCACTACCGCGGGGCAACGGCTCCAGTTTCAGCATGACGTGCCCGTATTGGCCATGCCCCCCGGTCTGTTTCTTGTGCTTGTATTCTGACTTAGTGGGTATGGTGATGGTCTCTTTATAAGGAACCTTGGGGAAATCCAGCACCACCCCCACCCCGAATTTACGTTGCATCTTGTCAGCGGCGACATCAAGTTGGGTTTCCCCTAGCCCCGACAGGATGGTCTCGTTGGTGTCGCTATCTCTATGTACCCGGATGGTGGGGTCTTCGTCAGCCAGTCGGGATAGGGCTGAGCCCAGCTTATCCAGGTCGGCCTTGGTCTTGGGGAATACTGCCTTGTTGAAGATGGGGATGGGGAACTCGATGGGGGTAAGTTTTAGTGGCTGAGCCTGACGACACAGGGTGTCCCCAGTGCTAGTTAGGCTCAGTTTGGCTACCCCCCCGATGTCCCCGGCACTAACCTGGGGTACAGCTTCTTGAGTCTTCCCCCGGAGCATAAATAGCTGACCGATATGCTCTGTCTCCCCCCGGGTGGTATTCCATAGTTGGGAATTGCTGCTAATCACTCCATGATACACCCGGAAGTAGGTAAGCTTACCCACATAGGGGTCAGCCGAGGTTTTAAATACCAGTGCCAGAGGAAAATCGTCTTGACTAGGGGTAATCAGCTGCTCATGGTTGTCGGGTCCATAGGCAACTACCTCTTGCTTAGCCGGCGATGGCAGGTAGTTACTCACCGCATCCATCAGGGAGGCGACCCCGATATTCTGGGTGGCAGAACCAGTCAGGATAGGCACTACCTTGCCCTCAATCACTGCCTGAGCTAAGCCACTGGCTAGCTCCTCTGGGCTAAGTACTTCACCGCTGAGATACTTCTCAATAAGAGTATCATTGGTCTCGGCGATAGCCTCGATCAACTTCTCGCGAAACGAATTCGCTGATTCCTGTAATGATGATGGTATATCGGCTACCTCAGCTTTATTCCCCAGGTAGCTTTTCATCGTCAGCAGGTCAACTATCCCCTTAAAGTCTTTCTGGGCGCCGATGGGTAGCTGGAGGGGGACACAGTTTGTGCCAAATTTTGACTGGAGCTGGTCTACGGCGCGGTAAAAATCGGCGTTCTCTCGGTCCATCTTGTTAACCAGGATGAGCCGAGCCAGCTTAGCCTGCTCGCTGTATTCCCACACCTGCTCGGTACCTACCTCAACCCCTGAGGCGGCGCAGACCACAATTATGGCTCCCTCGCTCACCCGGATGGCTGACTTGACCTCACCAATAAAATCGGCATAACCAGGGGTGTCAATAAGATTGAGCTTAGTCTCCTGCCACTCGGCGGGAAGGATACTCAGGTTGAGACTAATGTGGCGCTTTATCTCATCAGGGTCATAATCGGAGATAGTGGTGCCGTCATCCACCTTGCCTAATCGGGTAGTGGCTCCGGTGTTAAACAGCATTGCCTCGGCTAGTGAAGTCTTCCCAGCGCCGCAATGAGATAGCAGGCAAAGGTTACGAATGTTCTCTAGTTCGTATGGCTTCATTTAGCTACCTGTCCTTTTGGTTCATTTCCCCACATTATAATCGTAACCTAGCCGATACGGCAAGTAACCACGGTTAACGGGCCCGTCTTCGTCGGCGGAACAAGGAGAGCAACCAGAGAAAGCCAAATACCCCGAGGAGGGGAAAGGGACGGGATGAGGTCTGGCCGGTTTGGGGGGCAACGGCAGTAGCCGGTTTAGCGGCTGGTTTCTGACGAGTGATAACCTCGTCACCTATCTCATAGGCGGCTATTTTGGTATTGATGAATTCCTTAGGTACCCAACCCAGGGGGTTGTTCTTGCCGGTGGCTTCTGCCCAGACCCACCCCGGCTCACCGTCTAGCTCGAAGACGGCGGTTGCCTTATCGTAGTCGGGTAGGTAGACCAGGGAGGCAGTATGGCCGGGGACGATAGTTATTGCCGAGCGAAAGCCAGCCCCTTTATACATCACGGCGAGCAGTATAGCGCTATCCTCACAATCACCGTAACCTACCCCGCTCTGGTCAATGGTGGTGGCTAGCTCATCAGCATTCTGGGCGAACTCGTCGCACTTGAACAGGTCGATATCCGTGGTATATCTTACCTTGTCCCGTACCAGGCGAAATATCGCCTCGGCTCGCTGGGTTCTATCCTGGTATTTAGCGGCTAGCTGCTCCCCCAGTTGGTAAGCCAGGGTAGTATTTTCTCCTAGGCTCTCGTAGGCAATAACCGGGCGAAAGGAGGTTTCCGATACCTGGTAGAATCCATCTTCACCAGAGGCTCGGGTGCGGCATACTCCCCAATCATCAAAAACCTCACCATTTATCTTGGTGAATCTTGCCGATGGGGTCGCCCCGGCGGGGTGAGTAGTCGCTAGCCCAATTACCAGCAGGGATATTAAAATGGCGAGGAGCTTAAACCTTTTCATAATGGGGTAGTAAGGGCGGCGTGGAGGATAAGACCGAAGAAAATGAGGTAGCCAAAGACATAAACCCCCACCGCTACCGGGCTTTCGTTGACCTTGAGGAAGGGTATCTTGGGGGTTAGTTTATCCACAATACGTAGTAGAGCGATACCAATTAACAGGCTGATGGCAAAACTGATGGCAACCAGCCCCCAGGTTCTAAAGTCAAAGATGAAGCTTACTGCTGAGCCACCGAAGGCGGTATGGGCAGTGGCTGCCCCATGGATGACCAGCCCCACCAAAATAAAGAAGCCGGCAATGAATAGCCCAGTGGAAACCGGGTTCTTTCCTATCTGCTCACGTTCTTGAATGTGGGGGGTAAGGGCATCCAGCACCCTGATGCCCAGCCAGCCGAGTAAGGTGCAGATAACAACCATTAGCACAATTCGACCCACCCACATCCCGACTACCAGCCAGTAGGGGGTGACTAAGCCTATTTCTTGCATAACGAGGTCTCCTTAATACCTCTCGTAAGAGACGATTTCACTGAGCTCCTTTCTTGGGGTGGGGTCGGGTTGCTCATCAGGGTAGCCGAGGGGGGTTAGCGTGACCACTGGGGACCCTTGAGGCACTCCGAGGAGACGGGCTACCTTTTTGGCGTCAAACCAACCGATGTACACCGTGCCTAAACCGAGCGACTGAGCTGTTAGAGCGAGATTTTGCATTGCCAAGGCAAGGTCAAACATATACCAGTCGCCCTTGTCGGAGCCTAATTCTCCATAGAGATAGCCCGATTTACCCCGCTCAGCACAGGCTACAATAGTCACTGGTGCCTGCCTTATTCCTTCAGCTGCCTTGTTACCCTCAGGAAGGGTATCCGCCAACTCACTTCTGGTATTGGCATCTTTGACCACAATAAATCTCCAGCACTGAGTATTCGCCCAGGAGGGTGCCCAGCGGGCGGCTTCCAGAACTATATTCAGGGTTTTATCATCGATAGGGGTAGCCTTATACCGGCGGATGCTCCTTCGGGATTTAATTGCTTCTTGAACTTCCATCTTGCCTCCCTTTTAATACTCTGAGCTTGCGTCTCCTATTTATACCCTCTCCTGGCGGCTAACGCAAGCCCCTGAGTTGGTTTCTAGGTTTTCTCCCAAGCGTCCTTACCGATAAGGGGAACAAAGCGGCAGCCACCCAGGTTCTGAACGATATTCTTCCGTTGCCGCTTGGTGATTTTGTATAATTCCTGGGTATAACGGGAGCCTACCGGGATTACCATTCGCCCGCCCACAATTAGTTGAGCCAGTAGGTCAGCTGGCACTCTGGGGGCGGCAGCAGTAACTATTATAGCATCATAAGGGGCTTCCTCTGGCCAGCCCAGGGTCTCTTCAGCTAGATGAACTTCAATGTTGGTGTAACCTAGACTGTCCAGCACCTTTTGGGCTGATTTCACCAGCTGGAGATGGCGCTCGGTAGTAATCACCCGGTGAGCTAGTTCGGCAAGGATAGCCGCTTGGTAGCCACTGCCGGTGCCTATTTCAAGCACCTTTTCGTTACCGGTAAGCGCCAATGCCTCGGTCATCAGGGCGATAATAAACGGCTGGGAGATGGTCTGTCCCAATCCGATAGATAGCGGCGTATCTTCATAGGCGAGCTGCTGTTCCCCAGGAGACACAAAGCGTTCCCGGGGGATACGAGCCATCGCTGCTAGCACCAGCTCATCACTAATTTCGGTGCTGAGTTGCCTGATTAGTCTGGCTCTGGCGGCGGTAAAGTCCATCTCGGATACCTACTACCGGGTAGGTTAAGGAAGCACCCGGGATAGTATTATCAGCACCGCAATCAGTATCGCTGCCAGAATACCCACCCGTTTTAATTCCCCGGCTAGGTAGGGGTATCTGGCGGCCGCTGGCGGCGCTGGGGTTGATGCTGTTGTTGCTGTAGCCACCCTCCCGACGGGTCTGGCTATCGGCTCACCGGGAACAGCTACCTGCTGGGGAGCTGGAGTGGTAGGAACCTGCCGACTTCGGTTGTTGCTACTTTGGAGTGATTGCTCTCTCTGTTTACGTCGTTTACGTCGTGATTTCTTAGCCATCGAGGACCTCCGTTTATTTAGCCCTGGGGTGGGATTTCTCATAGCTGCGGCGGATATGTTCCGTAGTCAGATGGGTATAGACCTGGGTCGTGGAGATGTTGGCGTGCCCCAGTAGCTCCTGGACCGACCTCAGGTCAGCCCCACCGCTTAGCATATGAGTCGCGAAGCTGTGTCTTAGGGTGTGAGGGGTAATATCGCCTTCAAGCTCCGCCGACTTAGCGTATTCCTTGAGTATCTGCCACAATCCCTGTCGGGTTAGTCTATCGCCGCGGGCATTAAGGAACAGCGCCGACTCATCCTTGTCTCCTACCAGATGGGGGCGAAGCTCGGTTAGGTATTCGGCTACTACCTGGGCGGCTCGCTGGTGAATGGGGATAAGTCGCTCCTTATGCCCCTTACCAAAACAACGTACACTGCAACCCTTAGTGTCAACGTCCCCCAGATTCAGGGATATCAATTCACTCACTCTCATCCCGCTGGCGTATAACAACTGCAGGATGGCGACATCCCGTTTCGCTTCTGGTTTTGCCTGTTTGATTGGTTCCTCGAGTAACCGATGTACCTGACTGATGGAGATGGGCTTGGGAAGGGCCTTGCCTATCTTGGGGGAGGCAATGTTCTCCGAGGGGTTCTTAGCGATACTCCCCTCGGCTATCATAAAGTCGAAAAATGACCTGGCGGCAGCTATCTTTCGGGCGACGGTGGCAGGAGCATAGTTCCGCTCCTTGAGATTAAGCAGGTAGCTTAACATTCCCTGACGGTCAAAGTTAGCCCACATCGGAACCGAATTCTGCTTGTCGGCTTCCTGTTTGATGAAGCTGGTTAGCTGGCTGAGGTCGTTACGGTAAGCTGCCACCGTATTTTCCGAGAAACCCTTCTCTACCGTGAGATAAACCAGAAAGCGGCTGATACCTTTTTCCATAATGCCCCCTGATTACTGGGGAAGACTCTCATCAAAATATTATTCTAACATAACATAACGGGAAAATAAACTATAGTGGCTTTGTGGCTTCATTGAATTTGACGGGCATTTCCTCTATAATTTCTTTAATATGTCTAGGTTTATTGACCGATTAAACCGGGTTTCCCAGACTGCTCCTCAGCCGATGGGATTTAATCTGGGACAGGCTAAATTGCCTTCCTCCCGAATGCTGTTGGTGGCTAATTTGCCTCAGATTGGGGTGGATAATCTGGCTGATTATGTCGCTGGGGCTGATGCCGGGTTAGTCCCGATTTCTAAATCGAAGTCGGGAGGAAAAGCCCTTCGTCGGTATGCCAAAGCGATAGCTGATATTCCCTGGGGGGGTTGGCTAAAGGGTATTGGACAAGGGGAAATTCCCCAGTTAACCGGAAACGGTGCCGATTTTATGATTTTTCCTGCGGCTACGACTCGATTAGGGGTTGTTCAGGATAGTAAGTTGGGTAAAATACTGGAGGTTGAGGCGACGCTTGGTGAGGGAATGTTAAAGGCGATTGATGAACTGCCGGTAGATGCGGTGATTATCGTTGGGGAGACAGTAAATAGCCTGCTTAGCTGGCAGTATCTGATGCTGGTACAGTGCTTGTCTGATCTGATAACCAAACCCCTGCTTGTCCCTGTACCGCTGGGGGTAACCGCTAGTGAGCTTCAAATACTGTGGGAGACTGGGGTTGACGCTATTGTCGTCGCCGTAGATATTAACCAGCCCCCGGGGGGGGTGGCTAAGCTTCGCCAGATAGTTGATAAGCTGGATTTTCCCTCATCACGCCGGCGGGGGAAAACCGGGGTGCTAGTGCCTCATCTCAGCCCGGCAACCGATATTGATACTGAAGAGGAATAGGATTAGTGGTTCACCAGGCTCTTTACCAGGGAAAGCTCATCCCTAATCAGTCGGGGCATCAGGAATTTTTGGGTAACAATAGCTTTGCCTTCCCTGCCTAGTCGCTTGCCGACTGAAGGGTTGCTTAGCAGGTAGACTATCTTCTCAGCGCATCCCTCGACGGTGTCTACCAGATAATTACTGAGCTCGCCGGTCATTTGCAAGGGGATGCCGCCAACATTACCGGCAATAACCGGGGTCTCTTTCCATAAGGCTTCCGACACCACCAGCCCGAAGCCCTCCCTGATGGATTTCTGGATAATTATGTCGCTGGCTCGCTGGAAGGCGTTAACCTCCATATTACCGACCCCCGTCAGGTTAGAGCAGACGAATATGTCGTCGTCCTTATTAGCCTCGGTGTGGATAGCGGCATACATATCGGTTGATTCCGGGTCATCCTGAGCAAAGCTACCTATCATCGCTAGCTGAAGGTCGGGGACTTTCTGCTTAGCTAGCTGATAAGCAGCGATAGTGCCAAAGGGGTCTTTCCAGCGGTCAAAGCGGGATACCTGAGTAATCAGGTGGTGGTGGTGGCCAAAGCCAAGGTTTTCCACCAGTTCGCGGCATAGTCCACGCTCGATGAACATATTCTTGGAAGTAAAAGGGCAAATGGCGGGAGTCATGGTTACAATCTTACTAATATGGAGGTCTTTGGGGATGAAAGTCTTGGTGGTAAAGACAGCGGCGTCGTGCTCCTCGACATAGGGACGCAGGAAATCCCATGCCGCCTGATTTGGCTCGGAGCTATCTACATGACAGCGCCATATCCATTTGGTGCTATTGTGCGTTGTAGAGAAGTGACGCAGGGCTGCCGGCTGGGGGTCGTTAACGATAAAAACATCATAATTGGGGTCAAGCTCACGGGCATTGGTTAGATTATTACTCAGGTAAGCCCGTCGTATATTCTCCTTATTAACGGCATCAAAAGGGGCCCCTTGTAGGGCGTTATGCAGTCCCTTGGTGATGGTAAAAAAGCGATGGTCACCCCGGATAACCTGCCAATCGGCGTTAATGCCTAACGAGCGTAGTAGCGGGATATAGGAAACCAGTAGCTCTGCTACCCCGCCACCGAACGGGGTGGAATTGATGTGGCACAACCGTAGCCCCTTGAGGTCCCTGCCCAGTGCGACTACCTCGTCAACCAGTTCACTATTGTCTATCTGGCGGTATCGGTTAATATCCGAGCGTCCCAAGGATATCTTGTGTAGCATGAAAAACTACCCCCTATCAGCGTGGTGCCTGCAGCATCTGCCACCATTTTCCTTCACTAACGATGGAGGGAGCAATTACCATTTCCGTCTGGTGCATTTCCTTAATAGTGGCGGCACCGCAAACGCCCATCGCAGTACGCAGCGCCCCTACCAGATTCTGACTGCCGTCAGTAACCGAAGAAGGTCCGAAGAGTATCTGCTTTAGCGTTCCCGTCGTGCCTACCTTTATTCGGGTTCCGCGGGGGAGTGCCGGGTGGGGGTGAGCCATTCCCCAGTGATAACCCTGCCCGGGGGCGCCTTCGGCTTGTGCTAGGATAGACCCCAGCATTACCGCATCGGCTCCGGCGGCAATGGCTTTACATATATCGCCCCCCTTACGAAAGCCGCCATCGGTAATTATGGGCACATATCTAGCTGACTCTCGCTGGTAATCATCTCTGGCTAAAGCACAATCCATCGTCGCTGTAATCTGAGGAACCCCGACCCCGAGTACGGCTCGAGTGGTGCAGGCGGCACCAGGCCCAACCCCTACCAGAACCCCGTGGATTCCCGTCCGCATCAGTTCTAAGCAGGCACTATAGCTGACACAATTACCGACCACAATGGGTATCGGTACCGATTTGAGAAGCTCGGTGAAGCTTAATCCCTGGTAGCTTTTAGAGATGTGACGGGCTGAGGTAACGGTGGATTGGATAAAGAGGACATCGGCATTAGCCTCTGCTACCAGTGGGGCAAAGCGCTTGGTATTGGCTGGGGTTACTGAAGCGGCGCATATCCCCCCGCCCTGTTTGATAGCCTGTATCCGCTCTCCAATAAGGTTTTCTTTAATCGGCTGAGAGTAGACCTTCTGGAGCAAGGGGGTAACCTTATCGAGAGGGGTTTGAGCAATCTCGTCGAGTATCTCGGCGGGGTTATCGTAGCGGGTTTGTACCCCTTCTAGATGGAGAACTGCCAGTCCGCCCAGCTTACTCATCATGATGGCAGAATCAACATCGGTGACGGCATCCATAGCTGAAGCAATAACAGGGACGGAAAAACTAAGCTCACCAAGACTAAACTCGATATTAGTCTGATCGGGGTTGATGGTTACATCCCCGGTGACTATCGCCACATCATCAAATCCGTAGGCGTGCCGTAACTGCCGGAACTGAGGCTTAGCCATTTTGCCTTCCTTTTAACAGAAACTATATCAGAGGCAGTGGCTCAAAGTCAACGAGATGTAGGCGATTACTTTACTAGCTGGCGGACATTTAATCCTCGGCGTAGAATCCGAACTCCACCATTCCCTCACCATTGATGACAACTGCTACTGGTGAGTATTCTCTAATATAGAGCTCAACCTGGTTAAACCGGGATAGTACCTCCCTCTTTAGTCCCTCAGCCTTATCGGGGGCATTGGTATGAGTTATCCCGAAGTGCAGCTTTTTCCCCTGGCTTCTGGCGGCGACTATATCCAGAGTGGTGGCAATTGCCTTACTCAGTTTTCTCTCCCTCAGTATTGGTTTGGTTGCTCCCTTACTGGCAACGCTGGTCTCCAGAACGGTTACCGTAGGAAGTTGGGACTTAGCCCAATCCTTAGCGGAGCCAACCCTCCCACTGCGGTCAAAGTGAAACAGGCTGGGCCGCAGGGCAAAGGAAACCACCCGCTGTTTTATCCGGTTGGCTATCTGGGTTACCTCCGCTAGGCTCTTACCCTCACTGGCTGCCTTAGCGGCTTCAATAGCGATCAGCATTTCAGCACCCCCGACACTAAGGGAATCAAAGACCTCAATAGCGAGGTCAGGTAGCTGCTCACTGGCGAGCTTTTTAGCCTGGGTCGCTGAATTAAATGCTTGGGAGAAGCCTGAGGTCATCACAATATATAGCACTGCTGCCGCTCGCTGGCCGGCCTTTCGGTATAGTTCCAGTGTCTCTCCGGGGGATGCGGGTGAAGTAGTGGGTAGATTTTCCTTGCCCCGGAGCCGGGTGTAGAGTTGCTCCTTATCTATCTCTGTCTCCAGATAGCTCTGGCCATCCATTGAGATGTGAAAGGGGGCATTCAGGATATCATATTTCTCAGCTACATCGGGGGGGACGCAAGCAACGCTGTCGGCAATAATGGCTACCTGTCTCATTATTATTTCTCCCTTGCTGTTTTTTTACTTAGGTGGGAGGAAGGATACTAAGTATACCCTAAGTATACCAATAATGATACGGAAGATATATTCGTTTGTCAAGTGGTGTGGACGGGGGGTGAGGGGGTAGGTTATAATAGGTTTGATTTAGCGGGAGAGAAAGCGATGGCAGCTCTCTACTTGGTGGCTACCCCGATAGGTAATCTGGAGGATATTTCCCAACGTGCCCGGCGCATTCTAGGACAGGTGAGGCTGATCGCGGCTGAGGATACCCGCCACACTCGGCAGTTACTCCGGGCTTGTGATATTAAGACCCCACTGACCAGCTATCATCAGCACAACCGGCTGGCTAAGCTGGATTATATTCTGGAGAGTCTTCAGGGTGGGGATGTGGCGTTGGTGGCTGATGCCGGTACGCCGGGGATGTCTGACCCCGGCTACGAGTTGGTAGTGGCGGCTAGCCAGCGGGGTATCCCGGTAGTCCCTATCCCGGGACCATCGTCGATTATTACTGCACTGGCGGTTTCGGGATTACCTACGGAGCGGTTTATCTACCTGGGTTTTTTGCCGCGCCGAGTCGGTAGCCGCCGGCGGCTTCTGGAGTCGATAGCCAGTGAACCAGGGACCATCGTTATACTGGAGGCTCCTCATCGGTTAGAGGCAACCCTGAATAGTATCCGGGATGTTCTGGGAGATAGACAGCTAGCGGTGTGTCGAGAACTAACCAAGCTTCATGAAGAGATTTTTCGGGGGACAGTGGCTCAGGCACTCGCCCATTTTACCCTGCCTAGGGGGGAATTTACCCTGGTTATTGCCGGTAAGGAAGATAAAAAGAAGTCTCTACTTACCGGGGATATTGAACAGCGGTTATGCTGCCTACGTCGGTCAGGGGTAAAGGCTAAAGAAGCAATAACCCGGCTGGCTATGGAGACTGGCGTCTCCCGAAGGGAGTTATATCGTGCCTGGCTCAAATTGTCTTAAGGGATTAGCGATATTAGAATGGAGGATTTATAAAATGCGTCGTGGGTGTACCTCTTTAGGGGATATTAGTTGTGATGAGTGCCACCGTACTATCCCTCATGGCGAGCGTTATCTGATTATTGAGGGTCAGGATGGTGTCGAGCTGCGGCTGTGCGTGGAGTGTAGTTTGAACAGGGGTTATGCTCGCTATAGAAAGGAAAAGGGCAAGGAGATACTGACCTTCTTCCCCGGAGAAGATGATGTCCAGTAATCGTTCGGATTAAGAGAGGATTATGACGGAGAGGATTTTTATTGGGGTTGCCTGGCCCTATGCTGATGGGCCATTACATCTGGGCCATATTGCTGGTGCCTACCTGCCCCCGGATATATTTGCTCGCTACCACCGTGCCCGGGGTGATGAGGTGTTAATGGTTTCTGGTTCTGACCAGCACGGCACCCCGATAACCCTGAAGGCGGAGCGAGAAGGGAAAAAGCCTGAGGATGTTGCACGTCGGTATCATCAACAATTCCTTGACTCCTGGCGGAGGTTGGGCATTACCTTTGACCTATTTACTACCACCGGCACGGCTAACCACGCTAGAGTAGCGCAGCAGGTTTTTCTTACCCTGCTAGATAAGGGTTATATCTACCGGGCTACGGTATCTCAGCCTTTTTGCCCTAACTGCCGCCGCTTTTTGACCGACCGCTATATTAATGGTACCTGCCCCTACTGTCAGGTGGTGGGGACACGGGGTGACCAGTGTGATAATTGTGGCAAGCCGATAAATCCAGCAGAGCTAATTAACCCCCGATGTTCTTTCTGTGGGGCAACCCCCGAGTTCAGGGATTCGGAGCACTTTTTTCTTAGACTGAGTGCCGTTGAGGAACGACTCTTGGGATGGGTAAAACAGCAGACCCACTGGCGGCAGAACGTGCGTAACTTTACCCTCCGCTACCTTGAAGGCGGGCTAAAGGATAGAGCTATCACCCGGGATATTGACTGGGGGGTACCGGTGCCGCTTGCCGGGTTTGAGAGCAAGCGTCTCTATGTGTGGTTTGAGGCGGTTATTGGTTATCTGTCAGCGACCAAGGAGTGGGCGAAAGCGGGTGGGGATGAGGAGGGGTGGCGCCGTTTCTGGCAAGACGATAGGTCACGAAGCTATTATTTTATTGGTAAGGATAACATTATCTTCCATACCGTTATCTGGCCAGCTATGCTGATGGGCTACGGTAATATGAATCTGCCCTATGATGTGCCAGCTAACGAGTTTCTCACCATTGAAGGCCGAAAGCTGTCTACCAGTCATAACTGGGCGGTCTGGCTGCCCGATTACCTGTCGCGTTATGAACCTGACCCCCTGCGTTACCTGTTATCTATCAGTATGCCTGAAACCAGTGATGCCAATTTTTCCTGGGCTGAATTGGTGCGGCGGAATAATGATGAGCTGGTGGCTACCTATGGGAATCTGGTACATCGGGTGCTTACCTTTACCTATCGTAATTTTGGTGAAGTGCCGACGCCGGGGGAGATTGATACCCTCGGTCAGACTGTTATTGAAAGTGTCCAGCATACCCTGGATGAGGTAGGCGGATTTCTGGATAATTGTCATTTCAGGGAAGCGATAAGGGCGGCAATGTCGCTGGCGCAGCAGGCGAATCGTTATCTGGATGGTAAATCCCCGTGGAAGGTAATCAAGGAGGATAGGCTGGCGGCGGCGACTACCTTGTATGTGGCTATTGCGGTGATATCGGGCCTTAAAACGGCGCTGTATCCCTTCTTGCCGTTTAGCTCGCAAAAGCTACATCGCCTGCTTGGTTTTGGTGGTAGTGTCGAGGATGAGGGCTGGCGGTCCCATTTCCCGCCGCCGGGGCAAAAATTACCTCCCCCCGAGCCACTGTTTACCAAGCTGGATGATGATTTAATTAATGGGGAGGTTAGTCGGTTGGGACAGGAGTATCATAGTTAGCTGAGGAGAAGGCGGTTGTCATTAAGTACCATTTATGAACCGATACAGAAGGATTTAGTCAGGGTAGAGGAGGGCTTAAGCGCCGTCGGCGATGTTTCTTCCCCCTGGTTATCCCGGCTTCTTACCCATAGCCTGAAGGCGGGGGGCAAGAGGATTCGTCCGGCGATGGTGCTGCTGGCAGGGAAGGTAGGTAACTATGACCTCGGTCACTTACTACCGATGGCGGTAGCCATTGAGGTGCTACATACAGCGACCCTGGTTCACGATGATGTTATTGATAGCTCCCCGGTTCGCCGTGGTCACCCTACCATTAATGAGGTGTGGGGTAAGGAGAAAGCCATCATCCTAGGTGACTATATGCTGGCTAAGGCTGAGGCGCTGGTTGCTGAAACGAGGAGTCAGCCGGCAATCAGCCTTTTTGCTCAGACTCTGATGACCATCTCGGGGGGGGAGTTAGACCAATCATTTAACATCTTTAATCTGGAGCAGACTCGGGAGCAATATCTGCCGCGGATTGCGGCGAAAACGGCGTCCCTGCTGGTGCTGGCAGCCAAGTCGGGGGCGATACTGAGTCAGTCTTCAGAAGGAATAGTTGAGGCGCTGGGGGAATATGCCAATAACCTTGGTATTGCCTTCCAGATTGTAGATGATATCCTCAATTTTGTTGGCAATGAGGCGGAGATGGGTAAACCTACCGGCTCCGATTTAGCCGAGGGTACCCTTACCCTGCCGGGGATACTCCTTCTGGAGCGCTATCCCGATGATAATCCGATACGGCGGTTGTTTGGTGGGGAGGGTAATAAGCAGGAGAATATCAAACAAGCCATAGAACTGGTTGGTAACTCATCAATCATTGAGGAATGCTATCAGGTTGCCGCTGATTATTATGCCCGAGCCTGCCGCAGTCTGGAGTGGTTGCCGGAGGGCGTCCCACGTCGGTCATTTAAGGAACTCGCTGAGTATGTAATTGCCCGCCGGAAATAGTTATCAGGTTGGGCTAACCTTCCACCCTAACGCTACCATCCTGATAGGTTTCTCGCTTCAGAGTAGGTAGTTTCTCTTTGAATTGGTTGATGGCGTACTGACAGGCGGCAAAGCCTTCCTTGCGGTGAACCGAAGCGATGGCAATAACTAGATTAATCTCCCCCACCCCAAGCCTACCTATCCGATGACATATCGTGATGTTCTCCAGTAGCCATTTTTGCTTCGTCTGATTGGCAATTTCCTGCAGATGGTTTAGTGCTTCACCATTGGGGTCACTGTACTCCACCGAAACTACCGGCTTCCCCCGGGAATACTGGCGAATCAGCCCCACATAGGTGATTACACAACCGCTGCTTGCTGTCTTAACCCGATTAATCACGGCTTCAGGGGAGATTGGCTGTTGAGTAATTTCTATCACATCGGTTACCTATGGCTGATTAGGCATAGCCGGGGGTTGTTTCGGCAGGAGGTTCAATTATGCCCCGGGCTCGCTTGGCTGGTCGCCGGGTTTTGGGTTTAGCACTGGCTTTTTTAGGGATTAAGACTGGGGGAGTCTCTTTGGTTGGGGGTAAGGGGGTCTCATTAATGATGGTATCCAGCTCAGTTCCCTCCAGGGTCTCCTTGGTGATAAGGGTTTCGGCAATCTTTATCAGTTTGGCTTTGTTCTCGGTGAGAATCTTGGTGGCTACCTCATGAGCATGGCTAATAATCCGGTGGACTTCGGCATCAATCTCCTGGGCTACATTCTCGCCATAGTTTCGCTGTTCGGTGATTTCACGACCCAGGAAGACTAGCTCCTCCTTATGCCCGAAGGTGCGCGGGCCTAATTTAGGACTCATTCCGTAATCGGTTACCATTTTACGGGCAATGGCGGTGGCTCGCTCAAGGTCATTGTAGGGACCAGTGCTGGTTTCACCGAAGATTAGTTTCTCGGCAGTGAGCCCTCCCAGAAGGGTGGCTAGGGTATCTTTAAATTGAGATTGGGTCATTAAGTAGCGGTCTTCGGTGGGGAGCTGTCGGGTATGACCCAGCGACATCCCGCGTGCCACGATAGAAATCTTATGTACCGGGTCGGCATTGGGTAGCATCTTCGCCACCAGGGCATGTCCGGCCTCATGATAGGCGGTAATTTCCTTTTCCTTGGGGTTTATCTTACGGCTTTTTCTCTCAGGACCGGCAACTACCCGGTCGGTGGATTCCTCAAGTTCATCCATGCCAATGACATCTTTACCCCGTCGGGCAGCTAGAATGGCAGCTTCGTTAACCAGATTAGCGAGGTCAGCCCCGCTAAAACCGGCGGTCTGTTTCGCCAGCACCTCAAGGTCGACTGACTTATCCAGTGGTTTGCCGCTGGAGTGAACCTTGAGAATAGCGGCTCGTCCCTTAATGTCAGGCACATCCAGGATGACGCGACGGTCGAAGCGCCCTGGACGAAGCAAAGCGGGATCAAGTATATCAGGCCGGTTGGTCGCCGCCAGGATAATCACCCCGGTATTGGTGTCAAAACCATCCATTTCGGTTAGAATCTGGTTGAGGGTTTGTTCTCGTTCATCATGGCCACCCCCCAGCCCAGCACCGCGGTGGCGGCCTACGGCATCTATCTCATCAATAAAAATAAGGGAGGGGGTATTGCGTTTCGCCTGCTCAAACAGGTCTCGCACCCGGGAGGCACCAACCCCAACGAACATCTCGACGAATTCACTACCACTAATGGAGTAAAAAGGCACCTTAGCCTCACCAGCGATAGCCCGTGCCAGCAGGGTCTTGCCGGTACCCGGCGGGCCTATCAGTAATAAGCCTCGGGGAATACGGGCACCCAGTTTACGGAATTTCTCCCGCGACCTGAGGAATTCAACTATCTCCTCTACTTCTTGCTTGGCTTCCTCTGCCCCGGCAACATCATCGAAGGTTATCGTTGGTGTCTTCGAGGTGACTAACCGTGCCCGGCTACGGCCGAAGCTCATCGCCTGACTATTTGCTCCCTGTGCCTTACGGAACACGAAGAATAACACGGCACCAAGGATGATGAGAGGCAAGAAGTTAAGGAACATGTTCTTCCAGTCGATCCCGGTGCTTTTTATCTCCCAGTCCACCTCATCAAAATTAAAACCCAGGTCCTTAAGGTCCACCAGACTCAGGTTACCGATGATGGTCAGTTGCTTTACATCCTCAGTAGTAGTAATGAATAATTTTTCGCCGTCGAGGACAACACTATCTATCTCGTGGTTCTGGGACATTGCGATAGCTTTGTCCAGGCTAATTTCCTCAGGCTTAGCCGCTTTAGGGGTGAGGAAAGATAGCAGACCAATGGCAATTGCTATCACCACGATAAAGATTATAAAATTACGATTCAAATTAAATTTCATCCTTATTATTGATTATATCAGAAATAGCAGTAAATGAAAAAAGGTTGACCAGGAGGGTGAAGCGGCGGTAGTTTATCCCTGAGGCGGGGCTGTTTTGGAGAGGCTATTATAGGTGGTTTGCAGGAGTTGGGCATCCTCCTCTAGGTTGGGGCTTTCACAGATAACCCGCCCCTTAGCGTCGTAATCCTTGAATGCCTGGAGGAGTTCCGTGTAGCGCAAATCTGATTCCTGTAGATTAAGGTGTTTTATTTCCCCCTTCTCCCCGTAGGCGATACCGGAGATGTGAACATGCATGTTATCCAGGGCGGTGCTGCCCAGCCGCTGTTTTATTTGCTCGAGAGTAGCGGCAAACTCGGGGTAGGAGTTAAACCTTCCTGTTCGGGCATGCCAGTGTGCAAAATCAATACAGGGAGCTAGCCCCTCCAACTCAGCGCATAGATTGAGTATTTCATCGACGGTGCCGAACTGGCTAACCCTGCCAGTAACCTCAGGCCTGAGCCACACTGGGTTAGATTCACCTTTTAGCTGGTTCAGGGTTTCACTGAGGTATTTCCTGACGGTATTATAGGTTTGCTGAGGGGGGTCGCCGAGGTAAAAGGCGGCGTGAAAAACAATGTTCCTGGCGCCACATAGTGCGGCAATGCGAGCCGCCTTCAGCAATCGCTGTTGACTGGCTATTATCTTTTCCGGTTGGTGAGCATTGAAATTTATGTAGTAAGGGGCGTGAGCCGATAGGGTTATCCCGGTTCGGTTAGCTGCTTCGGCGACCTGAGATGCTATCGCCTCGGTTATATTTACCCCGCGGACAAACTCCATCTCCATAGCGCCCAGCCCCAGCTCGGCGGCACGCTCAATCCCAGATACGGTACTACGTTGTTTAGTGCTGCGGGGGATTCCGGCGGTTCCAAAAACCAACTCTCTCATCTTTGCCCCCTTGCTTAATTTAACCGACTAGTATAATATATCACAATTACTGGTTTGTTTAGCTATCCCTTGACCCCATGGTAAGGGGCAGATGAGTTGCCAAAATAGACTAAATTGGATAAACTAAAAGGGAACCTACCTTGAAATACTGGTGACGGGGTGATTCTTATCCGATGTTGGGCTGAGTTTTGCTCCGTCATTGTTGCTTTAGTAGTTAATCACTAATATAATAGTTTACTTATTAGCCCTAATTTGACAGGTGAATGGAGGAGGCTGGTAGTGATGGTGAATTTAGAATTACTTCGGACTCATTTGGAGAGCGAGCGAGAGCGTTTGACTCGGGAGGTAGAGCAGTTAGCGGCTAATGTCCGTTCTACTGATGAGCAGCGAGAGGGCAGTCCCTTTGGGAAGCGGGAGGAGGAGGCTAGCGAGACCTCTGAGTTAGAGACTCGTCTGGCGTTAGAGAAGCGGATTAAAGACAAGTTGGCTAAGGTGACCAGCGCACTAGCTAAGTTTGACCAGGGGACCTACGGCTTGTGTGAGATTTGTGGCCAGCCGATAGACCCCGAGCGGTTGGAAGCCCTCCCTGAGGCAACCTTGTGCTTGAAGTGTAAAGCCAGTCAGTCAGAGAATGCCAAGGGTAAATAGGCTTCAGGATAGGCGGTGGCGGACAGCTATCTTTTTCCTTGTCGCCGCATTGGTGGTGGTGGGGGACCGGTGTAGCAAGCTATGGATAAGGTCTCATCTAGCCGTCGGTCAGTCGTTACCGGAAACGGGGTTCTTCCGACTAGACCATGTCAGGAATACTGGAGCTGCCTTTGGCATCTTCCAGAGTTATCCATTGGCGTTAACGGTAGTTAGCTTTATTGGCGTCGTTATCATTCTGATTTATGCCCTGGTCATTTGTCGCCGGCTTCCTTTTCTGGATAATATGGTAAGCCAGGCATCGCTGGGGGTAGTTCTAGGCGGCACGGTGGGTAACCTGATTGATAGACTACGGCTGGGCTATGTTACTGACTTCCTTGGGGTTGGCACCTTCCCCCGATTTAATGTAGCTGATGCCGCAATCACTGTTGGTACGGCGGTGTTTGCTGGCTTCCTGATTTATCTTATCGTTAATCACCGACGGGAAATTGAGCGCGGCAAAATAGCCTCCTCCCGGGATTAGCTGGTTTAAAGGGGGTGAGTTTATCGTTGAGGTAGGGGTATTCAGTCTGGTGGTTGGGGAACCTACAAGGCGTCTGGATAGCTATGTTGCTGAACGGTGTCCCCAACTTTCCCGCTCTCAGGCACAGCAGCTTATTGACGGTGGCTTAGTTACGGTCAATGGTGGGGTGGCTAAGGCGGGGCGGAGGCTCAATGTTGGTGATAGGATAGTGGTTACCCTGCCGGCTCCCAGTGAAGCCCTGCTCCCGGAGGCTATCCCCCTGGATATTGTCTACGAGGACAGTGATCTTCTGGTGGTGGTTAAACCGGCGGGACTGGTTGTCCATCCTTCCCCGGGGCACCCGTCCCATACCCTGGTTAACGCTATTCTGGCTCACTTTCCTGACCTGCCTGAGGGCGATGACCCGTTGCGTCCCGGGGTAGTACACCGTCTGGATAAGGATGCCTCAGGACTGATGGTGGTTGCCAAGAATAGTCAGGCTCGGCTTAACCTGATTGACCAGTTTAAGTCCCGCTCAGTAGCCAAGACCTATCTGGTGCTGGTTCGGGGGCGACTGACCCCTGATGACGGGGTTATTGAGGCACCAATCGGGCGTGACCTGACTAACCGCCAGCGTATGGCGGTAGTAACTGAGGGTGGGGAGGCAGAGACCCACTACCATGTGATAGAGCATCGGGGTGGCTATACCCTCCTTGAGGTCAAGCTCAAGACGGGGCGGACCCATCAGATACGGGTTCACCTCGCTGCTATTGGTTATCCGGTAGTTGGCGATACCATCTACGGGGTGAGGTCTCCCCAGGTGTCGCGGCTGTTTCTCCATGCCTGCCGCCTCGGTTTCAGGCTACCCTCCAGCGGTAAATATGTGGAGTTTGCCTCCCCGTTACCATCGGAGCTGGAGCAGATACTGGAGAATATTGTCTAGAATCTTGATAGTTGAGATGGTAGAATAGGCAAAATAGGGATAGCCGGGGAAGCTAGTATGGAAACCTTGTCAATTGGGGTGCTGTGTCGGGAGGTAGGTGGGGTGGCGGCAAAGTTTGTTAAGCAGGCTTGGACACTGGAGCAGAAACGGCTGGCAGATTACTTCAGGGAGCATAACCCCAAGGCTCAGGAAATGGCTCGGCGGAATAGCCGGCAATTCTTTAATGAGCTGGGCTGGAGGCTACATCAATTAGAGGAGAAGCAGGGTAGTGATAGCTTGAAACAGCAGGTAGCCTCGGCGCAGGAAATGTCCCCTTTTTCCAATCTGCTTAAGGAAGTCTTCATTGCAGCGTCAATCACCGGGAACGAGGATAAGCATAAAATACTGGCTAGAGTAGTGGCGGAGGGAGTATGCCATCAATCAGGAGGGCTGGTGGCATTAACCAATGCGCTGGTGGGGAATGTGGTGAGGTATCTAACCACCAAACAGCTGGGATTTCTGGGGCTTACGGCATTTATCTATCATATTCAACCCCGCCGCTTCCCGCTAACCATCTCCAGTAGCCAATATGGACAATGGTATGTGGAGTGGCTCACCAAGGCGCTTTCTTTCCATTTGCCCATAGAGCCGTTGACTGACCTTGATTTTGGCCACCTTGAAGCGGCCTCCTGTATAAAATATGAACCACTGGTTGAGCGTAACCTGAAGCAGGTGCTGAACCGGCTTAGCCAGGCTGAGTTTAATTGGCCATTTGATGATTTTGTGACTAGTGACCCGTTTGGTAAGCAGCTTATCCAGTTATGGCAAAACGGCATTCAGCAGACGACCCTGACCACCACTGGCCAGCTAATCGGGGTTTATGTTCATGATGAGCGAAGCGGGTCGCTAACGGCGATAGATTGGTAATCGGAGCGAGGTATATAAATTGAGTAGCCACTTAGTTGAGATATTTGAGGATAGTGTACTTATAGATAAAATCCGAGGGCGCTTGCCCTATTTCTATCAGCTTGCCGAGCTAGAAAGCTCAAGAGCAGGGAAGATTGGAATGCAGGTAGGCTCTCTTCGTGAAAAGATTATTATTGCTCTACTCATTTACAAATTTGGAGAGGGTAGCGTCAGAACGGACATCCCTATTACCGAACCTGAGATTGACGTCGAATTGTTTGACCAGCCTCTGTCTATTAAAACAATCACTGGCAGAGGGCTTAGCGGGGTCAAACTTATCTGGACAGTTGATGCTCAAAACGCCAAGGAATTTCGTGAAAGTTATTGTCCACATTGCAGTATGCTACTGGTGCAGATTGTCTGGGATGGTAAAGGGGGATTTTATTATATACCGTTAGAAGCTCAGCGAAGGCTATTTGGAGAGATGGGGAAAGAAGGGTATATCAAGCTTCCTAAACCGGGGACTAATCCGAGAGGTGTTGAAATTACTAAGGGGGCTTTGTCGCGATTGGTACAGGATA
>JAGGZY010000029.1 GCA_021161775.1 Dehalococcoidales bacterium
ACAATGTTGCTGTGCCCGACTTAGGCAATATTGAATTGAAGGCACATCGGGACAATGTTACTAATCTGATAACCCTCTTCACCTTCAACAGGAAAGCCTGGATAATGGAACCTCTCTCAGCTATTCAAGCTTATGGTACGCCAGACCAGAATGGGCATCTTGGTCTTTACTTTACTATGAGCCAGCAACCTAACAGCTCAGGCCTATTCCTGACCGTCTCGGATGAAGTAGTATCAGTACAGCACATATCCGGCAAAACAATAGTCTGCTGGTTCACCAAGGATTTGAGTAAACGGTTTCAGGCGAAGATGCCGGCTCTGTTACTTGTTACTGCCAGAACCGAAATACGCGGCGATATTGAATACTTTAACTATTACCGAGCAAGATTGCTAACAGGAACCTCCCCTACTCTTATTGCTGACCAGATACGACGGGGCAACATACTGGTCGATTTGAGACTTCATGATGCAGTCACACACGCCAGAAACCACGGTACAGGTTTCCGAGCCAGAGAGAATTCTCTTGATGAATTGTTCTCCAAGGCAGAGACTTTGTAGCAACACTGAAGATATGGCGCCAATTGTCAAAGCTTCTAGTTAACACAACATTTTGCGCGACCCTACTTCAAAGGAAAGGGATATTAAGAGGGTAGGTTGCTAACAATATCTAAGGGGGTGAGGTAGATTGAGCCTAAAGAAGCCCCATATTCTGTTTAACTTCCCCAAGTGTCTCTCTGGCAATACGGCGCGCCCTCTCGGCACCATCAGCCAGCACCTCGGTGACATATTTAGGGTTATCTGCTAGCTCGGCTCGCCGCTGGCGAAAGGGCCTGAGGGTGCTATTAATCTCACCAGCCAGTAGCTGCTTGCAATCCACACAGCCAATCTTAGCCGAGCGACACTGGTTGGCTAAATCATCGGTTCCTGAGGGATTAAAGTATTTGTGGAGACGAAAGATATTACATATCTCGGGATGTCCTGGGTCATTGCGATAGCGGCGCGCCGGGTCAGTAACTGCGGTCATTATCCGAGCGACAGTCTCCTCCTCAGAGAGCGCCAGCTCAATATCATTCCCCAGTTGCTTACTCATCTTCTCCTTACCATCTAACCCCAACACCAGAGGAAGTGAGGTAAGCTTAGCCTGGGGTTCAGGAAAGGTATCACCGAAGATGTTATTAAACCGTCGGACAATCTCCCTGGCTAACTCCAAGTGGGGTAACTGGTCTTCACCCACCGGCACCAGTTCCGCCTTATACAGCACAATATCCGCCGTCATCAGTACCGGATAACCGACCAGTCCATAGTTTACATTCTGAGGCTGAACCTTCACCTTTTCCTTAAAGGTCGGCACCCGGAGTAGCCAGCTTAACGGGGTAACCATACTCAGCAGGGTGTGTAACTCCATTACCTCGGGGACGTGAGACTGCACAAACAGGATACTCTTCTCAGGGTCAAGACCAGCCGCCAGCCAGTCAAGAGTCATATTATGGATGTTCCCCTGTAGTAAACCAGTATCCTCCAGAGAGATTAAGGCATGAATATCAACGATACAATAGATAGCCTGATACTCATCCTGAAGTTTCACATAATTCTGTATTGCCCCCAAATAGTTCCCCAGGTGCTGATTGCCGGTAGGCCGCGCCCCGGAAAAAACGCGACGCCTCATTATAGCCGTTCCCTCCTTAAATCACTCACTGGTTTACATCGTCTCCGGCGCTGTCATCCCCATCAGGTGGAGCGTCTTCGCCAGCACAATCTTAGCCGCCGCCACCAGCTTGAGACGAGCCTTGGTTAATTGCTCATCATCCTGAGACACCACCCGACACTGGGTATAGAAGCCATGAAACACGGTAGCCAGTTCTTGAGCATAATAAGCCAGACGATGCGGCCCCAGGGTGAGAGCTACTACCTCAATTACCTCTGGCAGGAGAAGCATCTTTCTTATCAGGCTTAATTCCGGCTCAGTAGTCAGCCGGGAGACATCACCATCACTATAATCTATCTCCCGCTGCTCTGCCAGACGAAGGATACTAGCAATACGAGCATGAGCATATTGAACATAGTAAACTGGGTTATCCAGCGATTGCTGTTTGGCTAATTCCAGGTCAAAATCCATCTGGCTATCTGCCGAGCGGGACAGGAAGAAAAAGCGACAGGCATCAGCCCCTACCTCATCAATCACCTCCCGCAGGGTAATAATATCGCCGCTCCTTTTGGATACCCGAACCAGTTCCTCACCCCGGCGCAGGGTAACTAGCTGCGAGATTAAAATCTGCAGTCGCTCCGGAGCAATACCAAAAGCACCCACTACCGCCTTCATTCGCGACACATGCCCCTGATGGTCCGCCCCCCAGATATCAATCACCCGGTCAAACCGACGTTCGATGAACTTGTTGTAGTGATAGGCAATATCAGTCGCAAAATAGGTAGCCGACCCATCACTCCGTACCACCACATTATCCTTATCCTCGCCCAGAGCTGTCGAGATAAACCAGGTAGCTCCTTCCTTATCCTCAATATAGCCCTTCTCCTTAAGCAGGGATAACGCCTGCTGATACTGTCCATCATCATACAGGCTTTGCTCATTAAACCAGACATCAAAGGTAACCCCCAGTGCCTCTAGGTCAGCCTTAATCTGTCGGGTCATCCTTTCCAGACCGAGCTGACGTAGATATTCCGTAGCTGATGTCTCCGATTTGGCGAGGATAGTAGCCTTCTCTCCTTCAAGCTCCCTAGCCAGGTCAATCACATAGCTACCGGCGTAGCCATCAGCCGGCATCTCAAAATCAGCCTTCCCATACTGCTGTTGATACCGAGCCAACAGGGAGCGGGCAAAGGCATCTACTTGCTTACCAGCATCATTAACATAGTATTCCCGCTCTACACTATAGTCCGCCGCTGCGAGCACGTTAGCTAGGGTGCTACCCAGCACCGCCCCACGACCATGCCCGATATGAAGTGGACCTGTAGGATTAGCGCTGACAAACTCCAGTTGCACCCGCTGGCGACACCCAAGGTCAATGTTACCATAGCTATCGTCGGCGACAAGTATTGAATCCACCTGACGGGCTAGCCAATCACCCTTAAGAGTAAAATTAATAAACCCCGGTGGCGCTACCGTAATGGTGTCAATCTCCGGGCTAGGCACAATAGCCCCGGCGATAGCCTCAGCAATAGCCAGCGGCTTGCTCCCGGTTGCCCGAGCCAATTTCAAGGGCAGGCTAGAGGCGTAGTCACCATGACCCTGGTCCTGAGGATGCTCTACCGACACCTCAGGGAGCCTAACCAATGGCAACCTACCCTGCTGCTGGGTATCCTCCACCGCCTGCCGCAGTATAGCAATGAGTTTCTGTTTAATCATTATTATTCCTCTAGAAGGCTCTTGAACTCTTCTCTGCTGACAATCTCCGAAGTTGTAACCGGCTCATTGCTAGCAAACCTATCCTTGACATGGAGCTTTACAGCATCTTTTATATTCTTGACAGCCTCCTCAAAGGTTTCCCCTTGGGTATAGCAACCCTGCAATTCAGGACAATAAGCAAAATAACCCTCTTTATCCTTCTCCACCACCACGGCAAAACGATAATCCGCCATTCTAGCCTCCTGTATGCCCAAATTATAGCACAAAGGTAATTAGAAGGATAACCAGCTTATTAAATTAGACTGACTACCATACGATATGGAACAGATGCTTCATCCTTAGTCTAGCTCAGCTACCTCTTTTTTGCCGGCAGCTAGTTCCGTTACCTGTTCCTTATCCAGTTCCAGCAGTAGCGCCTGAAACTCCCCAACATGGGTCTTTTCCTCTCGGGCAATATCCAGCAGGGTCGCCTTAATCCGGCTACTGGTCGTCATCGCTGCCATCTGTTCATACAAATTTACCGCATCCAGTTCAGCTATCATTCCCACCCTCAGTATCTCTCTATCCAGGTCTTCTTTACCTACCCTAGTCAGGTCAATGGGTATCTGAGATAACATCGCATTACCTCCTTCATTATTTATTAGCTTAATTCACTATTCCCGGCGGGCCACACCCGAGCTAGCTCCCGGGTTAGCAGCTGGTGTTCAGGCTTTTCTAAAGTCGGGTCTACTTCAAAGAGTCTTATTGCTTCACGGCGAGCCAGCTCTAGTATTGCCACATCAGAGAGTTTCGCCATCCGCAGGTCAGGTAACCCGCTCTGCCGGGTGCCAAAGAACTCGCCGGGACCACGCAGCTTCAGGTCCTCCTCAGCCAGCTGAAAACCATCCTGAACCCTCTCTATTATGTCAAGTCGCTGGCTGGCTATTTCGGAAGGCTTCTCAGCAAGCAGCATACAGTAGCTCTGGTCCTTACCCCGTCCCACCCTACCCCGAAACTGGTGTAGTTGCGAGAGTCCGAAACGGTCAGCACTCTCCACCATCATTACCGTAGCATTAGGCACATCTATGCCTACCTCAACCACTGAGGTTGACACCAGAATATCCAGCTCGCCAGCGTGGAAGTGTCGCATCACCCTATCCTTCTCCACCGAACTCATCCGCCCGTGGAGTAAGCCTAATTTCAGGTCGGGGAAAACCTCCCGGGACAGATATTCATATTCAGTCACCGCCGCCTTTGCCTGGATTGCCGCCGACTCCTCAACCAGTGGACAGATAATAAATGCCTGATGCCCCTCAGCCACCTGTTTACGCACAAAGGCGTAGGCACTGCGGCGCTGCTCTGGCTTGAGCCATCGGGTCTTTATTACCTGCCTTCCCGGGGGCAGCTCATCAATCACCGACAGGTCAAGGTCGCCGTACAGGGTCAGGGCTAAGGTGCGAGGGATAGGGGTCGCCGTCATCGCCAGAATATGAGGATTAAACCCCTTCTGACGGAGGGCTGAGCGCTGGACAACCCCGAAACGGTGCTGCTCATCAATCACCGCTAGTCCCAAACGATGGAATTCTACCCCCTGCTGAATAAGGGCATGGGTGCCGATAACCAGAGCTACCCCCCCATCCTGGAGCTGCTGACGCAGTTTCTGCTTTCGCTTCAGGTTAACATTACCAATAAGCAGGGCTACGGTAAAGGGGCGGGATAGAATATCAGTATAGCTATAGAGGTAATCGGTATCTTTTTTCTCCTGCCCAATTCTAGAGAGAAGCTGACGAATGGTTCGGAAATGCTGTTCTGCCAGAATCTCAGTAGGCGCCATTAACGCCCCCTGATAGCCGTTAGCTGCTGCCATCAGCAGGGAGGCCGTCGCCAGCACTGTCTTACCACTACCTACCTCCCCCTGCAACAGGCGAGACATTGGTAGTGACTTCTGTAAATCGGCCAGCAACTCCCCAAGCACCTGCTGCTGAGCCGAGGTTAGTTTAAAGGGCAACGACCCGACAAAGGTATCCAGCACTACCGACTTAACCTCAAACGGCCTACCCGGCTGGCTCTGTTGCCAGTGGCGTTTCTTATCCAGCACCCCTAACTGGAGAAGGAATAACTCATCAAACGCCAGCCGCCGCCTTGCCTCAGCCTTCAGTGATTCATCATCGGGGTAATGGGCCTGCCCGATAGCCTCGTCAAGCCCTAGAAGGTGGCACCTATTTTTAACCTCTTGGGGCAAGAAATCTGCTACCTGCCCCATCCATTGGTCAATCACCCCCTTGATGAGCTTTCTCACTTGGCGAGGATGTAATCCTCGGGTCAGCGAATAGACCGGCACCAGCCGTCCGGTATGGATTAAATCCTCATCACTTACTAGTTCCCACTCAGGAGATTCAAATACATACCGATTATTAAACTGGCTTACCCGACCACTGATAACCACCCGGGTATTGACCGTTAGCCTTTTTACCAGATAGGGATTATTAAACCAGACAATCCTAACATTGCCCGTTTCATCACCAACAATAGCCTCGGTACTGCGTCGCCCACCCAACCTGACCTCACGAGCCTGCCAGATATTAGCTATAATGGTCTCTTCTTCACCCTCCTCAAGCTGGGAAATAGATTTCTTCTGACTATAGTCAAGGTGGCGATGCGGGAAAAAATAGAGCAGGTCACGAATGGTGCTCACCCCCAGTTTATTAAACCTGGCAGCTAGATTTAAGCTGATGCCCTTAACCACTGTAATCGGTGAATCCAGAGAGCCAGTTACTGCCGAAAGTGGCTTTGGTGTTGGGGTTGACTTCGGGACAGCAGGAGGTTGGCTAGATATCTCTTTTACACTATTTGGGGACTCTAATTCGATTAAAAAACCCAGCACCTCACCAGCCCACTGCTCACGTTGCGATGGGGTTAGCGAGGCATAATGGGAATTAATCAGCTTGAGCCGACGGAAACGAGCCTGTAGCCTGGGATTGATTACCGATTCGATAGCCTGAGCCGACCAATAATGAAGGAATTTATCCACACCACCAATTACTGCCCGATTGGGGTAACCCCTGCGGCGTTCCAGTTCGAGAATGTTACGCAGTGGCTTAACATCTATCGCCAAAACCCTGCCTCCGTTCAGTCCGGTAAATTTACCTATCCCCTATCAGCGATAGAACCAGAACATGAGGTCCGGTATTGGTACCGATTACAGGGCTCGTCTTACATCGGTAGATACGCTCTTTAGGAAATTTGGCACTGAGCCGTTCAGCTAATTCCTCGGCATCGCCAGGGGTAGTAGCATCCTCTATCGCCATTTCCTCAATATGAGAATAGCTCATGGCAAAATTACACAGATAATCTATTGCTTTAGCCCGGGAACGTTCCCTACCCGCCGGATGAATAATACCATTCCTTATAGTTATAATTGGATTTACATTAAGCACTGACCCTAACAAGACACTAGCAGCACCAATGCGTCCCCCTCTTTTTAGATACTCCAAGGTATCAAAAGTAGCTCGCATATCAACCCGCCGGATACTGCGCTGAACCACCGCCACCACCTCATCAAGGTTAGCTCCGGCTCGTACCGCCTTAGCTGCCGTAACCACGATAAGCCCTTCAGCACTAATCGCCCACCGGGAATCGACCACCTCCACTCGACATCTCTTCTTCATCAACCCTATCGCCACTACTGCTGCCTTATAGGTAGCACTAAGCTCGGAACTGATGGTAATAACCAGAATTTCATCGGTCGCTTCAGCCAGCCTATCATAGGCTTCGGCAAAGGTGGATGGCGTTGGTGCCGAGGTAACCGGGATAACCACCCCTTCAGATTGCCGACGGTAGAACTCCTCAGTCGTCAGATCAATCCCATCACGGTAGAACTCTTTACCAAAGAGAATATTTAGAGGGATTACGGTAATACCCGGCTGTTCGGTTAGCTGAGATGGAAGGTCACAGATACTATCGGTAATAATCTCAACCATCACTGGTAAATCCCGCCACTACTCTACTGAAACAATGTAGTTATAGTGAGGCTGTTCTCCTCGAAGCAGCTCAATCTGCAACTGGGGATATTTTTCACGGAGACTGCCTATAAGTGGTCCAATCTCTAACCGTCCGCTATCATTCTGGTAATAAACAGTAATTACCTCAGCCTTAGCTAAATCTAGCCGGGCTAAGGTCTTAGCCAAAACCCCAACCAGACTATCGGCAACAGCTACCAAACGCCCATCCAGAAATCCGATGGGTTGTCGCCTCTTAATTTGCAATTTGCCTAGCTGGGTGGAGCGCGCTGCCCGAGCAATCGCAATAGACTTTACCGCTAACCGTGCCTTCTTCATTGCCTGAAGGTTTGTCTCCATGTCCAGCTCACTGTTAAACGCCAACAATGCAGCTATCCCCTGCGGGATTGTCCTCGTCGGCATTATCTTGACTGTTTTTTCTGTCAGCGCCTGAACCTGCCTAGCCGCCAGGATTACATTTTTGTTATTCGGCAAAATAATAACCTTATCTGATGCCACCGCCTCTACTGCCTGCAACAAATCCTTGGTACTTGGGTTCATCGTTCGTCCTCCAGGAACGACTGCCATTACCCCCAGACTGGTAAACACCGACGCCAATCCCTCCCCAGAAACCACTGCTATCACCCCAATATCAGCCGCCGGTATATCCCCCTGCTGTGCTTCCACAAAATCCTGATGTTGTTCATCCATATTCTGAATACTAACATGATGTACCGTACCTAACGAGGTAGCCATATGGAGCACACCACCCGGGTCCAGGCTATGGATATGAATCCTGACCACTGACTTATCACCAACTACAATCAGCGACTCCCCCTTCTTCTTTAGCTTTAACCTAATTTTATCGGGGTCAAGCTCCTGTCCCTTGATGATAAAGGAGGTGCAATACCCATAAGGATTTTCATCAGCGGCCATCATTTGTGCCGTCTTCGCCAGCATCGGTACATTACTAACAATTATTCCTGGCTTACCCAACTGCGCCTCGGCTACCTCACCCTTAAGATAATGGAGGGCACCTTCCAGAATGGTGTATAAGCCTTGCCCGCCAGCATCAACTACCCCCGCCTCCTTCAATACCGCCAGCAGATTAGGGGTGTTAGCCACTGATTCCCTACCCGCCTTAACTGCTGCTTCTACAACCAGCATTATATCATCTTCACCATTATCAACCTGAGACCTAGCTGCCGCCGCCATATCCTTAGCCACGGTAAGAATAGTACCCTCTACCGGATTATCTATCCCTTTATACGCTTCCATCGAGGCTATCGTTAACGCCTTGGCAAAATCTCTACCAGTAAATAGCTCCTTACCGGCTAAACCCTTAGCCAGCCCATGCCAAATCTGGGATAGAATTACTCCACTATTACCCCGCGCCCCCATCAACGCCCCCTTGGCGATGGCTTCAGCCACTGCTGAGGTGCTGTGGTCAGGAGCCCTGAAGGCTTCCTCAAGGGTAGACCGCATGGTAAGCGTCATATTAGTCCCGGTGTCCCCATCAGGCACCGGGAAAACATTCAACGCATCAACCTCAGGCGCATTCTTCTCTAGCCAATCAGTAGCCGCTACAAACATATCCCTTAGCTCTCGCCCACTAAGTAACTTCACCTGGCTCATACCACCCTCCATTTATAGAGATTCTGCTACCCTCTTAGTCAACTACCACTTTCCTCTCCAAGAGGAGGACTCATTCCTTCAAAGCCTTGCCAAGCTGGCTCAGCTATGATAATATTACACTACTTGGTACCGTAATGAGAATATATCCTCATTAATTAGAATTCTACACCAAACCTACTTAACAGTAAAGAGGTAGTTATACCGTTATGAAATGTGATTTGTGTGGGAAAACCCCCCAGTTTGGTCATAATGTAAGTCACTCTAAACATCGTACCAACCGCCACTGGCTGCCCAATATCCATCCAGTTACCCTTACCATAAACGGAGAGCGGAAACGCCTCAATCTGTGTACCCGATGCCTGCGCACCCAATATAAGATAGCTAAAAAAGCCGCTTCTTAACACCTAAGCTAACTTGTATTTCCTCTAGCGCCTGCCCTACCGTCTGTCGAGAATTAAATACTGCTGCCCCGGTTACCAGCACCCTGGCTCCTGCCTCAACCACCCGAGAAGCCGTCCTCGTATTAATACCTCCATCCACCTCCAGCTCAGCAGCTAGCTTTTGTTTATCCAATTCAGCCCGCAGGCAAGCTATTTTATCTAACATCCCCTCGATGAAGGGCTGCCCAGCTGAACCGGGATTAACTGTCATTACCAGAACTAAATCAAGCTCGGCAAGAATTTTACTAACCGCCCTTATCGGAGTCACCGGGTTAAGTGCCACCCCTACCCTAACCCCCCTTCGCTTAATCTCCCGCACCAGCCCGCTAACATCAGGGTCAGCTTCAATATGAACCGTAATAATATCTGCCCCGGCATCAACAAACTGCTTAATTTGAGGCTGGGGAGACTCTACCATCAGATGGACATCCAACGGCAGATGAGTCCAGCGGCGAATCGCCGCTACTACCGGCGCCCCGATAGTTATCTTGGGCACAAAATGACCATCCATAACATCAATATGGATATAATCAGCCCCCGCCTTAGTCGCCTCAGCCACCTGCTCCCCAAGACAGCTAAAATCAGCCGACAGGATAGACGGCGCCAGCTTTACTTTAGGACCATCCTTCACCCTCAACTTCTCCGAGTAGTTTTTTAGCTCGAGATAGTGCCCGCGCTACCTGTGATGGCGCCGTGCCGCCAATAACATCCCTAGCGGCAACCGACGACGCTACTGTAATAGAATAAACATCCTGGCCAAACCGAGGAGAAAACCCCTGATACTCATCGAGGCTGAGTTCACGAAACGATTTGCCCCTATCTATGGCATAGCTTACCAGCCTCGCCACTATATTGTGAGCCGAGCGAAAGGCTTCCCCCCGACTAACCAGATAATCAGCCAGGTCGGTGGCTAGAATATAATCTCGCCCCGCCGCCCGCTCCATATTTTCAGTATTTAACTTCACTGTCTTAATTACCCCGGTAATTACCTCTAATGTGCTTAGCAGGGTATCCACCGTATCAAACAACCCTTCTTTATCCTCCTGAAGGTCCCTATCATAGGACAAGGGAAGCGCTTTCATCATCGCCAGCATCGCCATCAGTCGACCATATACCCGCCCCGTTTTCCCTCGAGCTAGCTCAACAACATCAGGATTCTTCTTCTGAGGCATAATACTACTGCTAGTAGCATAAGCATCATCAAGCTCAATAAAACCAAATTCTGCTGATGACCACAGGATAACCTCCTCCGCCAGTCGGGAGAGATGCATCATACATAGGCTAGCCGCCGCCTCGTACTCGACCACAAAATCCCTATCCGAGACAGCATCAATGCTATTCTGACTTAGCCGGCTAAAACCCAGCTCACTAGCCAAAAAATCCCGGTCAATATTATAGGCTACCCCGGCTACCGCCCCACTACCCAGTGGCATAACATCAGCCCGCCTCCGACAATCACTAAATCGGCCAGCATCCCGACTCAGCATCTCAAAATAGGCTAGTAGGTGATGCGCCAGTAGCACCGGTTGGGCTGGTTGCAGATGGGTATACCCTGGCAGAGTGACATCTTTATTCCTTTCCGCCAGATTAACCAGCGCCTGTTGGAGTTTCCTTAATCTAGTTATGGTCTCCGAGATTGCTTCCTTAGTAAACAGACGCAAATCCAGGGCTACCTGGTCATTTCGGGAGCGAGCCGTATGGAGCTTTCTACCCACCTCGCCTATCTTCTCAATGAGTCGGGCTTCAATACTCATATGGATGTCTTCCTGCTCCACCCTAAACTGGAATTTGCCCTGCTCCATCTCTTCCCGAATCGAGGCTAGTCCCTCAGTAATCATCTCTGCCTCTTTTTCCGAGATTATTTTTTGCTTGGCTAGCATTCTGACATGGGCAATACTGCCCTTAATATCATAGGGGTATAGCCGCCAATCAACAGAGCTAGAGGCAGTGTATTCCGCCGCCAATTTGTCCGCCGCCTTATGAAACCGCCCCCGAATCAGGCTCATCTACCCCCTCCTTTATCTTTAATCGGCTAACTACGGCTTGGTTCTATCTGCCCACTGTACCTGGGACTGAGTCTTAACCGGCAGCCCCCAGAGGTGAATAAAACCAGCAGCATCGCTCTGGTCAAACCTATCCCCTTTATCATAGGTCGCCAGTCCATAATTATACAGTGAGAATGGCGATTTACGCCCGACCACACTACAATTCCCCTTAAATAGCTTAAGCCTGACGGTCCCGGTAACAAAGCGTTGTGAAGACTCAACATAGGCAGCAAGGTCCTGACGCAATCCACTAAACCAGTAACCATTATAGATAAGATTGGCATATTCCTCAGCTACCCGCCGCTTAAAACTTAGCTGGTCCCTGGACAGGGTCATTGTTTCCAGTGCCTGATGTGCCTGAAGCAATACGATAGCCGCCGGCGCCTCGTAAATCTCCCTCGATTTTATCCCTACCAGTCGGCTCTCCAGATGGTCAATGCGGCCTACACCGTGCCTACCCGCCAGCTCATTTAGATACCCTACCAGACTAACCCCATCCTGCCGCTGCTGGTTAACTGCCACCGGGATACCGCCTTCAAAATCAATCTCGATATATGCCGGCTCATCGGGGGTCTCATCCGGTGATTTTGTCCAGCTATAAGCATCATCTGGGGGTTCATTCCATGGGTCTTCCAGAACCCCACACTCAATAGCCCTTCCCCAGAGGCTTTCATCAAGGGAATAGGGGCTACTTGATGTAATCGGTATCGGAATACCATAGCGTTTAGCATAATCAATAGTCTGCTGGCGGGTCATCCCCCATTCCCTAGCCGGAGCCAGAATCTTGATATTAGGAGCCAGAGCATTAATCGCCACTTCAATCCTCACCTGGTCGTTTCCCTTCCCGGTGCAACCATGAGCAATAGCTACTGCGCCCTCCTTCTTAGCCTCCTCGACTAACAACTTGGCAATCAAGGGACGCCCCAGCGCCGTACCCAGCGGATATTCCCCTTCATAAACAGCATTCGCTTTGAGGGCAGGAAAGACATAGTCATTGATAAACGAATCCTTAGCCTCCAGCACTATCGCCTTTATGGCACCAACATTCACCGCCTTCTGCTTAATCAGGGTAAAGTCAGCCTCATTACCAACATCAACCGCAACCGCAATAACATCCCAGCCATACTTCTCTCTGAGCCAGCGGATAGCTACTGAAGTATCCAGACCCCCACTATAAGCCAAGATTACTTTATCCGACACCATAAACCTCCCTTAAACTTAATTATTACAGATTCTAATTCGCTGCTAGAAATGCCCTTACCACATAATTAAACTCAGCCGCCTTTTCAATATGCGGGCAGTGACCACACTTATCAAATATCTTCAGTTTAGCCCCCGGAATGAGTTTAGCCGCCTGCCGCGATAGTTCTACGGGGTGGATATTATCCTGCACCCCGTGAACAAGCAGGGTCGGTGATTTAATCTGGTGGAGCCGGCCTAGCATCATTACCTCAGGTCTTAAGCCCTCACCACCTATCCAGCTACGCAGAATACTCAGTGATACCCGCTTCATCTCCGGTATCATCATAAACTGGTAACTACGATTAACCATCTCCTTAGCCGCCAGGTCAGGATTATAGAACTCCATCCTCATCCTGTGTTCCAGGGCTGACTCCACCTCTGACTCCGTAATATCAGTATCGCTAAAGACCGGCACAGTACATAGCCTATGCAGCAAGGATACATCATCACTTAAACCGAAGCTAGTCTCCAGGATAAGCCGAGCCACCTTCTCCGGAGAATCAACCGCTACCTTGATAGCTACCGCTCCACCGAAAGAATGCGCTATCAGACTGGCTCGGCTTATCCCCAGAGCCTGCATAAAACCAATAACCGACTCGGTGAAAAAGGAAATCTGGTAGCTAACCTCAGGTTTATCCGACAGTCCGTGCCCCGGAAGATCGATAGCATATACTCGATAGTAGTTACTTAAGAAAGGTAGGTTAAGCTCCCAGGTCCCTGAGAATTCGCTAAAACCGTGAAGCAGTAATAGCGGAGAGCCAACACCACAGGCTACATAGTGGAGTCTCATCCCCTCCACAGTAACATAGTCCTCGTATTCCGTTTTCAGTAACTCGGTCCTCTCAGTAGCAATCTTTTTAACCTCCATACTCAATCACCAACCGTCAATAATACCTTATCCAGAATCTCTATCCCTTCATCAATCTCATCATTATTAATAACCAGCGGAGGCATAAAGCGCAACGCATTAGGCTTTAGCCGATTAACTAATAACCCCCTATCCAGACAGCCGACTACCACTGGTGAGGCAATATCACGGCTAAATTCCATCGCCATCAGTAGCCCCCGCCCCCGGACATCGGCTACCAACGGATATTTCTGCTTTAACCGATTAAGCTCGGCGGCAAGATGCTGGCCCACCCTTCGGGCATTCCCAGCAATATCGTGTTCAATAATATATTTTAGCGCAGCATAACCAGCAGCACAGGTTACCGGATTCCCTCCGAAGGTAGAACCATGCTCCCCGGGAGTAAATACGGCAGCCCTATCCTTAGCCAGAATAGCCCCAATGGGCATCCCGCTAGCCAGCCCTTTAGCCAGGGTCATTATATCAGGTTCAACGCCGTACTGCTGATAAGCAAACAGGGTTCCGATTCGCCCCATCCCGGTCTGAATCTCATCCAGAATAAACAGAATGCCTTTCTGTTCACACCACTTTTGCACCGCGACTAGGTAGCCTTCATCAGCCAGATTGACCCCACCCTCCCCCTGTAACGGCTCCAGCATTACAGCGCAGGTTTTATCGGTGGTCGCCTGCTTTATTGCATTGACATCATTATACTCCACATTAATAAAGCCAACCGGTAACGGAACATAGGGCAACTGAAACTTAGCCTGCCCCGAGGCAGCCACCATCGCCAGAGTGCGACCATGAAACGAACTACTGGTCGTAATCACCTCGTAGGCTCCATTCAGATGTTGTTTTCCATAGCGACGGGCTAACTTAATCGCACCCTCATTCGCTTCAGCCCCGCTGTTACTGAAAAAGACCTTATCCAGACAGCTATGCTGAACCAAAAGCTCCGCCAGCTGAATCTGAGGAATAGTATAAAATTGGTTTGAGGTATGGATAAGCGTCTTAACCTGCCTGGTTACCGCATCAACCACCACTGAAGGACAGTGCCCCAGGCTATCTACTGCCCAACCACCAACAAAATCCAAGTATTCCCGACCATCCTCATCCCACACCCTTACCCCCCGTCCCTTAACCAGGGTTACCGGGATACGGTTAAAGGTATGCATAAAGTAGCGATGTTCCAGCTCCTGCCAGTGAGTCATTTTCACTCCTCTAACTCCATCTTTTAGAGTCGCATCGTGGTGCCGAAGCCACCATTCTCTAGCTCCCCCAGTAGAGCGTGGGGTTGCCTGCCATCAATAATACTTGCCATCGGAATAGTCGTTAATGCCCTCAAGCAAGCGTTGACCTTAGGAATCATCCCCCCCGAAATCACTCCGGAGGTAATCAATGCCCCAACCTCGCTAGTCGATAATTCCGGTATTAATCTACCCGACCTATCCCTGACGCCATCCACATCGGTTAGCAGGATAAGCCTCTCGGCAACTATCGTCGCCGCAATTTCACCAGCTACAGCATCAGCATTAATATTAAGCAGCCTTGCCGTTTCATCTGACTCAACCTGTAGATTGAGGCTTATCGAAGTCACTACCGGGATATAGCCTGCCTGGAGTAGCATCTCTAGTGGCGCTGGATTTACCCTGACCACAGCGCCGGTATAACCTAATGCCGGAGCCTTAATCTTGCCCCGAATCAGCGAGCCATCAGCTCCGCTGAGCCCCACTGCCCGCCCCCCCTGACTGTTAATCGCCGCCACTATCTGCTTATTGACCAAGCCCCCTAGTACCGCAATCACCACCTCAAGAGTTGCCGTATCGGTTATCCGCTCCCCCTGCCAAAAACGGGTAGCCACACCCCTCTCTGATAGCCATTCGGTTATTCGTTTACCCCCACCGTGAACTATCACCAGCGCCTTTCCCTGCCGCTGAAGCTGGGCAATATCCCCAGTAACGGCAGCATAATTATCCAGCGTCGAGCCACCAATCTTAACTACGGTAACCTTATTCAAACCTTACCCCTGATAACAGACTCCTAAAGATAAATCCCTATGTTGTATATTCACTATTAATGGTGACATATTCCTCCGACAGGTCACAACCCCAGGCAGTTGCCGTCATCGCCCCCAGATTAAGCGCCAACCTTATCGGTACCTCACTACGGTTTAGCACTGCCGCGGCTTTCTCCCTATCAAAAGCTACTGCCTTGCCTGCCTCCACCACCATGATATCATCAAAAT
>JAGGZY010000008.1 GCA_021161775.1 Dehalococcoidales bacterium
CTGCTCACGGTTAAAATGTAGCACGGGCTAACTGATAGGTCAAGATACTGCCCGTCGTTATAGCCATTTGAGAGCCAGGAGACAGATAGCGGTAACAATGGCTCCAGCAATACATACACCAGTAAGAATAGCTAGAAAAGCTTGTCTGAATCTTACCTCAAAAATGGTGGCTACCAGTGAACCTGTCCAGGCGCCAGTGAAGGGTAGGGGAATTGCCACCAGCAGTATCAGCCCGAGTCGCTTATATCTTTCTATAATTTTACCCCGCTGCCTGGAGTGTTCTTCAAGCCAGTTAATCCATCTTCTAAAGATACCTATTCGGCTTAGCCGCCGTGAAATGGCGCCGAAGAACAGCAATAGCAGGGGCACCGGGATAAGATTGCCGGCAATTGCTAGGGGAAGGGCACGATGCCAAGAGAGGTGAAAAACGTTTATTGCTACTGGTAGTGCCCCGCGGAGTTCAACAATAGGTAAGGTTGAGATAATGACTACGATAGTCTCTTTAGACAAGCCTAAGTCTAACAACGTATTCAGAATACTACTGAGGTGCACATCTCTCCCTAATACTGATTATCTTCAGATAGTTTACTAAGCCGCTGGTAATGTAGTAAACTTTCCTGTCAGCTAATGATATATAGTCTATATAATACAATAACTAGACTGCGGAAAACTATGCTATCAGGTGTCTTAATCTACGCCTGATATTTTTTACGGGCTTATGCCAAAGGGAGGGGTAATGAATAAAGAGACCATTCAGGACATTAAGGTCAGTCACCGACGGGTTTTAGTACGGGTTGATTTTAATGTCCCTCTGGATGAAAAGGGCCAGGTTATTACCGATGACAGTCGTATCAAAGCAACACTGCCCACCATCAACTATCTTGTTGACCACCATGCTCGAATTATTCTCTGTTCCCATCTGGGTCGCCCCCGGGGAAGGGTGATAGAAAAGCTACGCTTGGGGATAGTTGCCCAGCATCTGTCACGAATTCTAGGGCGTCCGGTAAAGGTTGCCCGGCAGTCTATTGGACCGGAGGTGCAAAAAGCGGTAGCCGAGCTAAAGGAGGGTGACATCCTGCTCCTGGAGAATATTCGTTTCTACCCTGAGGAAGAGCAGAACGATACTTCCTTCGCCCATGCTCTAGCATCGTTAGCTGACATCTATGTTAATGATGCCTTCGGTACCTCTCACCGTACCCATGCCTCCGTGGTCGGGGTGACTAAATACCTGCCTTCAGTAGCTGGATTACTGCTCAAGAAGGAGATTGAGACCCTGGGCAATCTGCTTCAGAATCCTGACCATCCCTTCGGCTTACTGCTCGGTGGTGCTAAGATAAGTGATAAGATTAGTATGATCGAAAATACCATGGATAAGGTAGACTATCTTCTCATCGGTGGCGGTATGGCAGCCACCTTCCTGAAGGCTAAATCCTTCGAGATAGGGCTATCCCTGATTGAGGAAAACAGACTGGAGGTGGCTACCCGACTGATAAAGAGAACCTTGGAAAATGGCGTCCGTTTACTACTGCCGATTGATGTGGTTGTTGCTGACGAAATTAGCCCCAAAACAGCCTTCAAGGTAGTATCGATACTGGATATCCCCCGCGATAAGCGGATTGTTGACCTGGGCCCCAAAACGATAGATAACTTTCGCCAGATACTTCAAAAGTGCCGGACAGTTTTCTGGAATGGCCCAATGGGTATATATGAGCTCCCTCAGTTCGCTGAGGGGACAAAAAGTATCGTTAGGGTAATGGCTAATCTCCATGCCACCACTATTATTGGGGGTGGTTCTACCGCTGAGATAGCGGTCCATATGGGATTGGCTAACCGAATGACTTTCGTCTCTACTGGGGGTGGGGCATCACTTAAATTCCTTGGTGGTGAGGTTCTACCTGGGGTAGAAGCTCTATCAGATAAGGAGTTAAGATGACCAATTTTGAATTGATACAGAAATTAGCTCAGCCTGCCTCCAGCAAGATTATACTGCTGGTTCTCGATGGCTTGGGAGGCTTGCCTAATCCCGATACCGGCCGAACTGAGCTGGAAACAGCTACTACTCCCAATCTTGACCACTTAGCTACCGAGGGGATATGCGGTTTGGCTGACCCAGTGAGACGAGGGATAACCCCGGGTAGTGGGCCGGGGCATCTGGCGTTATTCGGCTATGACCCCATCCGCTTTAACATCGGGAGGGGGGTACTGGAGACGATTGGCATTGACTTTAACCTTGAATCCGGAGACATCGCAGCACGAGGTAATTTCAGCACTATTAATAAAGATGGTTTGGTTATCGACCGTCGTGCCGGTCGTATTTCTACTGAACAGTGTGCCAAGCTATGCCAGATGCTCGATGGAATGACAGTAGCTAATGTCAGGGCTCTGGTGCGCCCGGTAAAAGACCACCGCTTCGTCGTGGTGTTTCGTGGGGAAGGGCTCGATGCCGCAGTTACTGATTCGGACCCGCAGCAGATTAGGGTTTTACCGAAAACTATCACTGCCCTCAAACCAGAAGCAGCTAGAATGGCTGATATTGGTAATCAATTTGTGGCTCAGGCAAAGAAGGCTTTAGCCGACCAGCACCCGGCGAATATGATTCTACTTCGTGGTTTTTCTCGAAGTCCCCAATTCCCTACCATAGAGGAGATCTATAGATTAAGGTCAGCGGCAATCGCGGTCTATCCGATGTATCGGGGGCTAGCCAGGTTAGTCGGTATGGAGATTCTAGATACCGGAGCCAGTATTGAAGACGAATTTAACATCCTGAAACAAAACTACGCTAGCTACGACTTTTTCTTCATCCATATCAAAGGAACGGATAGTGCTGGTGAAGATGGTAATTTTGACCGCAAGGTCAGCGTTATTGAGGAAGTAGATAAAGCTTTATCCTGCCTAACTGATATTAATCCTGATGTTTTAGTGATTACCGGTGACCACTCCACGCCAGCTAGGCTCAAGGCGCATAGCTGGCATGCGGTGCCGGTGCTGTTACACTCTAAGTGGTGTCGTCCTGATGGGGTAACTGAGTTTAGTGAGTTAGCCTGTATCGGGGGAGGGTTAGGGCGTTTCCTAGCCACCGAGATTATGCCTCTGGCGATGGCTCATGCCCTAAGGCTGACTAAATTCGGGGCTTAGGAGGCTTAAAATGCGTATCCCGATAATTGCTGGTAACTGGAAGATGAATACTACACTGGC